>DAOTJI010000064.1:0-15669 GCA_035448625.1 Smithellaceae bacterium | reverse complement strand
AACGCCCTTTTTCTTTTTCTAGGCAAAAATTCGCACCATATTCCCACTTCTCGCAAATTCCGGGCCGAATCCGGAGCCGGTCGGCGCTCAGGCGGAAGGATGTTCGAGGACGATCTTGATCGCCCCTTGGGTGCCCTTGGAGAGAAAGGTTTTTACGGCATCCCGCCAGCGGTCCATGGGAAACCGGTGGGTGATGAGTTTGCTGACGGGCAGGCGCCTATCCGCAATCACTTGCGCGGCGATGTCGAAGGAGGAGGGAAGAGACCCTTCCTGTAGAATGTGGCAATTGATGCCCGTGACGTGCAGTTCCTGGTGCCACATCGGCGAATAGTCGATTTTCCCGGGTTTGAAGTTGACGCCCACAATCACGACCGTGCCCCGGCTTCGCGCCCACCGCAGTGAGTTGTTCAGGCTTCCGTCATTCCCGATGGAGTCAAAGATCACGTCGAACCCTCCCAGGAGGATTCGATTGCCGAAATACCCCTCGAAGTACTTTGCGCCGGTTTGTTCGGCTATGCTTCGGTAAGGGTCCTGCCGCTCCGTAATGACCTCGTCCGCGCCCAGCGCACGGGCCATGTCGGCCTGGAAGGGATACCGAGCCAGGGCGGTCACTTCCGCATCTTTGGCCAGGGCCTTCACCGCCGCGACGGTCAAGAGCCCGATGGTGCCGCATCCGACGACCAGCACGCGGTTTCCCGCCGCGGGCGGATGCTTCAGGACCGCATGCACGGCGCAGGCCATCGGTTCCAGCAGGAGGGCCTCGTCATTGGACAGATTGTCCGGAACCTTGAAGGGCTGTGTTTTGTGCACGACCATCCGCGGGGAAAATCCGCCGCCCACATCCGTCAGCGGCAGAGCCCTTGCTCCCAGGTTTTGACAGAGCATGTATTCTCCCCGGGCGCACTGCGGACACATCGGGTCCAGTTCCATCTGAAAGCAGGACGGCCAGTCGATCCGAAGGCAAACCCGGTCGCCTTTCTGAAATCCGGCGACTTCATTTCCCGTTTCCATCACTTCCCCGAGCAGTTCATGGCCCAGGTACTTCCGGGCGATGCCCGGGGTTGCGGCGGGAAAGCACTTGGGATCCATTTCCATGAACATGAAGTGGATGTCCGTGCCGCACAGGCCGCAGGCCAGATTCCGCACCTTGAGCCAGCGGGGGTTGGGAATTTCCGGTTCCGGCACCTCGGCGTAGTGCGTCGGCGAAAAGGGCAGAAGAGCGGCATGCCGGTACAGCAGGGATGCGGCCTGAACCATGACGATCCGCGGAAGACTGTTGTCGAAATAAAGCGCTTTCATATTTGCTTCATTCCTTCCGTTGTCTGATGATGGGTGAAAGAAGAGTACAGGAAACCGGTTTGGCCTGTCAAGAAAATCATGGCCTTCGTCAGAATCGTCCGGAACGCTCCTGTTCCAAAACACTCTTTTGTTTTCAGGAAAAATTCCGGCGGAAAAAGCTTAAAAATCCTTGCAAAATTCTCTCGGAAGTGTTCAATAAATTCGCAATTACTGAAAAATACTTTATTACCATTTTGTTCAAAGCGGTCTTATGAAGCGGACAGCGAAAACGGTCTTCCTGCTGATCACGATGATTGCCTTTTTTTCGGGCTGCAAGGTGATGAATCCGCCGGCCTGGGTCGTCTATCACGCGGATGAAGACGGAATGTATTTGTACGATCAGGCAAATATCGAAAAAGACGAAAAACGGCACCTCCTGAAAATATGGGACGGAGCGCTTTTTAACGACGCGTTCAGAAAGAATAAGATACAGCCGAAAACCAGAGACGGGTCATTGCCCGCAGACCTGGCAGCCTTATCCATCGTCCGGAATCTCGAGATCATTGACTGCGCCAACAAAAAATACAAGATTTCCATTGTCGTTTTATACGATTCAAGCGGCAAAATATTGCTCTCCGGCTACGATAAGGATGATCCGGAATGGAAGGATATTATGTGGTTGATGTTCCGGGCCAAGGACGGATCCATTCTGCGCACGCCGTATAAAACCGATGCCTCCGGATGGAGAAAGATTGTTCCCGATTCACACGGCGATTTGCTGTGCAAAGCCGTCTGTAAGTCCTGATGCCTTTCGATTTACTATGTCCCGTTTTCCATGGCCGACCAGAAGCCTCCCGGCCCTTGCAATGCATGGATGAAAAAGGGAAAAGAGTCATTATTTTCTTGACATAGGAGGACATGCCCCCTATACTTCAACCGTAAAAAGAAGAACTCATCCCTTACGTTATAATTTTCAATGCGGTGATTCACTTTCTTGTGAAAAGGATCGGGCATGAAGAAAATTACCAAGTCGATGATTTCCGATTTTATTCTGGGCGTCGTTTTAATGCTGCTGACGCTTTTTTTCTTTCTTCTCTCGTGGGGTCCTCTCGAAACGCTCGAAAACGGCCTTTATGACTTGCGGGCCAGTTTACGCGTAACATCCTCGAAGGCTCCGGTCGCCGTCATTGCCGTTGATGAACAAAGCATTGCCAACCTGGGCCGGTGGCCCTGGCCCCGCGCTCATATCGCCTCAATGGTCGAACTGCTGCAATCCTACCAGGTCAAAGTCATCGGCCTGGACATCATTTACTCGGAAAAAGACGTCAACCAGGGGCTCGTCGAGGTGCGCAACCTGATCCGGTCCATAGAAGGAGAACCGGAGCCGGCTGAGCCTCAAGCCGCCGAAGCGAACCCGCCCGCGTCTCGGAAAGCCGCCGCCCAGAGCAGGCCGGATCCCAAGAAGCAGGCGCTTTCGGATGTTTTGACGGCGCTCAAAGAATCCGAAAAAAGGCTCGACAATGACACGATTCTGGCCAATGCGATCTCTGCCGGCAAAAATGTCGTCCTGCCGTTGTTTTTTGTTCCCGGTCCGCCGACGGGACGAACCGCCTCGAATCTTTCGCCCGATCTGCTGAGAAACTCCATTTCTCCGGCCGGTGTGGACGACAGCATCACCGCGCGGGCCATGGTTCCGCCCATTCCCGAATTTGCTTCGGGCGCCCTGGGATTGGGGCACATCAATATTTTTTCGGATGCCGACGGCACGGTGCGCAGCGAGCCGTTGTTTATCAATTTTGAAGAAAAGCTCTTTCCTTCGTTCGCCCTGCAGCTGACCTTGAAATACCTCAATTACGATTTGAAACAGATACGCCTCGGAAAAAATATCACCTTCGGCCGCAAGAAAATTCCGGTTTATGAAAACAACCGGATGCTGATCAGTTTCAACGAGAGGATTCCCTATTATTCGTATTTTGATGTCGTCAATAAAAAGATCGCGCCCGATGTATTCAAGGACAAGATTGTGATCATCGCGCTCTCCGCGGCGGGGCTGGGCACGATGCAGGTCACGCCGGTCGCCGTCAATGTGCCGTCCGGAACCGTCATCGCCAACGTAATCGACAACATCATCAACGGCGACCACATTACACGTCCGGATTGGGCGCTCACGCTGGAACTCATCGTGATCCTGCTCTTCGGCCTTTACGTCGCGCTGGTCATTCCGCACATCAAGGCCGGGATCAGCGCGGCGGTTTCTCTGGTTCTTCTGTTGGTCTGGATGACGGCGACGATTTACCTTTTTGCCGCCTACGGGTACTGGGTCAAGGCGATGTATCCGGCGCTGCTGCTGCTCGTCGGCTACATCGTGATCGTCTCCAAACGGTATCTGCTCACGGAAAAGGACAAGGATCGCATGGAAGCGGACAGCGTCGAAACCAACAAAATGCTCGGGCTGTCCTTCCAGGGTCAGGGACTGCTGGACATGGCGTTCGACAAATTCCGTAAGTGCCCCGTGGAGGACGAGTCCGTGAAGGACCTGCTCTACAATCTGGGCCTCGATTTCGAGCGAAAGCGGATGTTCAATAAGGCGGTGGCGGTATACCAGCACATCGCCCAGGCCGGAGATTTCAAGGACATCAACGACCGCATCAAAAAGCTGACGACAGCCGGGGAAACGATGATTTTCGGTCTTTCCGGGGCCAAAAAGGAAGCGACGGTCATCATGGAGAACACCGAAGTCAAGCCGACCCTGGGGCGTTATGAAGTCGTCAAGGAACTGGGGCGCGGCGCCATGGGTACGGTGTTCCTGGGCAAAGACCCGCGCATCAACCGGGAAGTGGCCATCAAGACGCTGCGTTACGAGGAGATTGACGCCGAACAGATCGACGAAGTGAAGAAAAGATTTTTCCGGGAGGCGGAAGCGGCCGGCAAGTTGTCCCATCCGAATATCGTGACCATTTACGATGTCGGTGAGGACTACGACATTGCCTACATGGCCATGGAACTCTTGGACGGTTCGGATCTGGCCAAATACACCAAAAAGGAAAATCTGCTGCCGGTTCCGGAAATCGTGCGGATCGTTTCCGCCGTCGCATCGGCCCTGGATTATGCCCACGCCAACGGCATCGTGCACCGCGACATCAAGCCGGCCAATATCATGATTCTGAACAACGGGGAGGTTAAGGTTGCGGATTTCGGCATCGCCCGCGTGATGGCCACGTCGAAGACGCAGACCGGCGTGGTCCTCGGGACGCCCAGCTACATGTCGCCGGAGCAGATTGCCGGCAAAAAGGTGGATGGACGATCCGATCTGTTTTCCCTGGGCGTGGTGCTCTACGAGTTGATTTCGGGAGAAAAACCGTTCAACGGCGACAGCATTGCCACACTGATGTATAATATCACCACCACTGCGCCGCAGGCCATTCAGGAACTGTCTCCCGACCTTCCGGATGCCATGGCCCGGATTGTGGAAAAGCTGCTGGCCAAGGATGTGGAGGCCCGGTACCAGACCGGGAAAGCACTGGCGGATGATTTGCTGGCCTGTTTGAAATAAGGAGGCTTCCTTGAATCTTACGGCTTGCGGGAAAACCGATCAGGGGTTGGTCAGAGCCAACAACGAAGACAATTTTTATCTGGATGAGAAGATGGGGCTTTTGGTTGTGGCCGACGGCATGGGCGGCCACGCGTCCGGAGAGAAGGCCAGCGGTCTTGCGGTGAGTCTCATCCGGGATTATTTTCAGGGGCCGCAAAAAATCATCGGCAGCCCGGATCCATCGTTTTCCGAGGCCACCAACCGGCTCGGCTGCGCCATCCGTCTGGCGAATCAGGCCGTTTATGAAGTCGCCCAGAGCTCCCCCCAGTTCAAGGGAATGGGAACCACCATCGTGGCGGTGCTGCTCACCGGCCGCAAACTGAGCATCGCCCACATCGGCGACAGCCGGGCGTACCTGATCCGCGCCGGCAGCATAGACCAGCTGACGGACGATCATTCCATGGTGCAGGAACAGGTGAAGCGCAATCTGATCACTCAGGAAGAAGCCGACCGGTCGGAGATGAAAAATATTCTCACGAAAGCGCTGGGGATTCAGCCGGAAATCGAAGCGGATCTCGATGAACTGACCGTGATGGACGGCGATATTTTGCTCTTGTGCACGGACGGATTCAGTAATATGGTGACGGACGACGACGCGCTCGACATGATTTCTTCTGCCCAGAACGGCTCCGCCGCCTGTGAATCCATGATTGACGCCGCCAATCGAAACGGCGGGAAAGACAACATTACCGTTGTGATCGGCTATGTTTGGAAGGAAAAGTGGTATTCGGCATTGATGAAATTCATGGAATTTTTCCGGAGGTGATATATGGCAAAAGTTTTATTGAAATACAAAGAAGCCGCCGTCAAGGAAATCGCGCTGGACAAGGAGTCGACGACGATCGGCCGCAAGCCGGACAACGACATCGTCATCGACAATCAGGCGGTGTCCGGGCACCACGCCTCCATCACGATGGAAGGAGACCGGCTCGTGCTGGAGGATCTGGGCAGCCTGAACGGCACCTTTGTGAACGGCCAGAAAATCTCCAAAACGGAGCTGTTCAACGGCGACGTGATTCTGATCGGCGTGCACACCCTGAATGTCACTTCGGAAAAAAACCGGTCACAGGAAACCAAGGGCTTCGCCGTGCGGGGCCGCTCCATGGATGAAACCATGGTGATTGCGCCGGATGACCAGAAGAAAATCATCGCGGCCGCGGACAAAAACCTTCCCGAGCCGCTGGGCGGCTTCGTGGTTCTGGAAGGATCGACCCAGCAGAAAGAATACGAACTGAAGGAAAGAGTGTCCGCCATCGGAAAGGAAGACGGGTCGGCCATCAAATTGAAGGGGCTGTTTGCGCCCAAATTGGCGGCCATGGTCAACCGCAGGAAAGAAGGCTACTTTATAACCCCGGCCGGCGGCAAGGAACTCAAGGTCAACGGCAAAATCATTGACCGCCGCTGCGATCTCAAAGACGGGGATCTGGTGGAAGTCGCGGGTCTGAAACTGCAATTTTATCTCAAGGAGTAGGGGATCAACGCTCATTCGTCCACAAGATCACTCCATACGGGCGGCCCCCTTCCGGTTTCTTTGCGGTCTTGCGAATGAACGCATGATCTGGTAGGAAGCGAATCGGTAATGCCGTGCCGTTTTTGAAGCGGAGAATCGCCGGCATTCCCGAAAATACAGGAGTGATCGTACCCATGGCCAGTCATGAAGAGTCATCATTTCTTGAAGCCGTAGAAAGCCGTTTGGACAGCATTTTCGGGACGGATTCCAAGCCGGTCCGTAGAACGGATCCCGACAGCGTTCAAGAAACACCAACAGGCGAAGGCCTTCGGGATGATTCCGTTTTTTCTCAAACCGGAAAGCTCCCCCCCGATCCGGCCCCGGCGGGGGATCGATCTGCGTTTCTTTCGGAAATCGACAAGCGTTTTGATGCCATTTTCGGCGAAGAGGCATCGCCTGCCCAGGCGGAGTCGGATGATTGGAAAGAGCCGGCGGCCGGCACTCGACGGGGGGAAAGCGAAAAAGAAGAAAACCTTTCCGAGGACCTCACGCTGTTTTCGTCAGCCCTTCCGGACTTTCCTTTAAAAAATCTGCAAAAAATTGTTGTTTCCCTGGAGACCCGAATGAGCGATTCCGGTCTGGAGCGGCTGGACGAAGAAGTCCGCAGGCTGGACCGGGTCTACGAAGACGATCCTATCTGCCAGGGATTATTGCGCATTTTGCGTTTTGCGGGAAGGTACGTCCGGGTTAAAGGCACCCGTTCCGGCAGTGATGCGCTTCAACTGCTTTTTTCAGTATACAGCCGCCTGGAACTGATCGCAGGAGGGGTGGAAATGGCGCAAGAAACCAGGCGCCACTTTTTAAAGGAAAGCATCGCGCAATATCAATCGTGGGTGGAAAGCGCCGATCTGGAGAAACGCTTTGAATCCGAAGTCCCGGAAGGCTTGACGGACGGCGAAAGGGGCAGGGAAACGGAACCGTCCGGCGACAGGCCGCGCAAAAACGCCCTGATGGAAGAAATGCCGGTTGCCCGCATTCGGGTAGTGGAGGACAAGACGCCTTCCGCGGGGAGCCGCGACGCCCTGCGGCTGGCCGAGGCGATGAAAGATCTGCCGCCGCATGAAGCGTATGCTCTGGCGCTCGCGGAGATGAAAAAATCATTTCAGGACGAGATCGCGGTCCTCAAAGAGGAAATCCGCCTTTTGAAGGCAAAAGGTCACAAAAGCATTTAGAGAAAAGGGCGGATTCAGGGATGGAAGGGGATCTGTAATGCCCGGTAAAACGGAGTGGATCGATTTAAAACGGGAGAAACGGGAACTGGACGAATTTTTATCCGCCATTGCCGGCGATGAAGCCGTACTTCCCGAGGAAAATGTTTTCACCTCCGGCGAGGTTCTGGCACAAGACAAACCGGAGTTTGCCTCCAGGATGCCGGAAGCCTTGGGTGAGGCACCGTCGGCGAATGATGCGGCCGAGCTTTCCGCTGCGGCCGAATCCCCGCTGCCGGAGGAACCGGCGGAGTCGCCGGATCAGGCGCTTTTCGCTGAGGCGCCCCGCGGACAGGAGGAACCGGCCGCAACTGCCGCGGAGGAAGAAATATCGGTGCCTCTGGACCGCATCGAAACGATGGCCCGGTTTGAAGATACGACGCAGCCGACGCCGCCGGAAAAGCGCAAAGCCTCCCTGCCGGCATCTGCGCCCCGGGAGGAAGACGGCGGGATTCTGTATTGGATCAAAATGATCGTCGCCTTTTTCATCACCATGACCCTGGCCGTCCTGGCCGGATATTTTGGGGTATATCCGGAGCGGGGCGCTCAGGTCATCGACCAAATTCAATCCTTTCTGATGGGTTTTTAAACGGGCCGAAGGCCCGTGAAGGAAGAGAGAAAAGGGGCGGTCCAGGAAGGCTGCAACTGCGTATTTCCTGGTTAGCGGGCGATCATTCTGATCTCTTCGATGTCCACCTTGTCCGCAAGCGCTGCTTTGATTTGATCCTGCATTGCTGCTTCGAAGCGCAGACAGATACCACATTCCGGGCTGATTTCCCGGGGCACGGGAATCAGCTTGTGTGGAAGTTTTTGGGCTTTGAGAATTTTTTCCGCTTTCAGGACGCAGCTCACCGACTTGAAGAGGATCACATGATAGGGTGTCTGAGCGTTCATGGCGTCAGTAATCGACCGGCCTTGCTCATGGTTTCGAGAATATCATACATATTGGAAACCACCCCCACCCCTAATTGATCTTTTACCTCAAAGTAGTTCAGGCATGTGCCGCAAACCAGCATTTTCACGCCAAGCGACTCCAGCCCTTTTAAATCATCCAGAACTTCTGATCCCTGGACGGTAAGCTTAACGCCGGTGTTGTAGAAAATCATAACATCGGGTCTTTCCTTTTGCATACACACGGTGTCCAGAAAAGCGCGGATCAAAACGGATCCCAGTTCATCGTTGCCCCGTCCCATTTTGTCTCCGGCAAAGGCGATGACAAAAGGTCCGGACGAGACAGCCTGCGCAGCACAAGACGGGACAAAGTCTTCTTTGGATTCGATGACTCCTGCTTTTCGTTTCAGATCAATTTCGAAAGTGCCGTCGTTTTTCTTTTCAGCCTTCACTTCACAGCCCAGTTTTGTTCCCATGCGCTTTACATTTTCCAGCGCCGTGTCGTTATCCACAATCACCCGAACCTGTTCACAGGCCTCAATGGCCTGCTTGGCCAAAACGACCGGCTGCGGACAGGCCAGTCCCGTCGCGTCGACGATTTTTATCTCACTCATTTGAACACCTCACTTAATGAATACCCCCATGGATCCTTTCATCTAACGGAAGCATGGATATATGATTCGGCAACAGATATCCAATAAATAATAGTTATAATCAGGGTGGTTTTATTCCTTTTATTCATTTGCGGAAGACGGGAACTTAATGATACTAACCCGCAAGTAAAAATGTAGTGATCTGTCAGAAGGGATTGTATATTTTGCAAGCGGAAGACATTATTAAGAAATCAAGGGATGGAGGCGTCTTTTCCAAAGAAGAGATTGTTCAATGTCTGAAATATCCTCCTCATTCAGCCGTTACATATCGGATCATGGCGGAAGCCAATCGCATCTCCAGGGAGCTTACGGGAAACCGGGCGGAAGTGCATGCACAGTTTTCGCTTAATCTTGCCCCCTGTCCCCGAAACTGCCTTTTCTGCTCTTTTGCGGAAACAAACGGCATTTTCAATCAGGAAACGCAAATTACCCCGGAAGAGGCAGTGTCCAATGCCAGGCAACTGGAGGCTGAAGGGGCTAATGCCATCTTCCTCATGACTACGGCCAATTATCCTTTCGGACACTTCCTGGAGATTTCTCAGGAAGTTAAAAAAAATCTGAAACCTCAAACGATATTGATTGCCAATGTGGGCGACCAGTCTCTCGCCAATGCCTTCAAAATGAAAGAAGCAGGGTTTGTTGGGGTATATCATGCCTTGAGGCTTCGTGAAGGAACAGACACAGGTATTCCTCCGGAGAGACGTCGGGAAAGTATCCGGAATTTCCAGGAGGCCGGGCTGAAGGTTGGCACCTGTGTGGAGCCGCTGGGGCCGGAACATACGAACGAAGAGATAGCCGAGATGATTCTTTATACAGGATCAATCAATCCTGCTTATAGCGGCGCCGCGAGACGGATTGCAATAAAAGGAACGGAACTGGCGAAAAATGGCATGATCAGCGAGCTGCGGATGTCCCAGATCGTGGCGGTCACGCGCTTGTCCATTCCGAGAACGGTTTTGGGAAACTGTACCCATGAACCCTGCACTCTCGGCGCAATAGCCGGGGCCAATCTCTTTTGGGCGGAAATGGGGGCCAATCCCCGGGATACGGCAGAGAGAACAGAAACAGGCAGAGGGCACACGATTGCTGGATGTCGCACCTTATTTCAGGAAAGCAACTGTGGCGTTCTGGATGGGCCATCTCATTTCTACGGTCCATAATTCACTCTTAACTCTGCTCGGTGCGATTCATCTTGCCGGGGAGCGATCACAGGAACGTAGCGGCATGAAAATATCCGTTGTGATCCCGGTTCTTCACGAAGGCGATCGAATCCGTGAAATCCTTCAGTCATTGAAAAACGCCGCCGCGGGCGTGCCTTATGAGGTCATTGTCGTGGATGGCGACCCGGCGGGCGATACCATCCGGTGTATGGATGATTCGGGTGTTGTAAAGTTCACTGCGAGGCAGGGCAGGGCAAGCCAGATGAATGCAGGTGCCGCGCGTGCAACCGGGAATATTCTTCTTTTTCTGCATGCCGATACACTTATGCCGGAAAAATCTTTTGCCCGCATAACCGGGGCTCTTGCCGACAGACGTTTTATTGGTGGCGCTTTTGATTTAGGCATTCAAAACAGGCGGCGGATCTTCCGGATTATTGGCCGTTGCGCTTCCTTCAAGCACCGCCTGACGCGAGTGCCTTACGGTGATCAGGCGATTTTTATGTTGCGCAGCACTTTTGAGGAGATGAAGGGCTACCAGGAGATTCCACTCATGGAAGACGTGGAGCTGATGAAGCGTGTGAAGCGGACGGGAAGGCGCATCATTATTCTGCCGCAGACCGTAATGACGTCTTCGCGCAAGTGGGAGAAAGACGGCGTGTTTTATGCCATTTTGAGAAACTGGATGCTCCAGACGCTTTACTGGATGGGAATACCGGCCGAAAGGCTCGTGAAATTTTATTATAAAGAATCATGAGATTCATGACGAAACAAAATCTGATTATTTTAGCGACACTCCTGCTTGTAAGTGCCGCGCCTCTCGCCGCCCAGATGACCGATCAGGGGTTTCGCGAAGACTTCAACACGCTGGAAAACTGGAAACCGCAGACGTTTCCGAAGATCCCGCGCCACAGCACCTACACCATTCAGAACGAAGACGGCAAGAAGGTACTGGTTGCCCGGGCGGATCGCTCCGCGTCCGGCATCATTTATAACCGGAGTTTCAATATCTACAAAACACCGGTTGTCAAATGGAAATGGAAAGTTTCCAACATTTACCGGGCGGGCGATGAAAAAAAGAAGTCCGGCGACGACTACCCGCTGCGCGTCTATGTGGTGTTTAAATATGATCCGGACAAGGCCGGTGCGTGGGAGCGGGCCCAGTATAAGGCCCTGAAGCTCTTTTACGGCGAATACCCGCCGCACAGCAGCCTCAATTACATCTGGGCGAATAAAAAATATCCCGACCGCATTTTGCCGAATCCTTACACGGCAAAAACGCAGATGATCCTCTTGCAGAAAGGTCCCGAGCGGGTCGGTGAGTGGATTGAAGAAAAGGTCAACGCGCTGGAGGATTACCGCAAAGCCTTCGGGGTCGATCCGCCGGCGGAAGCAAGCCTGGCGATCATGAGCGATGCGGACAACACCGGCGAAAAGGCCGCAGGCTTCATTGATTATATCGAGGTGTCCGCGCAATGAACAAAGACGTTCTCATCCTGTTTTTGAAGTATCCCGAACGGGGCGCGGTAAAAACGCGCATCGCCGGTGCGCTGGGTCAGGATCTAACATACGAACTCTATACCTGCTTTCTCGCGGATCTGTCGGTGATGGCTCGTGAAGTCGAAGCCGAAAAGATTATTGTGTACTCCGGACCTGAGAATGCCGTGTTTCCCGATTTTCCGGGGATCGGCCTGATCCGTCAGCGGGGGAAGGATATCGGCGAGCGCATGTACTTTGCCCTGTCGGATGTTTTTGCGCTGGGCTTTGAACGCTGTGTGCTTATCGGAGGCGACAGTCCCGACCTGCCGGCCCGACTGGTGAAAGAGGCCTTCGACAAACTCAAATCAGCGGATGTTGTTCTCGGCCCTTGCACGGACGGCGGTTATTATCTCATCGGCTGCAGACCGGCGGGATTAGAGAGGTCGCTTTTTGACGGCATTCCTTGGAGCACGGACAATGTTTTACAGAAAACCTTCAAACGG
The DNA here is from genome assembly GCA_035448625.1 of Smithellaceae bacterium. GTDB lineage: Bacteria > Desulfobacterota > Syntrophia > Syntrophales > Smithellaceae > UBA8904. The sequence continues at coordinate 3,398 of DAOTJI010000064.1, read as the reverse complement.
GCGGCCGATGCCGGGCTTCTATGCGCACAGATCGACACATGGGCGGATATCGACATGCCGGTTGACCTGAAGCATTTTTATAAGAGAAACGAAAAAGACGGCATGATGTCGCAGACCATGAAATTAATTCACGCATCGGGGATCATCCATGAACGATAACAATGCCTTGGAAAGCATAAAAGTTCTTTTTCATAAATTGCTCGTCAATCCATGGCCTTACCGGATTGTCCGGTTTGCCCTGGCCGCTCTTTTTATCTATGGCGGCGTGGTGAAGCTCTTCGACCCCAAGGCCTTTGCCGCCACGATATCAACTTATGATCTCGTTCCCGAAGTCCTGTTGCCTGTCGTGGCCATCGGTTTGCCGATCATTGAAACCATCGCAGGCATTGCTCTTCTTTTTGACCGGATCTGGGGGCATCACTTGATCACAGCTCTGCTGATCATGTTTGTTTTTGTTCTCGGTTACGGCGTTTTGGGAGACCTGAACGTCGATTGCGGATGCTTCGGCGCGGAAGAGCTGGACAAACAGGCGGGCTTGCGTGCGGCATTTTACCGCGACCTGATGCTCATCGGCATTGTGATGCCGTATCTGTATGTCGCCCGATGGTTTGCAACAAAAGCCGGTGAAAGGAAGTAGGAGCCCAAAGTGATCGGATGGTTTCAAAAGGAAGCCTGATTGAATTTAACACACGAAAGGAGAAGAAAGTATGAAGTTCAAGAAAAGACTGTTTAGTGTTTTGGTTGCGGCCCTGCTGGTATTGGGTGTGGCCGGAGGCGCCATGGCCTGGGGAACCAAGGAACTGGATACGGAGAAGATCGCCCTGACTTTTTTAGCGGAAGTGCAGAGAGGGGGGTATAAGGTTCTGGGAACACAGGAGTTGAAGGGATGGATTGATCAGAAAAAAGCCATGCTGATTGTGGATACCATGCCCTTTGAAGACAGCTACAAAAAACAGCACGTTCCCGGCGCCGTTCAGATGGAATTCCCGATTCCCGAGATGACCAAGCTGGACGACAAAACAAAAGCCGACTTGGAAAAGCTCCTCGGACCCGACAAGGACCGCCTGATCGTATTCTACTGCGGTTTCGTGAAATGCACACGGAGCCATAACGGCGCCATGTGGGCTGTAAAGCTAGGCTATAAGAATGTGTACCGCTATCCGGGCGGAATCAAAGCCTGGGCCGAAGCGGATTTCCCGATTGGGAAAGTAAAATAATCCGTGAATGCTTTTCAGGAGACATGCACAGGGTGCGGCATCTGCAAGGATGCCTGCCCTTTCATGACCGAGTATGGAACACCGGATGAAATTCTCGCCGGGCGGCCGGAGGTGTCTTTTTATTGCACCTCCTGCCGCCGGTGCGATTTGGCCTGCCCCCTGGATCTGTCGCCCTCTGCCGCTTTATTTGAAGCAAAGGAACGATTGATTCGAGATGGTCAGGCGCCTCTTCCGGTGAAAAAGGCGCTGGATGGAGCGCGGGGATTTGCCAAAGCCGGGCACGGGTTCCCCTTTTCTTTTTACGGAAAAGCCCGGACGGTTTTCTGGCCGGGCTGCGCTCTGGCCGCAAACCGTCCGGATCTGATCGGCAAGATTCGCAACGCGCTGAAAGCTCGTTTGCGCCGGAAGATCGGCCTGGCACTCGATTGCTGCTATGATCCGGTCTATGGACTCGGAGACACTCAGACCGCGCGGGTGGCCTTGCAGGACATCAACAAGCACCTTCATGATCACGGCGTCAAACAGTTGATCACCGGCTGCCTCAACTGTTACAAGCTTCTGTCCGGACATCTGGAAGAGATCGAAGTTGTTTTCATTCTCGATGTGCTGCCCGCGGAGCTCTTTGAAAAACACTGGCCGCAAGCGGCCTATCTTCATCACCCTTGCCCGTCTTCACGCTGGAATGATTTGATGACGAAGGCAAACGGGGCTTTCCGTCAGCTCCCGATATCTGCGGCGGACACCCAATTTGGTTCTTCCGAATCACCCGCCGCTTTGTGCTGCGGCAACGGCGGCGGCGTCAGTGCCTCCGCTCCTCGGCTGGCCGACCGCTTTCTGAATCAGATTATTGAAAAAGCAGAGGAAGGCACGATTGTCACCTATTGCTTCGGCTGCCGGAACCGGTTTATGAACCGGGGGGTGAAATCGATCCATCTGCTGGAAGGTCTGAGCGGTCGGGCACCCGGCGGGAAAGTCGCTTCCATGCCTGCCCAGTGGGCCAATCGCTTTATGCTGGCGATGACAGCCAGGATCAAAACGGTAAAATTTTTAGTGGGAATCCTCATCGTTTCTCTGGTTTTAGGCGGCGTGTATTTAACTCAGCAGAATGTCTTTTCAGCTGAGGCGTTGACGACTCTCCTCGGACGCTATCCTGTTGCGGCGCCCCTGATATTTCTATGCATCTATGCCGTTGCGCCGTCGCTGTTTCTGCCCAGCATTCCGCTGACGCTCGCGGCGGGGTTTTTCTGGGGACCGGTCTGGGGCGTGATCTTTTCCATTTCCGGGGCGACGATCGGCTCCTGCCTGCCTTTCTTTTTGTCCCGTTATCTGTTTCAGAATGCCGTTAAAGCCAAAGTCCCGGAAGAACGCTGGGACTGGCTTCAGGATAAAGTTGCCCGGCACGGCTGGAAGGCTGTAGCCTTTACTCGCCTGATTCCCGTTTTTCCCTTCAATCTGCTGAATTATCTTTTCGGCCTGACGCCGATTCCCTTCCGTCATTATCTGTGGAGCACATTCATTTTCATGCTCCCGGCCTGCGTCGCCTTTGTGGCTTTCGGCAGTTCTCTGGGTGAATTGATCCTTCGGGGAAATGTCCGCGGACTGATCATCGGCTTCGTCATCGCCGTTTTGGCTTTCCTCATTCCCTTCGCAATCCGTCCCTTCTTTCGCAAGGTTGGGGACAATCAGGACGAAACACCGAACAAATAAAAACGGCGACTGATGCCCAACTCAATCGCCGCTACTGAATGATGATGTGCCGATCCGGCTTCATTCTTTGACCAGCAAGACATTTACCGCCTTGACCACAATTTTGACTTTGTCACCCTTTTTAATCCCGAGTTCTTTGAGGGAATTTATGGTCATCACCGATTCCATGTAATCACAGGCAACATCCTTTAACTTGACCTCGCACATGACGGTCCCTTTCTTGATGCCTGCCACTTTTCCGACAATCTGATTTCTTGCGCCGTACTTCATAATGTCCCCCTTTCTTCAATGATCTGTTGTGACAATTTTGATCTTAAAGGATTGAAAAGTCAAGAACTGTTGGTAATTGCAATGCATTTGCCGCCCGCACGGTTAAAGGTTCAATTCTTCTTCCGGATGATGTCATCATCGGGGGCTGACGTTATCCACGGCCATCTCGGAGCAGCCCTTCCGCGGAGCATGGCAAAGAGATGG
>DAOTJI010000063.1:0-15906 GCA_035448625.1 Smithellaceae bacterium | reverse complement strand
TTCACGTTTGCCGCCTTGATTTTTTGCGCCGCCCTGATTGCGGGAACGGCGGCGTCATCCGCACAAGCCGCCGACAAAGCAGCCGGGGAAAAACTGCATCCGGCCGTCCGAGTCAACATCAACAAGGCCGACCAGGCAACCCTGGAGAAGCTTCCCGGCATCGGACCCGTCAAGGCCAAAGCGATCATTGACGGCAGACCCTATAGGAACATTGAGGATATCATGAACATCAAGGGCATCAAGGGTAAAACGTACGAGGAGATCAGGAATTTCATTGTCGTCAAATAAACGTTGCGTTTCACACATTCAAAGGGGGATGGAGCGATGAAGAAAGTTTTGGTATTGGTTTGCGCGTTTTTGCTGGTTGCGGCAGTTGCCTATGCCGCGGGGCCCAAAACCTATCAGGTGACCGGGCCGGTTCTGGACGTGAAAGGGGATGTGATTGTCGTTAAGAAAGGCAGCGACAACTGGGAGGTGGCCAAGAGTGCCGCAACCAAGGTGACCGGCGATTTGAAAGTCGGTTCCAAGGTTACGATTGAATACACGATGACCGCGACCAAGATTGAAGTCAAGGAAGACAAGAAGGCGGAAGCCAAAAAGAAGAAGTAGCGATTTCGACAGACGCCCTGAACCGCTTCGGCTGGCCGCTCGAGGAAAGCGGCTGCCCAGGCGGCGCAAAAAAAGAGGCTCACGGGCCTCTTTTTTTTTGGGGGGCCGGTTTGACATTTCCCCAACCGTCCTTAAACTCTATTTCAGGAATGACGGAATTCAAAAGACAGAGCGGATAAAATGAAAAAGGCATGGATTGCGGCAGGATTGCTGTGTTTTGCACTGGCCTGTCCGGGAGGCAATTCACAGCCGGTGGAGGGGAAGATGAACGGCATGAGCCAAACAAAAAATACGGCGGTGGCGACGCTGGCCGGCGGCTGCTTCTGGTGCGTGGCTTCCGATATGAAAAAACTGCCGGGTGTGATCCGGGTTGTGTCGGGCTATGCCGGCGGCTCGGGGAAAAATCCAACGTACGAGACCTACACGGCCCAGGGGTACCTCGAGGCCGTGCAGGTTCATTACGATCCGGGCAGGGTGACCTACGAGCAGCTCCTCCATTACTTTCTGAAGCATATTGACCCCACGGATGCGGGAGGACAGTTTGCCGATCGCGGTCCCGGCTACCGCACCGCCATATTTTACAACGGCGAGACGGAAAGAAAGACAGCCGCCGGGGCTCTGCAGGCACTGGCCGCGTCGGGAAAATTCACCAAACCGGTCGTGACGGAACTGAAACCTTTCACGGGGTTTTATCCGGCGGAGGATGATCATCAGGACTATGATGCGAAGAATCCGCTGCGCTATAGAGCCTACCGCAGCGGCTCCGGCCGGGAAGGGTTTCTGCGGGAGGTCTGGAAAAAAGATCAGGGCAACGGGACGACGCCTTACCGAAAACCGGACGAACAAACCCTGAGGAAGACTCTTTCCCCGATGCAATTCGACGTCACGCAGAAAAACGCGACGGAGCCGCCCTTTCAAAACGAATACGTTCACAACAAAAAAGAGGGCATCTATGTCGATGTCGTATCGGGGGAGCCTCTGTTCAGTTCGCTGGACAAGTTTGATTCCGGTACCGGCTGGCCCAGTTTCACGCGGCCGCTGGAGCCCGACAATATCACGACCCGAGAGGACCTCAGTTTCTTTGCGACCCGGACGGAAGTTCGCAGCAAACACGCGGATTCTCATCTGGGCCATGTGTTTCCGGACGGCCCGGGGCCTGCCGGTCTTCGCTATTGCATGAATTCCGCCGCTCTGCGCTTTATTCCCAGGGAAGATCTGGAAAAAGAAGGCTACGGCCGCTATTTGAAATTATTTTCTTCACAACCCTAGAGGCCGCTCCGGTTCCCGGAAAGAAGCCGGAAGAAGGGCCGCCGGCGGTTTCAGGAATGCACCGACTGAATGTTGGCCGCGATGGCCCGGACGCGCTGCATCACGGCCGGCAGGTCCATGGTCAACAGGCGCCGGTTTTCCATGACCGGCTTTCCGCCGATGATGCTCGTTTTTACGTCCGACCCCCGCGCGGCGTAAACGATCTGGGAATAAGGGTTGTAAAGCGGCGTCAGGTGCGGCTGGTTCAGATCCAGAATAATGATGTCCGCCAGTTTGCCCACCTCTATGGAGCCGATCAGCCGATCCAGTCCGAGAACGCGGGCGCCGTTAATGGTTGCCATTTTCAGGACGGTTTCGGCGCTCATGACCGTGGGATCGAGAAGGGTCGCTTTGTGGACTTTTGCCGCAAGATCCATTTCCTGAAACAAGTCGAGATCGTTGTTGCTGGCGGACCCGTCCGTGCCCAGGCCGACGGCGATGCCTTTTTCCAGCATCGACGGAACCGGCGCGACCCCTGCGGCGAGCTTCATGGAGCTGGCCGGGTTGTGGGATACGCGGACGCCCAGATCGGCAAAAAGCTCGATATCCTCGGGCTTCATCCAGTTGCAGTGCACCGCGACGGTCCGTTCGTCGAGCACGCCCAGATGGTGCAGATGCGGCACCGGCTTCCGGCCGTAACGTTTCTCAATCGTATCGATTTCGTCCCGGTTTTCCAGAAGGTGCGTCAGGTAGAGAATTCCGGCCTCCCGAGCGGCCGCCTTCACGTTGACCAGCGTCCGGGGCGAACAGGTATAGGGCGAATGGCAGAAGAACGCCGGCGTGATCATCGGTGCATGGGGGAGCCAGCGTTCCACAAATCGTCCGGCGGCCGCCATCATTTTTTCGTATTGGGGGTGGTCCGGCGTGGCGAAGTCGGCGAATCCCTGCGCCGCCACCGCACGCATGCCGCAATCCAGCGCGGCTTGGGCGATTTGATTTTCAAAGAAATACCCGTCGCAGCAAGTGGTGGTGCCGGATAGGATCATCTCCGCGATCGCCAGCATGGCGCCGTCGTACACCATCTGCCGGTTCACGAAGCGCGCTTCCATGGGGAAGATATGATCGTTGAGCCATTCCATGAGCGGAAGGTCATCCGCGAGACCCCGGAAGCAGACCATCGGCAGATGCGTGTGCGTGTTGACCAGCCCCGGCAGAATCAGGCTGTCGCGGGCGTCGATGATTTTTTCAGCGGACAGGGTACGGTTTGCGTCCACCAGGGCGATGCGGCCGTCCGCGATGCCGATGGAGGCGTTTTCAAGGATGTCCATTTTGGCCGACAGGGTCACCAGGGTGCCGCCGGTAATCGCCAGATCGAAATGATGAGAGGACATGGCTTTCTCTCCGTCAGTGAAATTGCAGTTTGTAGTAGAGGTCGATGCCGCTTTCCTGCCCCATCTGGCTTTCCACCTGCCATTTTTTGGAAATGTCGTAGCGCAGAAAAAATAAATTGCCCCCGGAAAACAGCGAACGGCCGTAGCTGATGTACAACTCGGGCGTCAAATATTTTCCCACGACCAGAATGGTTTCCGAAGCGCTTTGGGATGAACCGCCCGTTCCCTCGGGCGTCACTTTGAGGCGCTTATACCCCATCCGGTTGTTTTTCTCCAGCACATCCGATGAAATTTCCAGCGAAGTCAGTCCCAGGTAGCCCTGAATCTGCTCCAGCAGATCTTCGGCCTGCCGCGAGGTTAAAACGGCGCCGGCCGCCGTGGCCAGAAGGCCGGCCTGCCTGGTGTCGGTGCCGAGCGGATGCCCCAGGACGATATAGGCCAAAATGTCCATGTCCTGCATGTAAGGGTCGGAATAGAGTTTGATGACGGGATTCGGAAGCGTACCGGTGACCGCGACACCCGCCTTCACGTCTCCGATTTTTCGGAGCGCCAGGATGTCCAGCGCCGGCTGATTGACGGGGCCTCCCGCGTAGAAAAGATGGCCGCGGACGATCTCCAGGTTTACGCCGTACGTCCGGAACCGGCCTTTCATCACACGGATCTCACCTCTTCCGGAAATGCGCTCCGGGTCGGTGAACCCGATCTCCATCTGGCCGCCCAGCTTTGCGTCGATTCCGGACGCGTTGAATTGCGCCTGCTCGCCCAGCACCACTTTGACCTGAACATCGAGGCCCAAAGACGGCTTTCGGGTCGAGGGTCCGGCTTTTCCTTCCCGGACCACATCGGAACTGGATTCCACGGCTCCCTTCGATTGCGTCCCGTTGACCTGGAAGAGAGGCAGAAGCACTTCTCCCCGTACGGATATTTTTTCAGGCGTTCCCGAAAAGGTCAACCGGGGAGTCGCCTGCACGTGAAGTTCGGGAAAGTGGATGGCCTGAAATCGCTCGCCGTTCAGATGTCCCTCAACGTTCGCAATCCGAAGCCCTTTGAGGTGAATCCGTGCGGAGCCGTCCAGATAGCCCGGGCCGGAAACCGCCCGGAAAGAATCGATGATCACGCCGTCTTTTGCCGGACGCGCGTCGATCCGGACGTCCTGCAGCGTGATGCCGGCCGACGGCAGGTAGCCTCCGGCTTCCGACAGTAGGATACGGCCTTCAAAAAGAGGCGACGCCGGACTTCCGCTCATTTGGATATCCAGATCGAGATTCCCGCGGCTTTCCTGAACCAGCCCGGGAAAAAGAACACCCAGCGCGCCCTTTTCCTGAAGCTGTCCGGCAAGTGAACCCTGAAGAGGTCCCTGCTCGTTCAGGGACACGGGAAAGCGCGCGGTCATCGGCAGGCGAATTTTTCCCTTCAGCTCTCCGTGGTCCGCCATCACCACGGCGACGTCGCACGCCAGCGTGTCTTTCTGCCAGTCCCAATTGAAGGACGCCCGGCGAAGATCGATGCGGATGTCGCCCTTCCGTCCCCGCTGATGAATTTTTGACTGGTCCAGCCGGGCCTCGCCCAAAAGAGCAAAGCGCCTGTCGGGCAGCAGTTTTGCGCGGATGGTTCCGCTGCACGAGCCGGTGAGGAAATCGCGATCCGTCCAGGCATTGATTCTGGCCAGATCGATTTGGTTCCAGCTCAGATCGACGGGCCCGGCCGGCGGATATCCGGAAAGATCCGCGGACAGCCGGAGTGTTTCCGGTCCCCGTCCGGTGATTTCCATCGGCCCCAGCGACAGATGTTCCGGGGAAACGGACAGCGCGGCGGGCGCGGACAGTTTCCAGGGCCCGACTTCGTCCGTGCCTTCCAGACGAACCATTTTCCCCAGCCAGCCTTTTTTGCGCCATGCACCGGAAAGGTCCAGAATGATTTTATACGGGCCGCGGCGCATTGAAGCCCTGAGTGTGTGGGAAAGGACGGTTCCTCCGCCCCGCACGGTCAGTGCGTCCGCCGTCAGATTCGGATGACGAAGCCGGCTGAAATCCGCGTCCAGCGAGAAGGGGGACTGTGCCCGGTCTTCCACGGATGCGTTGAAGTTCGCCGAGGCGACGGACCAGCCGTTCACCGCCAGATCGCGTCCCCGTGCGGAAACGGCACCGCTGAACTGCTCATGGCGCAGGCGCGTCCATCCGCGGGCGGCAAGCGAGCCTGACGCGCACGAAATCAGCTTCGACAGATCGCCGATTTCAGCGCTGAAATTCAATCGGTTCGCGACGCTTCCGCCGGCCGAGATCTCGAAACCTTTCCCTCTGAGGGCCAGGCGCTGAATGTCCAGATTTTCTCCGGCAAAGCTTGCCTGCAGTGCTCCCGTCAACTGCCGCCCGTGCAGGCGGCTTTCTTTCAGTGTCAGTAGGAATGCGCCGCTGGCCGGCCCTCCGTCCGGAACGGACGCATCGCCTTCAAGATCAAAATGGACAACGCCCGTCCAGTCCGAATCCCATCTTGCCGGATCGAGATCTCTGCCCGAGATCGCGCCGCTCATCCTCAGGCCGTCCGTCCACTGAATCTCCAGACTTCCGTTCAGGGAGCCGCCCAGCGCCGTTCCACGAATCGCGCTCAGGGCAACCCCTTCGGAATCCCCCGAATAATCGCTCGCCAGTCGAAAAGCATGGCGGGCGTCTGCCGTATTGGACAGAACGATACGCCCCTGATATTGACGGCCGGTTCCGTCAAAAAGGAGAGAGCCGTTGAGTTTTGCCGGGATTTTCAGCTCGTCGGAAAAATCCACGTTTTCCGCCTGAGCCTTCAGGGTAACGTATGGGGTCGGGCCTTTAAAGGTCAGAAAGCCCTCGCCGGCAATCGATCCCGGACGATTCTCACGCCGCAGAAGGATTTTGGCAAAGGTCACGCCCGCGGGTGTCATGCCGATGTTCGATGACATCCGCAAAACCGGCCGGGTGTTTTGAAGGCCTTGAATCTGAAGGCTCCCGCTCACTTCTCCCGGCTTCTTTCCCGGTCCGAAGTCTCCGTCCATCCGGATGGAATCGACGCCGGCGGTCGGGTGCGCCGGCGTTGCGGCAAGTCTGGCTTTCAAGAGGGGGCGTTGGAAGCCGGCGAGAACGCTTCCCTCCAGAGTGAAGGAAGACAAATTGAGACGGAGATCGTTGACGGACAGTTGCGAATTTTTCCAGGCGGCGGAGGCGGCGAGAGCCGCGATCCGAACCGGCTGTTCATCCGTGCGCAGATAGGTCAGATCCCGAACGGTCAGGCGCCCGATGCTGCCGCTCGCGAGCGTGATCCAGCCTTTGGCCCTCGGCCAGACCAGCTCCGGCTGCCGCTGGGGAGAGTCGTCCAAAACGGATACATGGTCCGCGGAAAGCGCGGAAATTCCCAAGTGCCCGGCCAGCAGGTCCAGCGGCCGCATGGAAAGCTGCAACTGCCGGATCCGGACGCTTCCCTGCGGCCCCTTCATAACCATGTTGGTCAGGCGGAGGGCATCCGACAGATTTCCCTCGATGGTTTCCGCCTGGATGTTCCATTTCGTGAAGCGGGAAACGGTTTCCACCAGCATTTTTCCTCCTGCTTCAGTGCAGAAAAGCCAGCCCGCCGTCCCGAGAAGGATCGCCGGCAAGCCCCCAACGGCGAGGAGGAAGAGATATTTCAGCACGCGTTTCAAAATTCAAACCCCACGGTGAAGTGAATGCGGAATTCCGGATCGTCCACACGGATCTGCCGGGCGAGGTATAAATTCAACGCGCCGACCGGCGTGTAGTAGTGGATGCCGACGCCCGCGGCCTGAAACAGCGTCAGGTCGGAAAAAGCGTCAAAGGCGTTTCCGGCGTTGTAAAACACGGAGACCGCCCAGTCCTCCAGGATGGCGCGCTGCAGTTCGACGCAGCCGATCAGCAAATGCTTGCCGCCCTTGACATTGCCCTGGGCGTCGCGCGGGCCCAGCGACTGATAGGCATAGCCGCGAACGCTTTGATCGCCGCCTGCGAAAAACCGCAGCGACGGGGGCAGATCGGAAAACTCATCGGTGAAAACCGTGAAGCCTGCTTTGGCGCTGGTGAGGAAAGACAGGCGCCACGGCAGAGGAAGAATATGGCTGGTTTCGCCGATCATCTGAAGCAGGCGGGTCGTGGAGCCCAGGGCCTGATGCGTGCCCCGCAGATCGAGCGCATAGCGGAATCCGCGGTCGGGGCGTATCACATTGACGTAGTGATGGTCGGAAAACCGGATGCCGGGAAGAATGTATCTCGAGGTAGAGTCCTGGCTGCCGATGGTAAAGGTTTCGTGCTGAAATTTGATGTACGCCGAGCCCTGTCGTTTGGGGGTGAAGCTGTGCGTCCGGGCCAGTTCCATCGCGATGATCCGGCTGTCATAGGTGGTGATCTCTTCCTGTTGCAGGTTGACCTGCACGGAGGTGAAGGTCCGGATGTCGGTGCTGCCCGGAACGATGTAGCTGGTCGCAAGCCCCTGCAGCCGCTGGGAGATGTACAGGTGCGAATCCAGTTCGTGTCCCCGGTGCAGCATGTTGAGATCACGGTAGCGAAGGGCGAATCTCGCTCCCGTGTCCGTTCCGTATCCGATGCCCGGCCTCAGGCTGATGTGCGGCGCGGGCGTCAGAGACACCCGCACCGGTATTTTGCCGTCTTGGGCCTGCTCTTTATCGGCCCGGACCGTCACATGGCGAAACCGTTCCGAATTGCTCAACTGGAGCTGGGTCTCGGCCATCCGGGTATACGAAAAAGCCTCTCCGGATTGAAAGGTGAGATACCGCCGCAGAAAGGCGTCGGGATAATCGGTAGCGCCCTCGATGTCGATCGTGGAGAAAAAATATTTCTCGCCGGTTTCCAGCACCAGCGTGATGACGGCGGACAGGCCGGCCTCATCGACCCGGACTTCATGAACGGAATAGGCGGCGTCCAGATAGCCCAGCTCTTCAGCCCTGGATTTCAGCGCCTTCTTGCCTTTTTCGTAAAGGGGATGCAGCAGCACGGAGCCTTTTCGCAGGGGGAAGTCGGAAGCCAGCGCCGTCAGCGTTGCTTCCGACGCGCCGCTTCCGGCAACGGTGACGGTGACTCCGGAGACGACGGCCGGCTGCCCCGGTTCCACCCGCACCTGCAGCCGGTATCGGTCGGCTTCGGGGGTTTCAATCCGGATGACGGCCTCTGCGTTGTAATACCCGAAAGGTTCGAGGGCGGACCGGACTTTCCGGCCGGCCTGGCGGACAAACCGCTCCAGCCACAGCCGGTCCGCTTTTCCATTCTGCACCAGGCCGGAAGGCAGGGTCAGCGCCTCCAGGACATTCTTTCGTGCGTCCCCGTCGATGCCTTCCACGACGACTTCAACGGGATCGGCTGCCGCGGCCACGGCGGCAGACCCCGGTGCAAAAGCGAGACAGAACAAAACAAAAACACAGCACCAGGTTCGGAAGGCCGCAGGCGACGCCGCGGTCGGCGGAAGGGAAAGGGTCATGATCTTGATCGGTTCATTCCATAAAGGCCTTTGCGGCCGTCGGTTCCGGATGGTTTTTATTGCACTTTCAGCATCGCCGTTTTCTGACCCTGGAGGTTGCAGACGGCCGTCACTTCCAGGAGATCGTTTGGCTTTGCCGGTACTTTGTACGTATAGACAAAGGTGACTTTGCCGGCCTGTGAATCGTAGTTCACGGTTTCAAGCGGCTCCTGATTCTTTTTGATCTGAACCTGCTTAACGTAGTGGAGGCCGGTGAACATCGATTTGTGCGTGATGGTTGCTGAAAGCGTCTGCGTCTTCAGGTCATAACTCAGCGAAAGATCCTGGGGCGCGTCGGCGAAGGCGGACTCAGCCGGGAACCCGACGGCGGCCATGAACACGAAAACCAGCGCAAGATACAGAAGATGTTTTTTCATGTTGTCTTCTCCTGAAAGGATTTTGTTGCGTCCAGCGTAATAAATTGGCCCGGAAATAACAACAGGAAAATAGGCGGTTAGCCGCCGACAGAAAAGTCCTGTTTTGCAGCACGCAAGATGTCCGCTTTTACCTAAGAAATTCCTTCGACGGCGGAAAACCGGGACGGGCCGCAAGTACAGTCCCGGTTTGATCGTCTCGGGTCAAACCGCTTCCGCAACAAACCGGAAGGAAAGCGTTTACCGCCCGCTGTCTGCGATCGGCAGAATCTTTGAATAGCGCGCCGAAAGATCCTTTGCCGCCACGTTTTCATATTCGCTGCGGAACCCATCCCAGATGTCGGAAAGGGCGCGACCCAGCGCGTCGGCGACGTCGGGTTCGAATCCGGCCGCGCCTTTGCGAAACTCCTCGATAAAGATGTTCCGATAGCGTTCCATCCGATAAGGCGGGCCGGTTTCTCCCTGCCTGAGGAGGCGGAAAAAAGCCGCGGCCTGCGCGCGCGTCAGCGGTTCAAAGGACGGTTCCAGATGCAGAAGATGCCGTGCCCAGCGGACGAACAAGAGCGGGGCAAAGGTTTCGCTGTCGATCCACGCGGGCTCTGACGCGACTTGCGTCAGGCGTGCCATCATGCGGTCAAGCGCCTCCAGCTGATCGAGCCGCGCCTCCGTTTTTTTCACGTCGTCGAAACGTTCAAAGGGCCGGTAAGACACGGGGGCTTCCGGATCAAAGAACAGGGGACGCGCGAACAGCAACCCTTCCATGACTTCGGACCAGGGCGATCCCCAGAAATCCTTCCTTCTTCGGTTCCTTTTCGCAAACCAGCTGTGCGGCTGCCAGTGCTGGAGCCGCCACTGCAACTTCCTGGCGAATCCGAAGCCCACGCGGAAAATGGCCGTGAGCGAATGTTCCTTGAGCATCTTTGCCGCCTGCTCTGCGTCCCCGCTGCACAGGGCCTCCAGCGCCAGATGCAGATAGCCCGCCGCCAGCCGGCCGATGCGGCTGAGGCCTTCGGCGTCCTCGACACAGGCGAAGGAGTCGGCGGCAATCAGCGTGTTGCACAGCGTCGTGAACTCCAGGCGGACGCGGTTCGCCTCCGGCGGATCGGCAAGAAGACCGACGGCTTCCTTCAAGAATCCGAAATCCTCAAGATTCGAAAAAGCCGCGGAAGGAATCAGGTGTTTTTCTTCCGGCAGAACGAGGGCGCCGGGCATCAGCGGCTTGCTTTCCGCCCGGAGCGAGGAGGGGTCGAGCGGCGCATATACGGCCAGCGCTTCCTCATAGGGGGCAAAGCCATACTCGGCCAGCCGGGAGGAGCGCAGCCGGTAAAGTTCCTCCTCGGTTTCTGCGGGGATGTGAAACGACAGGTCCAGAAGAAGGGCCCGGTAGGCGTTGTAATCCTCGCGGGACAAAACGCGAAGAAAATTCTCCAGGACGGGCGCCTCGCCGGGATCGGCGGCTTTGATGTAGAACGCTCCGTCCAGCGTAAAGAAGCCGGGCGGCACGTCCCATTCTTCTTCCTTTTCCCGGAAAAGAATTTGCGCCCGGCGCATCAAAACGAACGAAGCCAGGTCTCCCTGCTCCGAAAACATCCAGTCGGCCAGTCGCCGGCCGTCCGCCCGGGCGAGACGACCCAGCCAGTCCATGGCTTTTTTTGTGTTCAGACTGTCGCGATTCCAGCTTTCCAGGTCCAGCACATACTGCCACTGTTCGCAGGACGCGGCGGCCAGCACGGGAAGAGCGTCGTCTTCGCCGATTCGCCTGATCATTCGGTAGAAATCGTCCGGCGGGAGACGACGAATGAATTCTTCCGGGCGATCCAATTCCAAAAGCGTCCGGAGGAGATCCCCGCCGGATCTCTGCAAAAGTCCGTGGATGTCGAGCGCGGAAGTCGTCTGAACAGTCGTCATCATTCATACGCGACCGACGATTCGGGAGCCGGCGGCTCGCGGGAAAAGCCGCCGGCTCCTTTTCGTTCGGGGATTAGTAGTCGTAGTCCCCCATGTCGGGCGGTGCGGCCGGCGCGGGATTCTTTTTCTTCGGCTTCTCCGCGATCATGGCTTCCGTCGTGAGCAGCAGCGACGAAACGGAGGCGGCGTTCTGAAGGGCAAAGCGGGCGACCTTCGTCGGATCGATGATTCCCGCCTTGACCATGTCGACGTATTCGCCGGTGTCCGCGTTGAAGCCCTGGTTGCCCTTGAGCTCTTGAACTTTTTCCACGACGATCGTGCCTTCGTAGCCGGCATTCACGGCAATCTGCCGCAACGGAGCGGTGAGCGCCCGGCGGACGATGTCGAGGCCCTGCCGCTCCTCGTCGGGCAAAACGACCTTGTCGAGCGCCGGGATCGAACGGAGGTAGGCTACGCCGCCGCCGGGAATGATGCCTTCCTCCACGGCCGCCTTCGTCGCGTTAAGCGCGTCTTCCACGCGGGCTTTCTTTTCCTTCATTTCGACTTCCGTCGCCGCGCCGACTTTGATCACCGCGACGCCGCCCACGATTTTGGCCAGTCTCTCCTGAAGCTTTTCCCGGTCGTAGTCGGATTTTGTTTCCTCGATTTCCGCCCGGATCTGTTTTACCCGCGCTTCGATATCGGAGCGACGGCCGGCGCCGTCCACGATCGTTGTGTTGTCTTTGTCGATCTTCACCTTCTTGCAGGTTCCCAGATCTTTGAGCGACGCGTTTTCCAACTTTACGCCGATGTCCTCGGAAATCACCTGCCCGCCGGTGAGAACCGCGATATCCTGCAGCATCGCCTTGCGCCGGTCGCCGAAGCCGGGCGCTTTGACCGCGGCGCATTTCAGCGTCCCGCGCACCTTGTTTACCACCAGCGTGGCCAGCGCTTCGCCTTCGACTTCTTCCGCGATCAAAAGCAGCGGCTTGCCCGTCTTGGCAATCTGCTCGAGCAGCGGCACCATATCCTTCATGTTGGAAATTTTCTTTTCGTGAATCAGAATGTACGGATCCTCCAGAGAGACTTCCATTTTGTCGGCGTCCGTGACGAAGTAAGGAGAGATGTAGCCGCGGTCAAACTGCATGCCTTCGACAATTTCCAGAGCGGTTTCCATTCCTTTGGCTTCTTCGACGGTGATCACGCCGTCCTTCCCCACGCGTTCCATCGCTTCCGAAATCATGTCGCCGATGGTTTTGTCGTTATTGGCCGAAACCGTACCGATCTGGGCGATCTCCGTTTTTCCGACGATT
This sequence comes from Smithellaceae bacterium, assembly GCA_035448625.1. Taxonomy (GTDB): domain Bacteria; phylum Desulfobacterota; class Syntrophia; order Syntrophales; family Smithellaceae; genus UBA8904. The sequence continues at coordinate 3,579 of DAOTJI010000063.1, read as the reverse complement.
TTCCGGCTTTGTTTTTTGAGTTCGGCCACTACCACTTCAACGCCTTTGTCGATGCCGAGCTTCAGCATCATGGGGTTGGCGCCCGCCGCGGTCAGCTTCGCTCCTTCTTTGTACATCGCCTGGGCCAGCACCGTGGCCGTGGTGGTTCCGTCCCCCGCCTTGTCGGAGGTTTTGGACGCGACTTCCTTGACCATCTGCGCGCCCATGTTTTCAAATTTATCTTCCAGTTCGATTTCTTTGGCGACCGTCACGCCGTCTTTGGTGATCTGGGGCGTTCCCCAGCTCTTGGCGATCACGACGTTGCGTCCTCTCGGCCCCAGAGTGACTTTTACCGCATTGGCCAGCGTATCGACACCCAGCATGACTTTTTGCCGGGCATCGGTTGAATATTTGATTTCTTTTGCCGTCATGTTGAAAACCTCCTTAAGATTCCAGTACCGCCAGAATATCGTCTTCCTTCATGATCATGACTTCCCGGTCGTCGATCTTGACCTCCGTCCCGCCCCACTTGGTGAAAATCACCTTGTCCCCTTCTTTCACCTCCGGCGCGATCCGTTTGCCTTCCTTATCGAGGCGGCCTGGTCCGACGGCCAGTACCTTGCCTTCCTGGGGCTTTTCCTTGGCCGTATCCGGGATGATGATGCCGCCGGGTGTTTTCTCTTCACTTTCCAGACGCGTTACGATGATCCGGTCCTGCAACGGTTTGATGTTCATTTTTTCCAACCTCCATAAAAATTAAAAAATTCAACCTGTTGAACAGGCTTTTCTCTCGATGTTTTCATGAATGTCTTCGTTGAACGCTTGAAAAAAACCGAGAGCTTCCCCGGACGGGGAAGCTCCATGTTTATTTATGATGTTTTAACGGTAATCTTTTTCCCGGGCCTTGCGCCTTCCAGCCAAGGGATTTCGATGTGGAGAACGCCGTTTTTGAATTTCGCTTCCACTTTTTCCTGATGGATTCCTTCGGGCAGTGCGATGCTTCTCTGGAAGGAGCCGTAACTGGTTTCTTTGTACCAGTAATCATTGCCTTTATCCTCCTTTTCTTCCTTCTTTTCCCCCCGGATCGTCAGGGCATCCGGCGTGAGAGTCACATCAATATCCTTCTCGTCGAGACCAGGAAGTTCGGCTTTAATATGGATTTTTTTATCGTTTTCCCATACATCCATGCTGGGTTCAAAACCCGATGTCCAAACCTTTCCAAGAGGTTTTAAGTTGAAGTCTCTGAAAAAGTCATCGAACAATCTGTTCATCTCCCGTTGAATCGGCAAGAACGGATGCTCCCCGGCTTGACGCAGGGCTTTGTCGTTCTTTCGCCGTACGGCAGGCAGCAGGTTTTTGATCATAACCATCCCTCCTTTCCAACAAGTTATAACATCTTAATATTATTGACCATTTTCCTTACATGCCATAAAATAATCATTGATGAATGCTTGTCAAGGGGCCAAAGCTGCACATGTCTTTTTGCACATGCGAATCAGGTTTCTCCTGCGGATCATTTCAGGAAAATAGGGATTGAAAAAGCCGGAACGTTTCGTTATTCTCTTTCCACTTCATTTTGGAGGCAGCCATGGACGCGTTACTGCTTGCCCGAATTCAGTTTGCCTTTACCGTGGGGTTCCACTTTCTCTTTCCGGCGATGACCCTGGGAACCGCCCTGGTCGTTTTGATCTCCGAAACGCTTTATCTCATCACCAAGGATGCCCTGTACGCGAGGATTACGGATCTGCTCGCCAGGTTGCTGGGGCTGATCTTCGTCATCGGCACGGCCACCGGCATCGTCATGGAATTTTCTTTCGGAACCAACTGGTCCCAGTATTCACGAACGGTAGGCGACATCTTCGGGCCTCTCCTTGCCGCCGAAGGCGTTATCGCTTTCTTTCTGGAATCGGTTTTTGTCGGGGTGCTGATTTTCGGCCGTAAAAGAGTGTCGCCCGGCGTTTACTGGCTTTCCGCCCTGCTGGTATTCATCGGCGGACATTTATCGGCCTTCTGGATTATCGTGGCCAACTCCTGGATGCAGACGCCCGCCGGTTATGAAATGACTTCGGCCGGAAAGATTGTTCTGGCCGACTTTGGCTCGGCCGTTTTCAACCCGTCCACCGTTGCCCGGTTTCTTCATACGGTTCTGGCCACCTGGATCACCGGCTCCGTCATGGTCTGCGGCATCGCCGGCTACTATGTCCGAAAAGGTCTGCACGGGGAAACCGCCAAAGCCATGCTGAAAATCGGCATTATTCTTTTCGCGGTCACGCCGCTTCTACAGCTGGGCGCAGCCCACGGCCACGCGATCCAGGTGATCGACTTTCAGCCGGTCAAGGCTGCGGCGATGGAGGGGCATTTTACCACAGCCCGGGGCGCGGATGTTTACGTTGCCGGGTATGTGGACGAGAAAAACGAAAAAACCTACGGGATTTCCATTCCCGGGGGGTTGAGCTTTCTGTATAACTTCGATTTCAACTCGGAAATCAAAGGTCTGCGGGAGGTTCCCAAGGATGACTGGCCGCCGGTGAATCTGGTGTTTCAGTCCTACCACATCATGGTGACGTTGGGGATGATCTTTATCGGCCTGGGGCTTCTGGGCGCGCTGCTTCTCTGGACGGGCAGACTCTATACGGCCAAGTGGTATCTTTGGCTTTTGCCTTTCCTGATTCCGCTGCCGCACCTGGCTCATGAAACCGGGTGGATCACGGCGGAAGCGGGCCGCCAGCCCTGGATCATTCAGGGACTGATGCGAACCGCCCAGGCCTCATCCGTGGTGGTGTCGAAAGGAGATCTGGCCGCAAGCCTCACCATGTTTGCACTGGTCTATCTGCTGTTGTTTATCCTGTTTGTCATGTACTTCGTGAAAATTGTCAAGCAGGGGCCGGCTGAGGAAAGAATAGTGAATGGTGAATAGCTGTGCCCGATCAATCCTGATGGAGAAAGAAGATGGAAAATATTCAGAACTTTCAAATCCTTTGGTTTGCCTTAATTTTCATTCTGCTGCTGGGTTACGCGCTTCTGGACGGATTTGACCTGGGCGTGGGCGCACTGCTTCCGCTTCTGGGCAGAACGGAAAAAGAGAAGGACACGCTGATCGCTTCCATCGGCCCCGTTTGGGACGGAAACGAAGTCTGGCTGATCACCGGCGGCGGTGCGCTTTTCGCGGCTTTTCCCCATGCCTACGCCACGGCGTTTTCCGGTTTTTACCTGGCCATGATGCTGGTTTTGCTTGCCCTGATTTTCCGGGCGGTGTCCATGGAATTCCGGGCCAACGATCCGGCGCGGGCAGGCCTTTGGGAGAAAGCTCTGGCCGGCGGGAGCGCACTTGCGGCCCTGCTGTTCGGGGTGGCGTTGGGCAATGTGATTTACGGCGTTCCGCTAAATGACAAAATGGAATTCGCAGGCGGATTTTTCACGCTGCTCCGACCCGTTCCGCTTTTGTTCGGCCTGACGGGGCTTGCCGCGGTCCTGCTGCAGGGCGCGTCCTGGGCGGTATTGAAAACGGAAGGGGAGGTGAGGGAGCGATCTTTTAAAGCTGCGCAGATATTGACGTGGATCAATGCCGTTTTGGCGGTGATTTATTTCGTGGCCCTGTTG
>DAOTJI010000062.1:0-16075 GCA_035448625.1 Smithellaceae bacterium | reverse complement strand
ACCCTTCTCGATCGCCCACTCCTTCATGGCGTGCGCGACGACATTGGCGGTCTCTTCGTCCAGCGATTTGCTTTCATTCATCGCCTGCATCAGTTTTCGGAAGACTTCCCGGGGAAGCTTCTCTTTAATGACCGCAAGGCTGAAGGTGTCCTCGCCGAAATACTGCGATACGGGAACGAACTTTTCCTTTTCGACCGCGTATTGCCTTTCCGCCGCGAGCGTTGGTTGCATCTTTTTCATGGCTTTGCCGTCCTTTTGCAAGAGATGCTCCTCTTTACTCCAATAGCGGATTTTGCGCAAGCACCCGCCTTCTTGGTTGCCGCCGCCCGGTTATGCAGGGAATTTTAAGGACTGCCGGCGTCGCCCAGGAAACAGATCATCTTCTGGGTGACGATGTCCGACATCAGGCGCACGTCCTTCGCGCGGACGTCGCAGACTCGGACGACGCCGGCTAAGCGCGCATCGTCCGGCATCAAGTCCGCCAGAATGTTGGGCTGTTTTCTGATCCAGGGCACATTGAAGACCACCCCTTCCTTTTCGGGATAGATGGCCATGTAAAAGATGTCCATTTCCACCATATCCTGAAAGAAGTGCGTTCCGAAGGACAGATCGGGGATCAGGGCTCCATCCTGATAAGCGATCTCGCCGATGGCGGTAATATTGTTGATTTCCGAAAACGTGACCGGAACGCCCATCGCCGGCGTCGTCGTTCCCCATCGCCCCGGCCCCAGCAGAATCGTCGGCATGACCTCGCGGCGTCCGATCTGCCGGTTGAGCTTGCCGGTGAGCCTGGCCACCTCGTGCTTTTCCGAAAGCGCGAGCCCGGCATAAGCGCGGGGGTCGATGTAGATCAGGCGGGAGATCGCCTGGTAAATGCTGCCGCCCATGAAATTGGCGTCCTGCCGGATCAGTGTTCTGGAGCGGCTGATATTTTCCGGCAGTTCCACCCGGCGGTAGTGGCCCTTGGTCTGGAAGGGACGGCACTGCAGCAGGTTGATCCGCGGTTCGCCCGCTGCGTTGAAATTAACGGTAAACTCGATGTCCACCGGATAGCGGTAAATCTGCTCCAGTGTCCTCAGCATTTTGGACATGATTTTCGCAAACGGCGTCGCCGACAGCAGTTCGTCAAACGTGATGATCCTGGCCTGCTTCGCATCCCGTCCTACCGAGCGCAGATAGTCGGCGGCTTCCGTGTCTTCTTCCACGATCCAGTTCAGATTTGCCACCAGGTCTTCGCAGAGCAGTTCGGCGGCAGGCAGCGTCTGGAATTCATTGTCGCTGAGGTTCAGCACATCCGCCTCGTGCTGGGAAAACCGCTTGATGTCTTCCTTTTTCGTGTAGGGTTTGACGGTGGGCGCGTCCAGGGCGACGATGCGCGGGTAGTCGTTTTCCACGCGGTTGACGGCGCGCGTGCCCAAGCCGAAAACGATCCGCAGCATGCCGGCTTTCGGGTCCATGCCCTTTTGCCAGACAAAGGTATTGTAGGACAGGCCGACGCCCGCCAGGCCGGGAAAGAAGTAGCTGCCTCGGTGCGAACCGGATACGCGCTGCACCAGAAGCGCCATCTGTTCATCCTGCTGGGCCATTCCGCGCTGCAGCCGGTAGGTGAGCGCGTCTTCATTCATCGTGGAGGCGAAGATTCTGCGGACGGCTTCCTCGAAATGCCGGTAGCGTTCTTCCGGCGTTCCCTGGTTGACGCAGAAATGGCTTTCGTATTTTCCGGCAAAGGCGTTGCCGAAAGCGTCTTCCAGCAGCGAACTGGACCGGACGATGATCGGCGCCTGGCCGAAATATTCCAGCATGAGCAGGAACTGCTCCTTGATTTCGTCGGGAAACACGCCGTGCAGCATTTTCTTTCCGAGCTCGCGTGCAACCTCAAAATATCCTTCCTCGGTTTTTTGCGCCATGAGCAGCTTCCACCAGCCGTTTTGCACCATATACGAATAGAAAATATCCGAGCCGACGTAGAAAGAATCGTGGATTTCCAAGACGCCGTTCCAGTCAAAGGACGGATCCCGACGCAGGATATTGCGCGCCAGCAGCATTCCGACGGATTTCCCGCCGATAAATCCCGTGCCGATGAGGCGCTTCTTGATCTCCACGAGGTCATTGAGCTCGAAGTATTCGCGGACCAGCGACAGGATCCGCTGCTCCCTGCCGATCATCACGCGGGAAAGAATTTCCACCATGTCCTGCTTTTCCCTGACCGCGTCCGGATTTTCCAGGAGGCGGCCGGCCTTCAGAAAGATTCGGTCCCAGTAGTCGAGATTGCGCTCTCCGCTGGTCGCATTCTTGTCCGTCATGTAGGACAAAATGCTCGCGGCATCCGCGCTGTTTAAAATCGGAACACAGTCCTGATCTTCCATAATGTGCGGCAGAAACATGGTCGGCGTGTAGCGTTTCCAGGCCTTGAGCGGATGGACGCAGATTCTTCCCTCGTGGTTGTAGATATCCAGCAGCACCTGCGTCGTTTCGCGGATCCGGGCCACGGTTTTGAAAGAGTGGCGGCTGCGAAGGATGGCGAAATAGGCGACCGTGTTGAGTTCGAACAGGTAGGGGCAGGTGATGACGAAAAAATTGCCGATCATCAGGTCCGTCGCCCAGGCCTGGAGCAGATCGGACAGGCAGTCAAAAACGTAAAACACGTCGCGGCCCTCGTCGCGGATGATGTTGTGGACCTCGGTGGAAAAGGATTCAAATCCGGAATTGGCATTGAGTTTGTAGATCTGAATTCCCGGGCCCCCCTCCAGAAGAGGGGCATGATTGGCAAAACGCATGTAAACGAGGCGCTGATGATCGGCCAGGGTCTGCCGGATATAGGGATCGACAAATTTTTTATAGTCCTCGATATGATCCACCTGCAGGACGACATTGTCGCCCATCTGCAGATAATTGAGGATTTTATCCAGGCCGCTGATGCCGGAGCTGACGCGCTCATAAGGGATCATAAAATTCTGCTTCCTTTTCTTTGTAAATCTGAAATGTCTCCTACAAATCGATTTCAATTTTTATGCCACCGCCACCCGAGCGGACATTCTCAGTAATTTTTACATATGATTCAAAAAACATTTTTGAACTAATTTTCAGCCGGCAAGGCAAATCCCATCTCTCACATTTTCATGCTGGTTTTTAAAAAATAAAACAATATTGTTCTTTTTTGAAACAGCCATTGATCGATGAATCATTAGTAATTTTAATGCATAAGAACTTGTCAATTCATCTGGCACCGTCCTTGCTCAAGTCAAAAAATGAAAAAATTTTAAAAAGGAGGTTCACCATCATGAATTCCGGAGATACAGCGTGGGTGCTGACCGCCAGCGCACTGGTTCTTTTAATGACCATGCCGGGGCTGGCCTTTTTTTACGGAGGCCTTGTCCGGCGCAAAAATGTTCTCTCCATTTTAATGCAGTGCTTCATTATCGTCTGCATCGTTTCCCTGCAGTGGGTGCTCTTCGGGTATTCGCTGGCCTTCGGCCCGGATTTTCACGGAATCATCGGAACGCTGGAGTGGGCGGGCCTTGCCGGCGTCGGCGCCGCTCCCAACAGCAACTACGCGGCGACCATTCCGCACAGCGTCTTTATGATCTTCCAGGCGATGTTCGCCGTCATTACCCCGGCGCTCATCATCGGCGCCTACGCGGAGCGTGTGAAGTTTCCCGCGTTTCTGCTCTTCACCCTTCTGTGGGCGACCTTTGTTTACGATCCGCTGGCGCACTGGGTATGGGGCACAGGGGGGTGGATTAAATCTTTAGGCGGTCTGGATTTCGCGGGCGGCATCGTCGTGCACGTAAGCTCCGGTATTTCGGCCCTGGTCCTGGCGCTTCTGCTGGGAAAGAGAGTCGGCTACAACCACAAACCCATTCGTCCGCACAATCTGCCTTTTACCGTTCTGGGCGCGGCTCTTTTATGGTTCGGCTGGTTCGGATTCAACGCCGGCAGCGCGCTCGCGGCGGACGGCCTGGCGGCCAACGCCTTTGTGACCACGAATACGGCAACAGCCGCCGCCGGGTTGACATGGGCCCTGATTGAATGGTGGCACAATGGAACTCCGACCATTCTGGGCACGGCCACCGGCGCGGTGGCGGGTCTGGTCGCCATTACTCCCGCCTGCGGGTTCGTCAACCCGATGAACGCCATCTTCATCGGCATCATCGTCGCCCTGGTCTGCTACACCGCCGTTGCCGTCATTAAAGGCAAACTGGGTTACGATGATTCTCTGGACGCCTTCGGCGTGCACGGCGTGGGCGGGACGGTCGGAACGATCGCTACGGGATTATTCGCGGAAAAAGCGGTCAATGCGGCGGGGGCGGACGGTCTGCTCTTCGGCAACCTCCATCAGTTTGGGATTCAATGCCTGATGCTGGTGGTGACCATCGCCTTTGCCGCGATCATGACCTTCGTCATCTTCAAAATTGTGGACGCGGCAATCGGCATGCGGGTCGAAGAGAAAAACGAAATCATCGGACTGGACCTGACCCAACAGAGCGAAGCGGCTTACACCGTGATTGAATAGGAGGAACAAGCCATGAAACTGATCATTGCCATTATACAGCCGCACAAACTGGAGGCGGTCAAAAGAGAGCTGGAAGCCGTGGATGTGAACTTGATGACCGTCACCAATGTGGTCGGCCAGGGAAGGCAGAAAGGCCTCACGGAAATTTACCGCGGCGCGAAGGAAGCGGGCGGCCTGCTCAACAAAGTCCGTCTGGACATCGCGGTGAACGAAGCCTTCGTCGAACCGACCATCGACGCCGTCACCCGCGGCGCACACACCGGCTCGGTCGGCGACGGCAAGATTTTTGTCGTGGAACTGGCCGAATGCATCCGCATCAGCTCCGGCGAACGCGGCGGAGTCGCCATCGGCTGAGGTCATCACTATGGATAACGACAAAACATATGTGAAAGAAAATACATTGGAGCGTTGCGTTTCCGACTTTGAAAGAACCGTCATCATTCATGCCCTGAGAAGAACAAAGGGTAACACGTCGGATGCCGCACAGATTCTGGGAACAACGAAACGTGTTTTGGCGGGGAAGATCCATAAATACGAAATCGATTGCACACAATTTGAATCAGAATAAATCATAAGGAGAACATGAGACAATGAAAATGAATTTTAAAACAACAATAACGATGGTTTTGCTGGCGTTGATACTGGCGTCATTCCCGATGATAGCCCGGGCAGCGGAAGAAGCCAAGCCCGCCGCAGACACAAAAGCGGCTGCCCCCGCGCCGGAACAAGACAAGGTAACAGGCGAGGTGGCCGCCAGTATTTTAAGCGCCTATATCTGGAGAGGCCAGGAGATGACCCGGGACAGTGTCGTGATCGAACCGTCGATCACCGCAAACTACAAAGGCTTTACCGCCGCCCTCTGGGGCAATCTGGATACGAATCCCTATTCGGCCGGAGACGCGAAACATTCCTCCAACTGGACGGAAACGGATTTCATCCTGTCCTATGCGCGTGAATTCGGCATCGTGAAAGCAGGCGCGGGCTACATTTATTACGGTCTGGCCGGCATGACGTCGAACGGGACGGATCTGCTCGATGCGCAGGAGCTGTTTATCTCGCTGGGCCTCAACACGATTTTGGCGCCGACGCTGACGATTTACAGGGAAATTGACCACTATCATCAATGGTACGCGACACTTGCCGTTTCTCATACCTTCAGCCTTCATGAAAAGGTCGGTTTGAAACTGGCGGGTTCCGTAAGCTACCTGAAAAGCGAAGACGAAACCACCTATCCGAAATTCAACAGCGATTCCATCGCAACAGCCGATAAATTCAACAATTTTCATGACGGCGTGGTTTCTGTTTCCCTGCCGGTCGCCGTGGCCGGATCCCTGACCGTCGCGCCGACCGTATCCTATGTCTTTCCGCTTTCGGACGACGCCAAATACGAAATGCGGGCGCGAGGCTTGAAGGGTACAGCCAACCCGTCCGACCGGGACAGTTCCTACGTTTATGGCGGAGTAACCTTAAGTTTGACCTTCTGATGCAGTGCTGCAAATTGGCACGGAGAAACATTGGACCTGCCAGCGGGAGCGACGCGCATTGCGAAAAGCGATGGATGCGAAAATCAGGCGTTTCAGCTTGGCCAATCGGTTATCGGTTTGCAGTTTCACCTGGAAACCACACCACAGTCAGCGCAAGACCTGGTTTCGCATTGCCGGGATGAACTCATCGGCGGGCCCTATATACAGACCGAGACGGAAATTTTGTCCGCCACGCCGGCACAATATCAATCCATCAACCAGCTGATGGACAAGATACTGACTTTCCTGGTGCGAGCCGCTTGATTATTTATTTCTGCGTTCGTCAATATCCCCGGGATACATCATGGCGCCCGGGCCCCGCTCGCGCGTCCGGACCCGGATGACATCTTCAACCGGTGTCACGAAAATAATGCCGTCGCCGGTTTCTCCTGTATAGGCAGATTGCAGAATCGCTTCCAGCGCGGCCTCCAGGTTGCGCTGGTTCAGTACGATATTGACCTGAATTTTAGGAAGCATGTTGACCTGATAGGTTCCGGCGCGTCCGACCAGTTGAACACCGCCCTGCCGCCCATGTCCCCGCACTTCAAACGTGTTCATGCCCACAATTCCAATTTCTTTGAGGGCGTCGATAACGTCGTTTACCTTATCTTCGCGAATGATCGCTTCGATTTTTTTCAGCATAGTAAAATCTCCAATAAAGAATGCTGTGGATTGCCAATTTCCTAATGATTATTTTAATCCGTTAGTAGGATCGCTCTCCATGGGAGCTGATGTCCAGTCCCACGTCTTCTTCGATCGGACTTACCCGTAATCCAATGCTCATATGGAGCACCTTAGCCAATCCATAGGTCATACCGAAAGAAAAAACGATCGTGACAATCACCGCCGTGATCTGAATGGCAAGCTGGGCGGGATTGCCGAAAAACAACCCGTTGGCGCCGTCGGCGTTGACGGCCACGGTGGCGAACAATCCCGTGGCGATGGTGCCCCACGTACTTCCCATGCCATGACAGGCCCAGACATCCAGCGATTCATCCAATCTGCGTCTTTCCCGAAAACGCATTGCGTAATAAGCAAGGGGCGCGGACATAGCCCCGATCACCATGGCAGCCAGAGGTGTAACAAATCCGCAAGCCGGCGTCACCGCGGCCAGGCCAACGACCATTCCTGTTGCGATCCCCAGGGTGCTGGGTCTGCCGTCCAGCCAGGAAAGCAGCATCCAGACCAGACCGGCAGTTGCCGCCGAGGTGTTGGTTGTTACCAGAGCATTCACCGCCACACCATTTGCCCCAAGAGCGCTGCCCGCGTTAAAACCGAACCAGCCGACCCACAGTAATCCGGTTCCCAAAACCGTCAGTGGAATATTGTTCGGCTCCATCGGAACCTGGCCGTGACCTTTTCGCGGACCGATGACCAGGGCAAACGCCAGAGCTGAAAAACCCGCGGAAATATGCACAACGGTCCCCCCTGCAAAATCGAGAACGCCCATTTCCTTCAGCCACCCCCCCTGGCCCCAGACCCAATGGCAAAGCGGATCATACACTAGCGTTGCCCAGAGGAGGCTGAAAAGAAGAAAACTTTTGAATTTAACTCTTTCCACGAAGGCACCTGTGATAAGGGCTGGAGTAATCACGGCAAACATCATCTGAAAAGAGGCAAAAAGTTCATGAGGGATGGTTTTAGCATAGGCGGCATTCGGCTGGGCGCCAATCCCCTGAAAACCCAGGAAATCCAGTCCGCCGATGAATCCCTTGATGTCGGGACCAAACGAAAGGGAATAGCCGTAAAGCACCCACTGAACTCCGATCAGGGACATGAAGATATAGCTCATCGTTAACGTGGACAGAACATTTTTGCGCCGCACCATGCCGCCATAAAAAAACGCCAGAGCCGGCGTCATCAAAAGAACAAGAGAACAACATACTAATATCCAGGCTGTATCGCCCGCACTGATTTGAACACCCATGATACCATATCCTTTCCGTCTATCGATGGGAATGCATGACAGCAATTATCCTGCCATAGCATATTGTCTATTAAATATACGATTTTATAAGGTTTATTCTGAATCTGGAGAGCGCATAGCGGATACAATTATGTCTGTTTGTGTTCAAAACGGACAAACGTGTATTTTTTTGAAAATCGACAAGGTCGCTCAACCAGTTGAATACTTATAACAATTTTAAATTCTTCTGCTGGCACGTTCATTGCTCCCGGCTCATCTGTGTTATCCGTCGGGAAAGGAAGCGCTTATCAGCTTACGCTGGTTTCGTTTTTTCACTGAGGGGTCGTCTAAAGGTAGGACGCCAGGTTCTGGCCCTGAAAATTGAGGTTCGAGTCCTTGCCCCTCAGCCATCTGCACCATATGTTGAAAGGCAAACGCTGATGAAACTGATCATCGCCGTCGTACAATCCGACAAGCTCAAAGACGTCAAACAGGCATTGCGTGACGTAAACGTCGGCAAAATCACGGTTTCCAATGTGGTCGGTTGCGGCGCACAGGTTGGAAAAGCCGATACGAGCGACGGGGTCATTACCAATGGAGACCTCCTTGACCGGGTGCGCTTCGAAATTGCCGTAAACGACGACTACGTCAAACCCACGCTGGAAGCCGTCATTCGGGGAGCCCGCACCGGCAGCATCGGCGACGGTAAAATATTCATCGTCCCCCTGGAGGAATGCATTCGAATCCGCACGGGCGAAACCGGACGGCCGGCCATCGGATAAAGCTTATCGGAATCACCGCACAACGATATTTTCCTTTCTTTCTTTCTTTCTTTTGCCCAACCGGCAAAGTGGTTTTCTCTTTGCATGAGCGTACGGGAACGGACAAAATTCCGGTTGATATTTGCACAATAATGTTACATTCTACCGCCGGGCAAATCCGGCCGGAGACAAACCGGAAAGCCTGAGGCCATGGCGCGGAGAAAGACGAAGTGAGCATCCACAGTTATGAAGAATTAGCGGCCCTGCACGCCATATCGAAGATTTTGGCGCAGCCGATGGATTTGAGAGAACAGCTGGAAAAAATTCTCCATGAAATGAGTTTGCGCCTCGGAATGCAGCGCGGCATGATCTCGCTTTTGGATCACGAGAAAAAGGAAGCGTGGCTCGACATCGCACATGACGTCAACATCGACGGAATGGAAGTGACCTACAAACCGGGAGAAGGCATCACCGGCAAGGTGGCGGAAACCGGCCGCCCGATGGCCGTGGCGAACCTGGGGCAGGAAACCCACTTTCTGGACCGTACCGGCGCCAGACGTCATTTGAACCGCGCCGAGCTTTCCTTTTTGTGCGTTCCCATTATCTACGACGAGCGCGTGGTGGGGGTTTTGTCCGCCGACAAGGTGGCTAAACAAGTTGAGGACCTGGAAAAGGAACTGGCCATGATGTCCTCCGTGGCGGAACTGATGGCCAAAGCCGTTCACATCCGCGCGCTGGAGGAAGAAAACCGCCGCCTGCGCAAAATTGTCGGACAGCAGCACGCGCCTTCCACGGATATTATCGGCCACTCCAAGGCCATTCAGGAAGTCTTCGGCCTGGTGGCACAAGTTTCCGATTCCAACACGACGGTCCTGATCACCGGCGAAACGGGCACGGGCAAGGAATTGATTGCGAGGGCGATTCACAACAACTCCACCCGCAAAGGCGGGCCGCTGGTGCAGGTCAACTGCGCCGCGATTCCCGACACGTTGATTGAGAGCGAACTGTTCGGACATGAAAAAGGCGCGTTTACCGGAGCGCTCCAGACGCGTCGCGGCCGCTTCGAAGAAGCCAACGGCGGCACGATCTTTCTGGATGAAGTGGGCGAACTGTCCGCCGCCGCGCAGGTAAAGCTTCTGCGCGTTCTGCAGGAAAAGCGATTTCAGCCGTTGGGCTCGTCGAGGGTGGTGAACGTCAATGTAAGGATCATCGCCGCGACGAACCGTAATCTGGAGCAGGATATTCTCGCCGACCGTTTCCGAGCGGATCTTTTTTACCGCCTTAATGTTTTCCCCGTTTATCTGCCGCCGCTCAGGGAACGGGGCAGCGACGTCATCCTGCTGGCGGATCATTTTCTGCTCAAATACAGCCGGGAAATGGGCAAGAACGTAAAAAAGATTTCCACGGCGGCCATTGAAGCCTTTCTGTCTCACAAATGGCCGGGCAACGTCCGCGAACTGGAAAACTGCATCGAGCGGGCGGTTCTTCTGACTAAAACAGACACCGTAGACAGCGTGCATCTGCCTCCTTCCCTGCATGCCGGAGAAAAATCACAGGAGCGCAGGGATCGCAGCAAGCTGTCGTCCGTCGTGGAGGCGCAGGAAAGAACGCTGATCACCGACGCGCTCAGGGAAACCGGCGGCAACCAGACCAAGGCGGCCAAAATCCTGGGAACCACCAAGCGCATCATTCAGTATAAAATCTCGAAAATGGGCATCGACCCCGGAAAATTCCGCAAAAACAACAAAGATGCCGTCTTGAAGCCATAGGGCTTTTGCGGCTTCCCGCGCTTAGGACATTCAAAGATCGAACAATAATGTCACACCATTTTACAAAAGTACAAATTTGTTGACTTTCATCGCTCATCCGGCAGCCCTTCCTGCGCCAAGCTTTTCCAATCCATTATAATCTTTGCTTATTTTATAGACGATCGGCACTGGCACGACTCTGGCAGTTAGGCCCTCGGGTTGAAATATTCAGAGGTGAAATGATGTGCCGTTTATTTGCCGTAACATCCAGTCAGCCGCAATCGCCGGTGATCGCCATCAATGCGCTCAATGTCATGAAAGAAGGGCATGACGGCTCCGGCGTTGGATTGTTTCTGACCGATCTGGGCGGAGAGTTCGAAAAATTCAAAAACGAGCCGATCCTGTCCGGCATCTTTTCCAATGAGGGGATCAAGGCCCTGGACCACTTCATGATCGATCAGGATTTTACCGTCAAATACAAGCTGTCCCTCCGGCCGACGAAACCTGCGCCTTCGGGAACACCGAAAAGGGACAACTACGTCATCCGGGTTTATGAATATCCGGCCGAATGGGAAAGCTTAAGCCGGGAGGAAATCGACTACCGCCTGATGATGGTTCAGCTCCGGCTTCGGCAGATCGGCGAAAAAGATCAATCCATGCTGATCTTCAGCTTCTGGCCGGACGTGATCATGATCAAGGAAGTGGGAGATCCGCTGGCCGTCGCCGAGTATCTGGGCCTCGACCGCAAGGATCTCACCGCCCGGGTGATCCTGAGCCAGGGACGCCAGAACACCAACTACTCCATCAACATTTACGCCTGTCACCCGTTCTTCATCCAGGGCATGGCGACGATGACCAACGGCGAGAACACCGCCTTTGTGCCGATCCGGGAATTCCTGATGTCGCGCAATTTTCCCGGCTACAGCGGCTACTATTCCGACTCGGAAGTGTTCACGCACATTCTGCACTATATGCGCAACCGGCTCGGGATGGGCATGGAAATGTACAAGCACATCATCACACCGCTCAAAGACGGGGAGCTCGCACGTCATCCCGACGGGCGGATGCTGCGCAGCCTGAAACAGAGCTGCCGCCCGTTGATCATCGACGGGCCCAACTGCGTCATCGGCTGTCTGCCGGACAAGTCGATGTTCATGGTGCAGGATTCCAAGAAGCTGCGCCCCGGCGTCGTGGGCGGACGTCCCGGCATCTTCGCGTTTTCCTCGGAAATGTGCGGCCTGGATGCGTCCATTCCCGAGCGGGACATCAACCTGGACCATCAGCCGATGCGATATGAAACCGTTCTGGTCCGGCGGGACCGGCAGGAGATAGAAAAATGGAATCAGTGGGACGCATTACCCCCTCTACACTAAGCACCAAAGACCTGCCCTGGCAGATTCTCTGGAGGAAGGACCGCTGCACCCTGTGCGGCCGGTGCACCGCCGTCTGCCCGGTGCGGGCCATCGAACTGGGCGTCCACCGCAAACGGGCGCTCACGACACCGCCCGATCTGAAAGAGCGGCCCGCCAATCTGTTTTCGGTCTATCACGGCGTCGATCAGCGCACCGATCCGGCTCACGCCTGCGTGGGCTGCGGTATGTGCACGCTGGTCTGCCCCAACGGCGCCATCGTTCCCGAGCGGACGGACGAATCCGACCGGCTGCGCTTTCACGCCAATCAGGGCGGAGAAGCCCGCAGACGGGGCGGCCGGAGAAACCAGCCGGAAAGCGTGCTCGACCGGATCAAGTTTGTCCGCATTTCGATGCTGACCGACCCGGCGCTCGACGCCGGACGCCATGAATTTGAACTCCACACGCTGCTGGGCCGAATCCTGCCGCCGGAACGGATGCTCGAGGCCGGCCGAGAAAACGGCTGGATGCCGCCGGTCCGCGAAATCTATCCGCTGATCATCGGCGGCATGTCGTTCGGCGCTCTGTCGCCGAACATGTGGGAAGGTCTGCAGATGGGCGTCACGTATCTGAACGAGGAGATGGGCATGCCGGTCCGCATCTGCACCGGCGAAGGCGGCTGCCCTCCCCGGCTGCTGCGGTCCCGTTTTCTGAAATACGTCATCCTGCAGATCGCGAGCGGTTATTTCGGCTGGGATGAAATCATCCACGCTCTGCCCCAAATGAAGGAAGATCCCTGCGCCATTGAAATCAAGTACGGCCAGGGCGCGAAGCCCGGCGACGGCGGTCTTCTGATGTGGTACAAGGTCAACAAACTGATCGCCGCGATCCGCGGCGTGCCGCAGGGCATCAGTTTGCCCAGCCCGCCCACGCACCAGACCAAGTATTCGATCGAGGAAGCCGTGGCCAAGATGATCCAGTCCATGTCCATGGCGTGGGGATTCCGCGTGCCGGTGTATCCGAAAATCTCGGCCACCAGCACCACGCAGGCCGTCCTCAACAACCTGACCCGCAATCCATACGCGGCCGGGCTCGCCATCGACGGCGAGGACGGCGGCACGGGCGCGGCCTACAATGTTTCCATGGACCACATGGGACACCCGATCGCCAGCAACCTGCGCGACGCCTACCTGACGCTCGTGAAGCTGGGCAAACAAAACGAGCTCCCTCTCTTTGCCGGCGGCGGCATCGGGAAAAACGGCAATCTGGCCGCCAATGCCGCCGCCCTGATCATGCTGGGCGCCAGCGGCGTTCAGACGGGCAAATATATCCTGCAGGCGGCCGCCGGCTGTCTGGGATCGGAGAGCGACCGCTGCAATGTCTGCAACATCGGCGTTTGCCCCAAAGGCATCACCTCGCAGGACCCGAGACTGGATCGGCGCCTGGACCCGGAGCAGGTCGCCCAGCGGCTGGTGGACGTCTATGTCACGTTCGACACGGAACTGAAAAAGATCGTGGCTCCGCTGGGGCGCTCCACTTCGCTGCCGATCGGCATGTCGGACGCCCTGGGCATCGGCGACGCGGATGCGGCGCAAAGATTGAATATCCAATATGTGTTGTAGGGAAGGGGTTCCAGCCGTTCCCTGCGGAGAAAGAATGAAACAGGCAAGATGATGACCAAAAAAGACACCACCAAAATCCCCGGCATCGAAAACGGCCTTCGCGTGGATTCGCGGATTCTGGAAGAACGAATCCAGAAGGCCGTAGCCGACGGCTGTCGCCACATCGAAGTCACAGCGATGGGGCAGCACGGCATTGGAGGCCGCCTCTGGCGGGCGCACGACGCGCCGGTGAAAGTCGACGTGCTGGGCACCTCCGGCCAGCGCCTGGGGTCCATGGGATTCTCAAACACCACCATTGAAGTCTTCGGCCCCGCCTCCGACGACGTCGGCTGGCTCAACGCCGGCGCGCAGATCATCGTGCACGGAAACGCCACCAACGGCGCGGCAAATGCCATGGCGCAGGGCCGGGTGTACATCGGCGGCGACATCGGCGCGCGCGGCATGACCATGACCAAATTCAATCCGCGCTTTGAGCCGCCCGAACTGTGGGTTTTCGGAAAAGTTGGGGATTCTTTCGCGGAATTCATGGCGGGCGGCATCGCCGTGGTTTGCGGGGCGGGCGCGGAAGAAGAGAGAAACGTGCTGGGATACCGGCCCTGCGTCGGCATGGTCGGCGGCAAAATTTTCTTCCGCGGAAAGCAGGAAGCCTACAGCACATCCGATGCCCGGCTGGTGGCCGAACTTCCGGACCCCGAGTGGGAATGGCTGAAACAAAACCTCAAGACGTTTTTGGAGGCCATCGGCAAGCGGTACCTGTTCGAACAACTCGCATCAAGACGCGAAGACTGGCAGCTGCTGATCGCCCGTAAACCGTCGGAAAAACCGGGCCGGACCGCTCGCCCGATGGCGAAATTTCGCCGGGAAGTCTGGGAGCATGAACTGGGCAAGGGAGGGTTGATCGGCGATTTGTCGGGATCGGACCGATCTCCGATCGACGTAGTGACCACCGGAGTGTTCCGGCGATACGTCCCCTCCTGGGAAAACGGAAAATACCTGCCGCCCTGCCAGGCGGCCTGCCCGACCGGCATTCCCGTTCAAAAACGCTGGGAGCTGATCCGCAAAGGCCGCATGGACGAAGCCGTGAATCTGGCGCTGGAATACACCCCTTTCCCCGCGGCCGTCTGCGGCTATTTATGTCCGAATCTCTGCATGCAGAGCTGCACCCGGGGGCTGGTGAATCTTCAGCCGGTGGACGTCACGCTTCTGGGAAAAGCGTCTCTGTCGGCGAAGGAGCCCAAACCTCTTCCGCAGACCGGGAAAAAGGCGGCCGTCATCGGCGGCGGGGCGGCGGGCCTCTCCGTCGCCTGGCAGCTCTGGCTTGCAGGCCATGAAACGGTCATCATTGAAGGCCGCAAGCGGCTGGGCGGGAAGCTGGCGGATGCGATTCCTCAGAGCCGCATTCCTTCCGAAGTCGTGGAACACGAAATCGAACGGCTGGCCAAACAGATCCGCCAGGTTCGCCTGGGCAAGCCGCTGACCAGGGAGCAGTTCGCCCGAATCAAAAGCGAAAATGACTACGTCGTGATTGCCACGGGCGCATCGCGGCCGCGCGTCCTCGCCCTTCCCGGCGCGGAAAAATCCATGAGCGCGCTCGAGTTCCTGCGGCAGAGCAAACAAGGCTGCGCCAAAGCCGGCGAACGGGTCGTGATCATCGGCGCGGGCAATGTGGGATGCGACGCGGCGGCGGAATCGTTTCGTCTGGGCGCGAAAAGCGTCACGCTGATTGACGTTCAGGAGCCGGCCTCCTTCGGAACGGAGCGAAAACAGGCCGAAGCCGCGGGAGCGAAGTTTCTCTGGCCGCGCTTTGCCCGGGCCATCACGGATCAGGGCGTCGAACTGACCGACGGCGAACTGCTGCCGGCGGATACCGTCATTGTCGCCGTCGGGGATGTTCCGGACCTGTCCTTTTTGCCGGACGGCATCGCAACGGAAAAGGGCTTTATCGTGGTGGACGAAACTTACGCCACGAGCGATCCCCAGGTGTACGCCGTCGGCGACACGGTCCGTCCCGGACTGCTGACCGACGCCATCGGCGCAGGACGCATCGCAGCACGGGCGATTGACGCGCTGCTGCGGGGGGCCGCCGAAACCTACGACCGGCTGCCGCCGATCCGATACGAACGCGTCAAGCTGCAGTATTTCGACCCGCGGATCCGCGCATTTGCCGACACGGCTTCCTGCGCGACGAACTGCGCTTCCTGCGGCGCGTGCCGCGACTGCGGACTGTGCGAGGAAATCTGTCCGCAAAACGCGATCTTCCGCAGAACGCTGTCCGACGGCGGGTTTGAATATGCCGTCGACGAGGAACGCTGCATCGGCTGCGGTTTTTGCGCGGGAGCCTGTCCGACGGGAGTCTGGGAGCTTTCAGAAAACCAACCTTTGGAATAAACTTTTAAACGAGGATGACAAAGCCATGAAAAAGACAAATGCAACAGCGGCGGCGGAAAGACAATATGTAATCGCAAAAGAAAAATTCGTTCCCGTATCGCAGTATTTCGGCGAGGACACCTTCAACCTTGCGGTCATGAAGCAGAAGCTCCCCAAAGACACCTTCCGCAAACTGCAGGAGGCGATGCAGGAAAACCGGACGCTGGAGCCGGAAACGGCCAACATCGTCGCGCACGCCATGAAGGAGTGGGCGATCGAGAAGGGC
>DAOTJI010000061.1:0-16076 GCA_035448625.1 Smithellaceae bacterium | reverse complement strand
CGATTGTACGCCCTTTAAAGGTGTACCGCGGGTTCAAATCCCGCTCTCTCCGCCAGTTTCTATTCGCAAAATTCTATTTTATCCAAAAAGTTCCCTTACCCTGGCTTTTAACCTTGCTTATGACGGTTCGCTGCGCACGGGAGGCGATGCCCGCCGGCGCCGCAGCGGATATTCCAACCGATCCGGGAGTCTATCGTTATACTTCCCGACCGGTTTGACAAAGTCCGGGTGATTTTTGATGCTGTTGAATTTCGGATCCTTTTGGGTCTTCACTTTATAGGACGAATCAAGCCCGATGGCTTCTCTTAAATCCTTTTCTTGCCCGCAAAATGGCGCCAATTTCTACATCAACGATCGGTAAACCACAGGGCATGGGATTGGTTTCTCATTGAAAGGATGCTGGCATCGGAACCATGATGAAAAAAATGACCGTTTTTTGATCTGACCTTTTCCAAGCCGTCCCGAGTTTCGCTGTCCGGCTGTCTTGTCTTTTCATCCGGGGTGTTGTATGCACACGAAAGTCCCGTCGGGAAGGCCGCCCTTTCACGGACCGCATCCCCGGGACGGGATGAAAAAATCCGTCTGTAGTTGCGTAGTTAAAAAGTTCACATTCTTATACCCTCGGCCGAAGCCGTCAGGCGAAGAGGACTGATTGAAAAGAACGAAGCGAAACGGTTTCACGATTTTGTCGTTATGGGTTTTGCTGCTGTCTTCGTGCAGCGCGGCCCAGACATCGGTAGCGCCGTCCTCGCCGCTGCGTCCGGTGATTCTCACGGGAACGCTCTGGCAGGCGACGTATCTGGCTTTTGAAACGGCAAAGAAAACATTCCCCGGCGATCCATGCGAAAAGGATGAGGAGGAGGGCGTCATCAGAATCCACCGGAATTCTTTTTTTCACGGCAACACGTTGATCACGATCCGTTTCCAGCGGATCAACGACAACAACTGGTTTGTGAACGTTTCCTCCGAAGGGGCCGGACTGAATCAGCCGCTGGTCAATCGATCGGTTTCGGAAACGGAATATTACCTCAAAGCGCTGGAGGACGCGGCCGCGGAACCCGTCAGACGTTGAAGCGGAAGGTGATGATGTCGCCGTCGGCAACGACGTATTCCTTGCCCTCCAGGCGCAGGCGGCCGGCGGATTTGACCTGCGCGTGCGAACCGCCGTGCACCATGAAATCGTCGAAGGACATGACTTCGGCCTTGATGAAGCCGCGCTCGAAATCGTTGTGGATGGCGCCCGCGGCTTTGGGAGCCTTGGTGTTTTGCGGGATGACCCAGGCTTTGACTTCATCCTCGCCGACCGTGAAAAAGGAGATGCGTCCCAGGAGAGAAAAGGCGGCGCGGATGATCCGGCCGAAGGCGGGTTCGGCAATGCCCATCGAGGTCAGGAACTCTTTCTGATCGGCGGCATCCAGCCCGGCCAGCTCCGCCTCGATCTTGCAGCAGATGCCCAGTACCGGTTCGGCAAGATTCGCGGCCCCGGCAAATTCATCGGCAAACGCCGGATTGTCTTCGGCAACGTTGACCACGACCAGTTCCGGTTTGATCGTCCAGAATGAAAAACTTTTGAGCGTGAAGACTTCCTGAGCGGTAAGCCCCGCTCGGCGCAGCGGCTTTCCCTCCTCCAGGCAATTCTTCAATCGGGGCAAAAGCTCGTTTTGCGCCGCTTCCTGGGGCGCAACGGCTTTTTTGGACATCTTGGCCAGGCGCTCCAGCTTCTTTTCAATGATGAGGAGATCGGAGAGAACCAGCTCGTCTTCGAGTTTGCGGTAGGCGTCCAGGGCAATTGCAATATCCGGCAGGGAAAAACCGTCCACGACATGCAGAATGCCGTCCGTGCCGCTCAGGTTCTGGCGGATCGCCTCCCACGGATGTTCGCCCACGGCGTGTACATCGACGAAGGGAACCTTGGCCGGAGAGACTTTGGCGGGCTTGTAGATTTCGACGAGCTTGTCGAAGCGCCCGTCCGGCACGCCGGCCTGTCCGCGCACGACGACTTCGGTGTGCGACGGGCTGACTTTCACGCCGGTCATGATTTCAAACAGGGTGCTCTTCCCGCTTTGCGGAAGCCCCAGGATTCCCATTTCCATCAAGAGAATTCCTTTTCGATCCGCTCCATCGCTTCATTCAGCCGGTCGTCCGGCACGGTGAGCGAAATGCGGATAAAACCCTCGCCATATTGTCCGTAAGCCGTGCCGGCCGCCACCACGACGGCGGTTTTGTCAAACAGGCGGTTGGTGAATTCTAGCGACGTCATGCCTTTCGGCGCCGGCACCCACAGATAAAACGTGCCGCGCGGCGGCTGAAAATCAATGCCGATCCTGCGAAGCGTCTTCAACACCAGCGCGCGGCGGCGTCCGTAAATGGAGAGCATCTCTTCGATAAACCCCGCTTCGCCGCGCAGGGCCTGGATGGCCGCAAACTGCACGGCGTTGAAAATGCCGGAGTCCGTGTTTTCCTTGACCTTGCTGATTGCCGCAATCAGGTCGGGATTGCCTGAGGCCATGCCGATGCGCCAGCCGCACATATTGAAGGGCTTGGAAAAGGAATTCAACTCGACGCCGACCTCTTTGGCGCCCGGCGCCTGAAGAAAGCTGATGCGCTCCTGCCCGTCGAAAACGATTTCGCCGTAGGGATTGTCGTAGCAGACGGCAATGTCGTATTCGCGCGCAAACGCCACCAGTCGGTTGAGAAATTTCAGCGTGGCGCATGCGCCCGTCGGGTTGTTCGGATAATTCAAAAACATGGCGGACGCCTTTTTGGCCGTCTCCGACGGAATGTCTTCCAGGACCGGAAGATAGTTGTTCTGCGACAGGATGGGCACATTACAGGGAACGCCTTCGCCCATCAGGATGCTGGCGCGGTACGCCGGATATCCGGGATCGGTCATCAGCACGACGTCGCCGGGATTGACGCGCGCCAGAACAAAGTGGTGGCAGCCCTCCTTGGAGCCGATGAGGCCCAGGATCTCCTTTTCCGGATTCAGATTCACGCCGTAGCGCTCCAGGTACCAGCGGGCGATTTCCCTGCGCAGCGCAAGCATGCCTTTTTCCTCGTCGGTGGGGTAACGGTGGTTCTGCGGATCGCGGGCCGTCCGGCATAGTTCGTCGATGATGGAATCGGGGGTCGCTTCCACGGGATCGCCGATGGCCAGGGAAATCACGTCCACGCCGTCGGCTTTCGCCCGGTTGATTTTTTTTCGAAGCTCCATGAACAGATAGGGGGGGATTTTCTTTAACCGTTCCGCCGTTTGCACAATGAACATTCCTTCCTGATCAGACGTTATTGATACGCATCTTCAAAAAGCGTTCCTTGATAGACTATTTTCACTTTCCCTTCAAGATAAATTTCCGAAAAGGCCCCATTCTGACGGGTAAAATAGACACGAAGATTTTCGCCGCTCTGCACGGTCACATCCACCGGCGAATCCACAAAACGGCGTCCGGCGGCGGCGAGGACGGAAGCGACCACTCCCGTGCCGCAGGCCAGCGTTTCGTCCTCAACGCCTCGCTCGTACGTCCGGACCCGCATTTTATGCCGGTTGATCACCAGGGCAAAATTCGCATTGGAACCTTCCGGCTGGAACACTGCGTGTTGGCGGATTTCCCTTCCCGTGGCCGCCACGTCGCACGCCTCGGCGGAGGCGACAAAGCAGACGGCATGCGGAACGCCCGTGTCGATGCAGTCCAGTCCGCATTCGCCTCCCGACAAGTGCACGCGGATATCCTGCTTCAGGGGGGAGGGATCGGTCAGTCGGACTTTCGCCACGTCGCCCGCCACTTCCGCGTGGATGATGCCGGCCTGCGTTTCAAAAGACATGATTTGTCCGGCGATGCCGTTTTCAAAGGCGAAGCGCGCCACGCAGCGCGCCGCGTTGCCGCACATGGCCGCCGCGGAGCCGTCGGAATTGAAAAACCGCCACCGGAAATCGGCTGTCGCGGACGGCTCGACGAGCAAAAGGCCGTCCGCGCCGACGGACACTTTTCTCCGGCACACGCTCCGCGCAAAGGCCGGAAGGTCTTTCACGTTCAACGATAAATCGCGGTTGTCGATGATGATAAAATCATTGCCGCTGCCGCTGGCCTTCCAGAATACCACTCCCTTGTCGTTCATTCGAACCTGATCCTTCCGGATGTTTTCCGCGGGGCGTCCGCGCCCCGTCATTTCATGGTCCGGATGCGGACCTCAATGTCCTTTTCATCCTTCATCAGCGCCAGGAGCTTTCCCGTATCCGTTTCGCCCTGATGGTAGGGATACAGGACTTTGGGACGAAACATGCGCGCGGCGTCGGCCACCATTTCCGGCGTCATGGTGTACGGCAGATTCATCGGCAGAAAGGCAATGTCGATGTTCCGAAGCCGGCCCATCTCCGGAATGTTTTCCGTGTCGCCGGCAATATAGATACGCAGACCGCCCAGGGTGACGACATACCCGTTTCCGATGCCCTTCGGGTGAAATGGTTTCCCCGGCGCTCTCATATGCTGAAGGTTGTAAGCCGGCACGGCTTCAATGTTCAGGCCCTCCACCACCCGCTCCTCGCCGTTGCTCATCACCAGCGCTTCCGGAATCTGTTTGCCGACTTCGCCGTTGCCGACGATTTTGGTCGCCGCGGTTTTAATGAGCTTCACAGCTTTCAGGTCCATATGATCCCCGTGTCCGTGAGTGATCAATATGACATCCGCCTTGGGCAGTCTTGTATAATCCGCCTCCACCGACACGGGGTCCGCATGAAGGATTTTGCCCGCCCAGGACAAAAGGAGCGAGCTGTGCCCCAGAAACCGGATGACCAGATCCCCTTCGGGTGTCCCAATCGTATCGGATTCCATCACTGCCCCTCCTTACTTTTGCTCTTGTGCCCTTTCACTCCGCACCGGATGTGCGACCGTCTCCATATACCGGGCGGATAGCGCCTCCACCGGCTCCAGACAGAGGTACTTCAAATACGATTTGACAAATCCCTTGAGGAAAATGGCCGCGGGCAGACGATCGACGCGATCTTCCTCGATATGGGTCAGATGATCCTGCCGGATTTTCGTCGCCTGCGCGATCTGCTCCACCGTCACGCCCAGCTCCTCGCGGATCTGCTTCAGACCGGCGCCGCTCAGGGAATCGCCGGCCGTCAGCTCGGCAATCCGTTTGCTTTCACGGACCTTGCTTTTCAGGGTTTCCTGATTATCCAGGGACGGTTGACGGTCGCGGGTACGGCTGATATTGAAGATGCCGACCGGCTTTCGGTCAACCGGTCCCGCCTCCACGGCCCGGTCGAGTTCTCCCCGGCTCACCAGTTCATCGTCGTACGCTCTCCGGGTCCGTTCATCCACCAGAGTTCGGTAGGCTTTCTCCAGCAGGGCAAGGATTTCCCGTCTTTCCGTCTCCGTGAAAAAAGAATGGCTGGCCGCCGATCCGGGTTGGTAAATCTGCAGGGCGGTGCCGTAGGCCTGGCGGATTTCAAACGCCGCCGCGGTCGGACGGATGTCCAGCATTTCATAATAGTTCAACTCGGTAAAACTTTTCCGCACTCAGACCTCCCTGATCGCTGTGCGTCCGGCCCGGCCTCTTCTAAACATACTGCAGCATCAATTGCCGGCCCGCCGGCTGAAAGATCTGCCGCCCCGCGTTGCGCAGCTCGCCCGCGGTCTTGGTGTAAGGGTACCGGTCCAGATAAGACACCTGCTGACAAATCGCATCGTGAACGTGCTCGTCATAAGAGACATTGCCCGTAAATTCGACGCGCAGGCTCATGTGTTTTTCGACAATTCTGCAAACATGCGCTCCGAGCGCCGGATTGTCGCGCTTGTGCAGCTGATTGATGATGAGCCTGAACCGGAAGGCGTCAAAATCCTTCTGCAGATCCCGGTACTGCTCCGGATAGTCCCGCGCGATGACGTTCATCATGCACTCCGGCCGGCTGAAGGCGCTTTCTCCGAAACGTTCGATCGCCTCTTCCTCCAGCGCCTTGAATTGCGACACGCTGAAACCATACCGGATTCGCCGGAAATAAACGGAACGGATCAGTCGATACACATTTTCGATGGAGGTGGGCTCCGGCGTTGTAATGAAAATGCCGTTTTGGGAAATCAGGAAAAAATCGAGGGTATTGAAGGACGTCCCGGCGCCCAGATCCAGCAGGATGCAGTCATAGTCCAGCCTCATAATGGCGCGCATCGTCTTGACCTTCTGTTCGTGGGGAAGATTGGCAATAGCGAAATGATCCTGGGCGCCGCTGATGAGAAAGAGGTTTTCAAAAGGCGTCTCCACGACGGTGTCGTCCAGGCGCTCCGTCTTTTTCTGAAGAAAATCGGACAAGCTTTTCGAAGGATTGGGAATCCCGACCAGCGTGTGCAGATTTGCCGCTCCCAGATCCAAATCGATCACCAGCGTTTTTCTGCCCAGCCCCGCCGACAACCGACCCAGTGAACTGGTGATGAAACTTTTGCCGGAACCGCCTTTGCCCCCGCCAATCGGCCAAATATGCGCCATAAACCATCCGCGACAATGATTTTAGTATTTTCCTACACGAAACAAGCAAAGGATTCAAGAAAAATGTTTAATATTGCCGATGATTTAAAGCGGTTTGACCATTTTCAACCGGGGCGGCCGCTCAAAAACGGCTCTCTGCTTAAAAAACCGCCGCACGATTCAAGACAACTTTCTTGACTTATCCCCCTATTGTTTTTAAGAAGGCTTGTGACTTTTCGCACTCCGGGATGAGAAATGATCGATCACGAACCGAACATACAGGCAGCCCTGCTGCAGGATTCTTCCGAAGCCCGGCTGATGCTTAAAGGCGCTTTTGTTCTTCCCGACGAACACCTCATCGAGGGCGAGCATAAGGCCCGTGCCGAAGACGGACAGATCCTTCTGGCGGATCGGGACGGCCGGGAAATGTTTCGCGCCAAAGACATTCTGCTGTCTCCCGCTGCGCCCGCCGAATCTTTTTTCACCATTTTCGGCGTAAAAATCGGCATCGATTTTCACTGGCAGCGAGTGCAGGAACAATCGTTCCGGGGCGCGCTTTTTCTGTCGGGACAAAGCCGTACCACTTTTCACCTCATCAATAGGGTTCCGTTGGAGGAGTACCTCGCCTCGGTGATTTCATCGGAAATGTCGGCAAACGCACCCCTGGAGTTTCTCAAGGCGCAGGCCGTCACGTCGCGCAGCTGGCTGGTGGCAATGCTGGACCGGAAAAAAACACGCCGGCCCCCGCCCGAAAGCCGGCCGGATGAACGATGCGTCTGGCAGGACGTCAACGACCACGAAGGCTTCGACGTTTGCGCCGACGACCACTGCCAGCGGTATCAGGGCATCACGCGCATCGTTTCGGAAAATGTCGCCCGGGCCATCGGGGCCACCCGGGGCATGTTTCTGACCAGCGGGGATCAAATCTGCGACGCGCGCTACTACAAATGCTGCGGCGGACGAACGGAGGCATACGCGACCGCCTGGGAGGAAGCGTTCTTCCCTTATCTTTCCGGCGTGGCCGACCATGACCGGGCGGGAGCGCCGATCGTGACCGAACGGGACGCAGCCGAATGGCTTCGCTCCAGCCCCGAGGCTTTCTGCAATACCGCCGATCTTGATCTTCTGCGAAGAATCCTGCCCTCGTTTGACCAAGAGACGTTGAACTTCTACCGCTGGCGGGTTGCTTACAGCCGGCAGGAGCTGGAGCAGATTCTCAGGGCCAAATCCGGTATCGATTTCGGCATTCTGCAAAATCTCGAGCCGCTGGCGCGTGGGCCTTCCGGGAGAATCTTTCGGTTGAAAATCGAAGGCTCACGCCGCACGGTCGTGGTCGGCAAAGAACTGGAAATCCGCCGTTGGCTGTCCCCGACGCATTTGCTCTCCAGTGCGTTTGTCGTCTCCATGGAACGGGATGAGGACGGAAACGCGCTCAGCTTTCTTCTGGAGGGCGGCGGATGGGGGCACGGTGTGGGCCTGTGCCAGATCGGCGCGGCAGTCATGGCGTCTGGGGGACGCGGTGCCGAAGAGATTCTGGCGCACTATTTCCCCGGAGCGGCATTGAGAAAACTGTATTGAAGCCATCCATGGTGGCCTGGAAAACGGGTGCAAGAACCAACTAAAGGAACTTCATGTCTGATCCAAATCAACCGGCAAACGACGGTTGCGCTTCGCAGTCAAAAGCATGCCGAGGCGGCAAAGAAAAGGCGGCAAAGGTGTATCGTACCATCCGTCGAGGAGACGACGACCCCCCAGGCGGGGGGCACGGCGAAGCCGACCAAGGCAGACGCATGAATGCAAAGCGCAACCCCTGGCTCTGGGTGCCGTCCATCTACATCGCCGAAGGAATTCCCTACATGATCGTCATGACCGTCAGCGTCGTGATGTATAAAAATCTGGGGCTCTCCAACACCGACATCGCGCTGTACACCAGCTGGCTGTACCTGCCCTGGGTCATCAAACCCCTGTGGAGCCCCTTCGTCGATCTTTTCCGCACCAAGCGCTTCTGGATTATCGCCATGCAGCTGGCCATCGGCGGGGCGCTCGCCTGCGTCGCCCTGACGCTGCCCGCAACCGCTTTTGTCCGCTACACGCTGGCCATGTTCTGGATCATGGCCTTTTCCTCCGCCACCCACGACATCGCCGCCGACGGCTTTTACATGCTGGGGCTTTCCACTCCCGAGCAGGCCGCGTTTGTCGGCGTGCGCACCGTTTTTTACCGCGTGGCCACCATCGCTTCCAAGGGCGGGCTGGTCATTCTGGCCGGCACCCTGAATGAGCACGGCTATCCGCCGGCTTCCGCCTGGTCGGTTACGTTTGTCGTGGTCGGCGCGTTTTTTCTGGCGTTATGCCTTTACCATTTCTTTGTCCTGCCCTTCCCCGAAGCGGACCGAGGGGCCCCGCTGGACAAAGGGCGCGGACTCGTAACGGAATATTTTCGGATCCTCACTCTTTTTTTCCGGCGGAAGGATATTCTCATCGTCATCTGCTTCTTTTTATTCTACCGGTTTGCCGAAGCGCAACTGGTAAAAATGGTTGCGCCCTTTCTGCTGGATTCCCGGGCTCAGGGCGGATTGGGGCTTTCCACCGCCGAGGTCGGCTGGATCTACGGCACGGTGGGCGTGGTTGCGCTGATGCTGGGAGGGCTTCTCGGCGGATATGTGATTTACCGCAACGGCCTGAAATTCTGGCTCTGGCCGATGGTGATCATCATGCACGTACCGGATCTGGTCTTCGTGTATCTGTCGCACGCGCAGCCGGAAAACCTCTGGATCATCGGCTCGGCCGTGGCTTTCGAGCAGTTCGGCTACGGCTTCGGCTTCACCGCTTACACCATGTACATGATCATGGTTTCCCAGGGCGAATACAAAACCGTCTTTTACGCCATCGGCACGGGGATCATGGCGCTGGGCATGATGCTTCCGGCCATGTCGAGCGGCTGGATTCAGGAAAAGTTGGGCTATATTCATTTCTACTACTGGATATTGCTCACGACCATTCCGGGTTTCATCGTGACGGCGCTGGTCAAGATCGATCCGGGGTATGGAAAGAAAGCCTAAGCGCCCTGCGGGGCGCTGAAGCGCAAGAAGGATGCCCGAGTCCCGGCCGATCAACCGGCCGTTCTCCTCCGGAGAGAATCCGGACCGCAGCCGTCAGGTCCGCGGGGAGCGCAAAAACCAAAGCCGGTGCGTCAGCACGTATCCGGAGAGACGATTTTTACGTAGCGCCATCCCATGTAAACCGCCACCAGGACAAACAACCAGCGCAGAGGCTCCTCCGGAATCAACTGAGCGATACCGGCGCCGGCCGTGGCACCCAGCACAATTCCCGGAATCATGGTGAAGAGCAGTCCGCCCGCCACATTACCCAGCTTCCAGTGCGTGAAAGCGCCGATGAATCCGGAAGGAACCATGACCAAGAGAGCGGTTCCCTGGGCAACGTGCTGCGAAAAGCCCCCCAGCAGAATCAGGGCGGGAATCATGATCGTGGCGCCGCCGATCCCCATCAGTCCGGAAAGAAACCCCGTGGCGCCCCCCGTCACGATCAGGGCAACGTTGGAGACGGCATCCGGCAGGACGCCGATCCAACCGGCCAGAACGGGCTTTAAAAGCAAAAGGACGGAGCAAAAAATTAAAAAACCGCCGAAAAACTTTTTCAATTTCCAGTCGGGCAGCCGGTCGGCCAGATGGGCGCCTGCCGCGGCCAGCAACATCGCCGGAACCGCCAGCAGAACGGCCGCTTTCCAATCCACCTGACCGTGAAGGCCGTAAGAGATGCCCCCGCTGATTCCCGTAAAAATCAACACGACCAGGGACGTGCCGTGCGCGCGGCATTGATCCACACGAAGCAGCTCCACCAGCAGGGGAACCATGATGATTCCGCCGCCGATTCCAATCAGTCCGCCGAAGCACCCGGCGGCCAGACCGATGGCAAAGCTGATCCACTGCGTCTTCATGATTCTCCCCGTTCAGAAAACGATAAAGGCATCGCCGCTCCAGATCATACGGATCGCAACCTGAAAATCAAGCCTTATGTACGCGCCCCCTTGCCAGAGAAGCAAAGACGCCGGACACGCAAAGGACGGCCAGAATCGCAAAAAGGATTTTCGCGCTTTTGATCAACAGCAAGCCGTTCTCATGGTTAATGCCGCGATTGCCGATGATCCAGGCGAAAACCAGCATGGTAATCCCCATGCTCAGCATTTGCCCCACCATCCTCATCGTCGCCTGCGTCGCGGACGCGATGCCGTAATATTTGCTGTTGACGGCGCTCATGACGGCATTGACGTTGGGAGAAGAAAAAAGGGCAAAGCCGGTTCCCAGAAGCGCCAGACAAAATAGAATTGCCCAAATCGGCGTATCCGCCGCGATGAAAATCAAACCGGCAAGACCGACGACCGTTAAAGACATGCCGATGGAGGAAATGATTCGGGGTTCGTAATGATCGGACAGACGCCCGGCCAGCGGAGAGAAGAACGCCTGCAACAAGGGTTCGATGACCAGCAATAAGCCGGTCTGGGAAGGCGAAAGTCCTTTGACGTGCTGCAGATAAATACTCAGCAGGAAAGTGATTGCAAAGGTGGCGCAATAATGAATCAAAGCGGCGAGATTTGAAAAAACAAAAACCCGGTTGCCCAGAAACAGATGAAGATTGATGAGTGGAGAGCGATTTTTCAGCTGCCGGCGAATGAATACAATAAAACAGACGCCTCCTCCGGCGATCAGAACAGCTCCGAGGGATGACGTCAACCGGGAAAAACCGTACATCAGGGCAAACAGCGCGGCCGCGTAAAGCAATGAACCGCTCAGATCGAAAGGCTCTCCGCGCGCGGCGGACGGTTTTTCCTTCTCCATCCGTAAGGCCAGCACGGCGGCGGCCAATCCCAATGCGGCATTCACAATAAAAATGGCCGGCCACCCCAGGTGCTGGGTCAGCAGGCCGCCGATCAAAGGACCGACGGTAAGGCCGGTGTAAACCGCGGCAATGTTGATGCCCAACATCTTTCCGCGTTCGCCCGCAGGATAGGCGGAAACGAGAAGGGCCGTGCCGGTGCTGAAGATCATCGCGGCGCCGATTCCCTGAACCACGCGCAGAGCGATAAAAAGGTTGGCCGTTTCCGGCCAGACGCCGAGAAGCGAGGACAGGGAAAAAATCAGCGAGCCGGAGAGAAAAAATATTCTGCGTCCGAAAAGATCCGTCAGACGCCCCATCGGCAGCAGCATGATGGCCGCGGCCAGAAGAAAGGAAGACGCCACCCAGCTCAGGGAAATCGCGTCCATGGAAAAATCCCGGCCGATTGCGGGAAGGGCGACATTCACGGATGATCCCATGAAGGGCGTCGTAAACGAACTGATGGTGGTGGCCAGAAGGACCATCGGGAGTTTTCTCGGAGTGGTCATGGGTCCCGTCACAGGATAGGGGGTTACTTCGCCCGGAAAGCTTTTTGATGCAGCGCGGCGAAGCCGTCCTTGCCGCAGGCCATCATCAACGTCAGCGGCATGAGGCGGCGCGCCTGCCGGAGCATTTTTTCCGACAGATGCCGGATATCCCACTGGGCGTGCGCGTCCGCCCGAAGGCGGGACAGATGATAAAGCTCCCGCGCGTTGCATTTCATGAGCACGCGCCTGCGGTGCGCGTTGGTCAGCAGATACGGCGGCGCCGACGGCAGTTTTTCCCGGATGCGGTTATGCACCCTTTCCGTCAACCGCATCACGGCCATGAAGTCTTTCTGCAGGCCGGCGGCGCGCACGGAGGGCGGAACGGTCACCCCCAGCCGGGGGTCGTAGTCCTGCGCGATGACGGTGGCCATGCGGTGGCGCTTCAACTGGGCAAAGCAGCTTGCGCTGACCACCAGCTCATACTGAAGATCGATGTTCTCCAGTTCTCGCAACGCGGCGTCGTAGGGCTGCATATTTTCAAACACCGTGTGAAACAAGCCTTTCAGCTCGCGTTCGCTCAGTCGGGCGGCTCGGCTCAGGCACTGTCGGTGGCTTCGGCAGGAGGACGCAAACAAAAGCGCGGCGGCGGCCTGCCGGTCCGCGTCGGAAGTCGCCGACACGAGCCGAACGTCGCCGATTTTTTCCCGGCCGGCCTTCGCCGTCCCTTTTTCCAGAAGGGTTTCAGCCCCGGCCCGAAGCCGAGGCCGGGTCAGACGGTCGTAATCCGTGGACCGGGTATAGCGAATCAGCGACGGCGCAATATCCCGGGTTGCATGATAGAGCCTCTCGCTGAAAAGCTGCGCCTCCGCGATGGGCAGGGAGGCCAGCCGGCGCAGCATCAGTTCCAGATTGCGCGCGTTGATCGTCATGCCCAGCTGGGTCTGAGTGGCCAGCGAGATGGCGTAGCGCGCATCCTCCTTGGCCCAGCCCTCCAACAGGGAGCGGTTGGCGGGGTTTTCGGCCAGCTCTCTGTTTTCTTCAAAAACCCAGGGCCGAAGCTGCCGATAGAGATCATGGTAAAAATCGTTCTGCAGCCGGACCATTTCAACAAAGTTTTCCTTCATCCCCGCCCTGACGATTTCTTCGGGAACGACGAAGTCCCGGTCAAACAGAACATAGCGCTGGGATTTTTCCGTATAAGAGCACAGACGGAATTTTTCAATTTCTTCGACCAGCAGGCGGGAAACGCCGATGACATCGATATTGAAGACGGCGTGTTCGGCCACCGAACTGTGTCCCATTTCAAAAACAATATTCCGATTGGATCGGCGGGCTTTTTCGACTTCGGCCCGGGCGTCGACGCGCAGCTGATCGACGGGTTTGGGGCTGCGGCTGATGCGGGCGTAGGCGGCGGAAATCGTTTCGGGCGTAATGTCCTGCTTCAGACCGCTCTTCTCGCGAAGTTCACGGATCCAATCATAATCGACGTTGTAACCGGCCAGCAGTACCTTCATGATCAAAGCCTCACCATTTCAATGCGCGGCAGCGTCCGGCCGAGAAAGCGTTCCCCGATGGTTTGAAAACGGTACGGCACATCGCTGACGTAAAAAAGATATTCCGGCGACCGGTTTGCCGTGTTGCCCAGATTTTTTTGACGGATCAGGTCGGCGGCAATGTCCGCCATGGCTTCCGCCGAATCGATGAGCCGGACCTGCCCGCCCGTGATGTCCTGAAAGAGAGGCTTGAGCAGCGGATAATGCGTGCAGCCGAGAACCAGCGTATCCACCCGTTCGGCCATAACGGGCTTCAGGTATTCCTCGGCGACAAGCCGGGTAGCCGGATGGTCGAACCAGCCCTCCTCCACCAGCGGAACGAACAGCGGGCATGCCTGCGAAAACACCTTCGCGTCTTGGTCCAGAAGATGAATGGCCCTGGCGTAGGCGTTCGAATTGATGGTGGCGGGCGTTCCGATCACGCCGATGGCTTTGCGGCGCGTCCGGGTGACGGCGATTTTCGCGCTGGCTTCGATCACTTCCAGCACCGGCACGGGCGAAAGCTCGCGGATCGCCTGATAGGCAACCGCCGCCATGGTGTTGCAGGCGACAATCAGCAGCTTGACGTCCTTCTGCAAGAGAAATTCAGCGATCTGCAGCGCATAGCGCTGGATGGTTTCCACCGATTTGATGCCGTACGGCACGCGGGCCGTATCCCCGAAATAAATGATATTTTCAAAAGGCAGGCGTTCCATGAGAGAGCGAACCACCGTTAGTCCGCCGATGCCGGAATCAAAGACGCCGATTGCCTGATTGGATTGAATGTTCATGATGACCCGTATCCCCGTCATTTCGTCATCGACATTTTTTGCCGTTTCGGATAAAAGCAGAATCCGGAAAAGTCAATGCGTCAGTGATATTACTGTACCACAACTTTTTGAAACATGCCAAGAGTTCTTCGAAAGTCCGAACGGACTGTACGGGCATGAGGGGGCCGATCCATGATTCGTTCGGAAAAAGAAATACGGGATCCCCGGCAAATCGACGCAATTTTACAAAGCGCGCCGGTTTGCCGGATTGCGATGAGCGACGGCGATCAACCTTACGTGGTTCCGGTGAACTTTGCCGTCCTCGACTCCCACCTGTATTTTCATAGCGGAAGGGCCGGCAGAAAAATCGACATCTTGAAAATCAATTCGTCGGTTTGTTTTGAAGTGGATATCCCCGGCGAACTCAGGCGGGGCCAAACCGCCTGCGCATGGAGCATGAAATACTGCAGTGTAATCGGTTTCGGTCGGGCGAATTTCATCGAAGAGGCCGGTGACAAAAAGAAGGCCCTCGATCTGCTCCTGAAGAAATATTCGGGGCAAGAATTCTTCGTTTACGACAACGAGGCGCTGGACAAAGTTCTGGTGGTTGGTGTAAGTATAGAAAAAATGTCCGGTAAAATCTCCCGTTGAAACGTGGCTTACGCCGGAAAGGAAACCCTCCGCCATGTTAAACAAGATTGTGATCCGCTATACCGACAAGCGTATTGTGAAAGGCGTCACGGTTGACTTTTCCCCTAACCGGGACATTTTTCACGTCACACCGATGGGATTTTCACCCAGCGACAAGCCCCTGGAAGTGCGCATCGCAGACCTGAAAGCTATTTTTTTCGTCAAGGATTTCGCCGGCAATCCGAAACATGAGGACAAGAAGAATTTTGAACCGGGCAAACCCGTTCTGGGCCGCAAGATCCGGGTGCTCTTCAAGGATGGAGAGATTCTGGTGGGGACCACCCAGGGGTATCAGTTGAACCGGCCGGGTTTTTTCGTTATTCCGGCGGACGACCAGTCCAATGTGGAGCGCTGCTATGTCGTCACAAAAGCGACGCGAGAAGTGAAATTTATTTAGCAACCGGAAGGAGGCGCGTCTCCTTTCGGCAGCATCCAAACGTTTCCTATGCCTGTTTACGCACAAATCATTCTGTTGGTCGTCGGCTTTTTGGTTTTTGTCCTGGCGGCGATGTACTTTGCGGGTTTAGGCCTGCGGCGGGTATGTTTCAAGATCATGGCCGAACTGGAAGAAGCGGGCGCCTACAAGGCGTCCCGGGCCATCAAGCTTCAGGATGAGCGAAAAAATTTCTTTCAGGTCGGCACGGGCAATTTGCGCCCCCGGGCGCTTCATTTGCTGATATCGGACCGTCTGGTGGTCAAGACGCCGGAGGGGAAATATTATCTGGACCGGGAAAAACTCGCGGAAATGAAAAATGCCGTCGGTAAATCCTCTACCGGATCGTGAGGGCCGACACCACGTCCAGAATCCCGTCCGTCGTAAAGAAAAACAGTTCGTGCGCGGCCACCTGCCGGCTGTGGTCCTCGGCTTCCCTGAGCATGGGAACAATTTCGATGGCCGTGACGTCCACCCATCGGTCGCCCATGTTGATGCGCACGACCACGCCCTGATCGTTGACCTCGTGCGGAATCTTGTAGGAACTCAAAACCCGTACGACAAAATCATTTTTCTGCCGGGTTACATAGGCCGCCCGCTCCTGGAGCGCGCGGATCTTCCCGTATTCCTGCGCCGGCGCCGGCGGCAAGAAAGAAATCAGCAGAACCGCCGCCGTCAACACCGTCCATATTTTTTTCATACCGATCTCCTTTGCAGAGAAGGCGCAAAGAACCCGCCCCTAAAAACGGCGCGGGGCCGCGCGGCCCGGGTCTATCGCCTGGTCAGCTGCCGGTATTTGATCCGGTGCGGC
>DAOTJI010000060.1:0-16101 GCA_035448625.1 Smithellaceae bacterium | reverse complement strand
TACGGCCATTCCGTCCTGAAGGAACAGGCCAGACCC
Source organism: Smithellaceae bacterium (assembly GCA_035448625.1). Classification (GTDB taxonomy): domain Bacteria; phylum Desulfobacterota; class Syntrophia; order Syntrophales; family Smithellaceae; genus UBA8904. Next base: position 16,065 of record DAOTJI010000060.1, on the reverse strand, counting down.
GAACCGGCGGTTTAACGCCTCAACGGCGCCGCCCTGTGCCATGACCGGCACGGGTGCCGGGCAAGTGCACAGAATCTTGTTTTTCGCCGAAGCGCCGACTCCCTTGCAAAAATCAAAACCCTCTGCTATGCGTTCTTCAAAAGACGGTGAAAGGATGCTTCACAAATGGCCGACATGGAACAGGATGCCCAAAAAGCAAAATTTATCGTCATCGTGGATGAAGACCTGCAGGATCTGATTCCCGGATACCTTGAAAACCGGCGAAAGGACGTCGAAGAGCTGCAGGGCGCCCTCGAGCGGAGCGATTTCGAAGTCATCCGGGTTCTGGGGCACAAGATGAAAGGGTCCGGCGGGGGCTACGGATTTGATGAAATCAGCGAAATCGGCCGCACCCTCGAGGATGCCGCCAAGCAATCGCAGGCCGAGAAAATCCGGGAGGAGATCCGGCGGCTAAGGCACTACTTGGACCATGTCGAAGTGATGATTTCCTCGTAAATACCCGGCTTCGGCACGACCTTCCGGACGGCTCCCCTACCGGGCGGCCTCCCAAAACCCTACAGACACACTCTGGCAACCTGTTCGTAATCCGTGATGCCCTGCAGGATTTTCATCACGCCGTCCATCCGCAGCGTTCTCATGCCTTCTTCCAGCGCAATTTCCGTCAAATGATCGACGTCCGGACTTTGCTTGATGGCTTTCTTCACCGCCGCCGTCGCCAGGATGATCTCGTGAATCCCGACCCGTCCATAATACCCCTTGCCTTCGCAGTAATTGCAGCCCTGCCGCATCCACAGGGTCAAATCCGGCGAATACTCGGGCAGCCCGTGCTTCTTTGCCCAGACGGGATGATAATAATGGATGAGATTTTCATATTCTTCGGGATCGGGATGATAGGGCTTTTTGCACTTTTCGCACAGCCGGCGGGTCAGCCGCTGGGCGATGATGCCCAGCAGGGCATCGGCGAAATTATAAACGGGAATGCCCATGTCGATGATGCGCGTGATCGTTTCCGCGGCGCTGTTCGTATGCAGCGTGCTGAAAACCAGGTGGCCGGTCAAAGACGCCTCCAGCGTAATTTTGGCGGTTTCCTCATCGCGCATTTCTCCGATCATGATCACGTCGGGATCGGCCCGAAGGAAAGACCGCAGCGCTTCGCTGAACGTGAAGCCGATTTTGCTGTTCACCTGCACCTGCTTCAGGCCCGGCTGCTGGATTTCCACGGGATCCTCCGCCGTCCAGATGGTAATCTCCGGCTTATTGATGTGCCCGAGCGCCGAGTGCAGCGTGGTCGTTTTGCCGGAACCGGTGGGCCCGACACAAAGCACGACGCCCTGCGGCTTCGTGATCATCTTTTCAAAAACTTCGAGATTGTAGGGAGAAAGCCCGAGCTGATGGATGGCGACCGGCTTTGACTTGGCCAGAATTCTCAGGACAACATTCTCGTTATTTTCCACCGTCGGCGTCACTTCCACGCGGAATTCCACCTTGTCGCCACGAATGCGCACCATGAATTTGCCGCTTTGCGGCTTTCGCCGCTCCGCAATATCCAGGCTGGAGAGGATCTTGATCCTTGAGATGATGGCTCTTTTGGATTTCTCCGCAATGAAATAAGCCGACTGGCAAACGCCGTCGATCCGGAAACGGACCTTGAACGGCTGCCCCCGGAAGCCCGAATCGAAATGAATGTCCGATGCCCGCTTGTTGTAGGCGTCCACGAGAATCCGGTTGACCAGGGCGACGATTTCGGAGTTGATTTCCTGGGTAATTTCCCCTTCTTCTTCCTGTTGTTCGGCATCGTCGATGGCGAGCATTTTTTCGGCGGATTCGGCCTGCGTTTCCCCGGGAGGCTTCATCAGAGACTCGACATCCGACTGCTGGAAAAGGGCATCGATGTCTTCGGGCGCCGCCAGATTCAGGCCAGCGTTGCTCTTCAGACCGAACAATTTTTTGAGCGCGTCCATCAGGCTCCAGTCAAAGGGATTGCACAGAATGAACGATCTTTCGTGATTCTCGTCGAGCCTCGCCACAACCCGGTTTTCCCGGGCGAAAGAAACGGGAATGACCCCGAGCAGAAGGCTTTCCCGGTCGATTTTTTCGATCACGGGGATGGACAGAAATTCCGAAATCCACTCCGTCATCTGACGCTGGGGAATGCCCATCGGCTCGCAGATATTGTAGAGGTTCTGGGGCGCAAGCGCGGACAGCCGGTCCCGAATGCGGGCGGCCTTTGCAGGCTCCACAAAGTTCAGCAGGGATTGCTTGAACTGGGCAAAGATCGCCGGCGGCTGTACGACTTCACCCTTGGTCGCGATCTTGTTTTTCAGCTTCTGCCAGCGGGAACTGGTCTTGATCTGCTCGTCAATCTTGCGCAGCAAAACTTCTTTCCGGATCGGCTTGGACAGGTGGTCCGCCGCGCCCACTGCAAAAGCTTTGGTCCGGTTCACTTCATCGTCAAGGGCCGTGAGGAAAATCACGGGAATGAATTTTGTTTCCGGATTGGCCTGCAGTTCAAAACAGGCCACGTAGCCGTCGATTCCCGGCATCATCACATCCATCAGAATCAGATCCGGCTGCTTGCTGCGGGCCTCTCCAATCCCCTGCTTTCCATCCCCGGCAACGATGACCGAATAGCCGGCCCCGGTCAAAATCTTTTGGAGCAGATTCAGAACGTCCGGATCGTCATCAATGCACAGGATCAAAATCTCGTTTGCTTGTTTTGGAAACATTTCGCCTCCTTGAAAACCTTAAACCCGATAGGGCGACTCATTGTCAAGAAGAAAGAATGCCCCGTTTTGCGAAACGGCCGGTGAAAATAAAAATTCCACTTGACAAGCCGTTACGCGCTGGAGTATTGAAAAACATATTGGTTGACCGTCCAATCAATATTTGGATCAACCGTCCAATCCTTGCACGCCGTGGAATCGTCAAAGCTGCACCGCCTGGCGTTTTGATGGAATCGTTATGGGTGCCTTACATGTCATCATACATACAAAATACCGTTCACTGGAGGGCTTACTATGGATTTCTGGCTGAAAGACGAGCAGAAAATGCTTCGCTACAACATCCGAGAATTCGCCGAACAGGAAATCGCGCCGATCGCAATGGAGCTGGATGAAAATGAAGAATTTTCCTGTGACCTGACCCGGAAAATGGCCAAGCTTGGTCTTTTCGGCATTTATGTGCCCGCCGAATACGGCGGAGCGGGCATGGATTACCTTTCCTACATCGTCGCGGTGGAGGAAATCAGCCGGATCGACGGTTCGCAGGGCGCGACGGTGGCCGCGGGCAATTCTCTGGGCATCGGCCCGATTTATTACTACGGCAGCAAAAAGCAAAAAGAACAATGGCTGCCGCGGCTTTGCTCCGGCGAAATTCTGGCGTCTTTCGGGCTCACCGAACCCAATGCCGGCTCCGATGCCGGAGCCAGCAAGACCAACGCGCGGCTGGAGAACGGTCAGTGGGTGCTCAACGGCAGCAAAATCTTCATCACCAATTCCACCAGCCGAATGGCCGGCATCTGTACGGTGCAGGCCATTACCGGAACAAAAGGACAGAAGGTCGGCCCCTACGGTTCGATTGAAACCAAGGAAGTGTCCTGCATCCTCGTCCCGAACGGAACGCCGGGGTTCACGACGAAAAAGATGACGAAGAAGATGATGTGGCGCTCCTCCGATACCGGTGAACTGTATTTCGACGACTGCCGGGTGCCGGAGGAAAATCTGCTGGGAAAGCGCGGCGAAGGATTTCACCAGATGCTCCAGACGCTGGACAACGGCCGTCTGGCCATTGCCGCCATGGGGCTGGGCGGCGCGCAGGGAGCCTATGAACTGGCCATGAAATACGCCAAAGCCAGGAAACAATTCGGGAAGCCGATCTCCACTTTCCAGATCAACGCCTTCAAGCTGGCCGACATGGCCACGGAAATCGAAGCCGCGCGCAATTTATTATACAAAGCCTGCTACCTGAAAGATCAGGGCAAGCCGTTTGGAAAAGAAGCGGCCATGGCCAAACTTTACTGTTCGGAAGTCATGGGCCGGGTGACTAATGAAGCGTTGCAGATCCACGGCGGCTACGGCCTGATGAAGGAATACAACATCGAACGGTTTTACCGGGACTATAAGCTCCTGACCATCGGCGAGGGGACTTCCGAAGTGCAGCGCATCGTCATTTCACGGAGGATCGGCTGCTACGAGACGGATTAAGAGCGAATCTCCGGATTCCGCGGCACAATGTTTATCTTTTAGGGAGGAGGGATTATGGCGGAAGAAACAAAGAGAATGACCCGAACGGAACGGCTGGAAAAAGAGAGGGAAACCAACCTGAAATTCTGGGAGGAACAGGATGCTCTGTTGATGAAACACCGGCAGGAAGCCTACAACATCGGCGGGGAAGATCAGATTGCGAGGCTCGCCAAGCAGGGCAAAAAGCCGATGCGCGACCTGATTCAAATGCTGATCGATCCCGGCACGGAATTTTTTGAGGTGGGGCTGGACGCGGGCTACCAGATCGGCGAGAAAAAGCTCTACGGCGGCGCCATTTACGAAGAAGAAAAGCGCGGGCACATCCCGGGCGGCGGCGTCGTCACGGGCATCGGCACCATTTACGGGAAAGATTGCATGATTTTCGCCAACGAAAACCGCTATGCCGCGGGGACCTATTTCCCGATCACTCTGAAAAAGCACATGCGCGCCCAGGCCATCGCCGAGCAGTGCGGACTTCCCTGCATCTACATCGCGGACTCCGGCGGGATCAACCTTCCGCTGCAGCTGGGCTGCTTCGCCGACGACGGTCATTTCGGAACCATGTTCTACAACATGTGCCGGATGTCGGCCAAAGGCATCAAGCAGTACACGCTGTCCACCGGCGGCAACACGGCCGGCGGCGCCTACATGGTCTATCTGGCCACCGAATCGATCATGATCGAGAAGCTGGCCTTCGCCTTTCTGGCCGGGCCTCCCATGGTGAAGTCCGCCATCGGCGAAACCGTTTCCCAGGAAGACCTGGGCGGCGCATACGTCCATACGCAGCATTCCGGCGGTTGCGATCATTTCGTTCAGTCGCAGGAGGAAGGCATCCGAAAGCTGCGCGCCATGATGGAATTTGAACCGTCGCAGACGCTTCACATCGACCGCCGGGAATCCCGCGAGCCCCGGTATGACTACAAGGAAATGATGCGCTGCAGCCCCGCGGACACGTACCACCTGATCAACATCAAGGACACGATCAAATGCCTCGCGGACGACAGCTACTTCCATGAATACAAGCCGACCTACGGCCCGGGCCGCGGCAGTTCGATCATCTGCGGCAAAATGTGGCTCAAGGGGATCCCCGTCGGCGTGATTGCCTCCAACGCCAACGGCGTCATTTATATCGAAGCGGCCCGAAAAGCGACGGAATGGATGATCCGCTGCGGCAATTCCAAACTCCCCGTTTTGTTCCTGCAGGGATCGCCCGGCTACATGGTCGGCAAGGCCGAAGAATGGGGCGGCATCGGCAAATACGGCTCCGACATGGTCAGGGCCTGCTCCTGCCTGGAAGCGCCGAAAATCACCTACGTGATCGGACCGGATCACGGCGCGGCCAACTACGGGATGTGCGGCCGGGCGTTCAAGCCGCGGTTCGCCTTCACCAACATGCGGGGAAGAACATCCGTCATGTCCGGCAACACGGCCGGCTTCATTCTGGAGACGGTGCGCCGCAAGAACATCGAAGCCAAGGGCGGCGCCGTCAACGAGGAGGACATGGAAAAATTCCGCCAGATGATGCGGGAACGCTACAACAGCGAAGGCCACCCCTTCTACACCGGATCGCTGATGTTCCACGACGGCGTGATCGCGTTTTCCGAAGCGCGGGACAAACTGGCCCGCGCCTTTGAAATCGCGCTGCGTGTGCCGGTCCGGGAATCCGACTGGGGCGACCTGAAATTCTAAACCGTTCACCATTCAAGGAGGCCCATTTATGGAAGAGGTATTATTGCGGGAGCAAAAAGGCGAAGGAATTACCCTTCTGACGTTAAACCGTCCGGAAGCCATGAACTGTTTTAACTTTGAACTGCTGGCCGCGCTGGGCGATGCCGTCCGGGAAGCCAATTTCGATCCCGGTCTGCGGTGCCTGATCATCACGGGAGCGCCTGCCGACAATCCCAAAAAGGCCTCTTTCTCCACGGGCGCCGATCTCATCGAGCGGCGGACGATGTCCCCGGACCAGGTCCGCCGCTTTATCTTTACCATCCGAAGCCTCTTTACGTCCGTGGAGCAGCTGCGGGTTCCGGTCATCGCCGCCGTCAACGGATTTGCCTTCGGCGGGGGGACGGAGCTCGCCCTGGCCTGCGATCTGCGCATCGCCTCCAGCAACGTGGTGATGGGGCTCACGGAAACCTCGCTCGCGATCATTCCGGGAGCGGGCGGCACGCAGCGGCTGCCCCGTATTATCGGCCTGGCCAAAGCCAAGGAACTGATCTACACCGCCCGCCGCATCAACGCCCAGACCGCTCTCGAAATCGGGCTCGTCAACCGGGTCGTGGAGCCGGAAAAATTGATCGATGCCGCCTGCGAACTGGCCCGGGAAATCGCCGCAAACGGCCCGATCGCCGTGGCACAGGCCAAGTTCGCCATCAATTGCGGAATGGATGCACCGCTGTCGGTCGCCCTGCCGCTGGAATCGAAGGCGTATGAAATCACCATCCCCACCAAAGACCGGCTGGAGGCGCTGGCCGCCTTTGCCGAAAAAAGGAAACCGGCGTTCAAAGGTGAATAAACCGTAAATAAATCGACAAAAGGAGAAGATGGTATGAGCGAGTATGATTACTGGAAAATTTTTCCCCGGATGCCGAAGAAAGTAACCATTGGAGACATCACCATTCGAGACGGTTTCCAGCATTGCGAAAAGTTCATCTCCACGCAGGCCAAAATATACTACGGGCAGGAAATGATCCTCGCCGGCTGCCGGGAGCTGGAAGTCACCAATCTGGGAAACCCCAGGGCCATGCCCCAGTTTAAGGACGCGGACGAAGTCATGAAGGCCATGCGCAGCGACGAGTTCAGAAAACGATGCGGCAAAGCCGGCATCGACGTGGACAAAGACGTCACGCTCACCTGCGTGACCATCCGGGAACCCGCCGTGGACCGGGCCATTGAAATGCGAAAAAACGGCTACGGACCCGACCGGATCCTGATGATGGTTTCGACCGACCCGGAGCATCACTTCGCCAACTCCGGAACCACGCTGAGCCAGTACTGGCGGGAAGCCGAACGCTGCATTCAGAAGGCGCGCGACGCGGGCATCAAAATGTGCGGCACGGTCAGCACCATCTGGGGATCTCCGATCAGCGGCGCCACCAAACTGGAAGACGCGGTGGAATTCACCAGGCGATGGTTCCAGATCGGGGCGCACGACATCGAACATGCCGATCACGACGGCTCGGCCAACGCGGCCGATGCCTACCGGTATTTTTCCATGGTGTTGGACGCCATGCCCAACCCCGAGGCGCATCTGTGCCACCTCCATGAAACCAAACGGATCGCCTCTTCCACCGTCCTCGCAGCCCTGCAGGCCGGCATCTGCCGGTTCGAGGCCACGCTGGGAGGCTTGGGCGGACAGCCGGCCAATTTCCTCGACGACTGCCCGATCAAGGGCACGGGGGAATATTACTACGATCCCCGCTATGTCGGCCTGATCTGCATGGAGGATCTGGTGGTGCAGATCGACGAACTGGGCATCCGGCACGGATACGATGTCAACCGCATCCTGCAGTTGGGCAGAAAAATGGAAAAGACCATCGGCGCCAGACTGCGTTCCGAAGCGATCATCAACGGCCGCACCGTCAAGGAAGGGCACATGGAGCACGCGCGTCCCGGCCTGAAGAAGCTGATTGAAAAAGAAAAAGAAAAACCGGGCCAGCAGTTCCCGGCGGAGTGGAGCGCCCAGGCGGTCCTTCCCGAACAGTGGGGGCCGGCGGATCCCATCTGGAAAAAGTAACCCCTCAATAAATAAGGAAGCTCACCGGCGGCCTTGCGGTGAGCTTCCTTATTTGTTAGTTGCGGAAACGGATGATGAAAAAAGTGAAAATCATTGAAGTCGGCCCGCGCGACGGCCTCCAGAATCTTCCGACGTTTGTCCCGACCGACCGGAAAATCACCCTGATCAAAAAGCTGGCCGGCACGGGCGTTCAGGAAATCCAGATCGGCTCTTTCGTCTCGCCTCGGGCCATCGCGCAGTTCCGGGATATGGACGAGGTCGCCCGGTCCGTCCGCCGCTTGAAGGGGGTCGTGCCCTCTGCGCTGGTGCCCAATGAGCGCGGTTCGGAAAAGGCCCTTGCCTGCGGCATTTCCAGGCAGATCTTCTTCTTTTCCGTGAGCTCAAAACACAATTACGCCAACGTGAAACAATCGCCGCAGGATTCCCTGAAGGAGCTGAAGCGTATCTGCCGGTCGCTTCCGGCCGACGCTTTGACGTCCCTTCGGGTGGATCTGGCCACGGCCTTCGGCTGCCCGTTTGCGGGCAACGTCACGACGGCCGCCGTTTTGCGCATGGCGGAAAAAGTCGCGGCGCTGGGCGTCCGGGAAATCACGCTTTGCGACACCGTGGGCTTCGGACATCCGAAAGCCGTGGAAGAAAAATTCGGCGAATGCATCCGGCTTTTCCCCGAAATCCGCTTCGGCGCCCACTTCCACAACACGCGCGGGCTGGCGCAGGCCAATGCCCTGCGCGCCTACGACGTCGGGGTTCGCTCCTTCGATTCCGCCACGGGGGGGCTGGGCGGCTGCCCCTTCGCACCCGGTTCATCCGGCAATGTGGCCACGGAAGACATGGTATACCTGTTTGAATCCATGGGCATCAAAACGGGAATGAATCTGAAAAAACTCCTCAACGTCTGCGCCTGGCTGCAACAATTCCTGCCTCAGGCCAAACTTTCCGGTGCTCTCTTTTCGGCCGGTCTGCCGCGAAAGCGCAAACTCTTCTGCTGAACCGCTCCTGTGTCACTCAAGAAAGTATACAAACAGGAATCCCTTTGGGTTTGCCCCAAAGGGATTCCTGTTCCTTCAGCCACACGCCCCCTTCCGGGGGTCGGCCTTCGGCCTAGTTGTATCCTTCTTCATACGCCAGCATATCCAGATGCAGCGTGGCAATGTCTTCCACATCCAGGTTCACTTCCTCGGAAGACTTGGGCAGCTCAACGATCTTGATGTAGCGGCGGCACTTGTTGCAGACGTCCACCCGGTGGCTTTCCTCGCCCTCCACGGCGAAATACGCCAGGGAGTGCTGTTCTTCATTCCCGCAGAAGGGGCATTTGATCCGACGGAAGTGCCATTTATATCCGCACTGATGGCAGAAGAGATACCGCCTTCCGTCTTCGCTTTCCCGGATTTCGCCGATTTTCGGCTCCTTGCCGCAAATCGGGCAGTAGCCTTCCGTCCAGCCCGACTTCTCCACCAGGGCCCCGTACTTTTCAGCCACCACTTCCAGCTCCGGGCGGAGGCTTTCCTCAATGAACAAATCGATCAGGTCGATCTGCTCCTCGCGCCCGCCTGCCTCTCTGGTTTCGTTTTCCGGAACTTCGTCGACATCGGGAGAGGGATTGAAAGATTCCCGAATGATCGCCTCCCAGTCGAAATTCTCATGTTTGATCACGTCCAGAAACCGCTCTGCCTCGGCAGGCATTCTCTTTGATGCGATGGCAATCAGAGAATCAAAATATTGCTTCGGTCGGGTCAAATCATACTTTTGCCCGGCAAGATCAATCAGGGGAAGGCCCCCTTCCATTTTTCCGGCAATCAGCTTGTCTTCCACAGAAAAGATCGGCTTGGTCATCTTTCTTCGGTATTCTTCACGCAAAATCAGGATATCCGCCATAATATCCAATAGATCCGTGTAATGCGGATTGGCGGTTTTGTATTCCTCGATCGTCTTCAAAGATTTGCGCAGGGTTGAACCCATAAATGTCCTCCATCATTCATCTTTTTCCGTCTTTACCATTTTCGGCGGCAGCGCTTCAAGCAAAACGACAGCAGCTTTTTCATGCAAGGCGGACTTCACCTTATCCGCTTTACGCCTCATCTTCAAGCAATATTTATACGCCCGGGGGTTTGTCAAATCTCAGAAGAAAACAAGTGTGATCAGGATGAACAAAACCACCAGAATCGGAATGGAATACCGGAACATGTATCCGAAAAAACTGGGCATTTTAACGCCGGCCTCTTCCGCGATGGATTTCACCATGAAATTGGGGGCGTTGCCGATGTAAGTGTTGGCGCCCATGAAAACCGCTCCGGCGGAAATGGCGGCCAGGTAGGGAATCTTGTCGACGATCAGGCCGGCAACCGCCTGAGCCTCCGGCATGCCGGGATAGAACTTACCCAGTGCGCTGTTGAAAAATGTCAAATAAGTCGGGGCGTTATCCAGAAAACTGGACAAGATTCCCACCGCCCAGAAATAGTCGGCCGGCGTGTTGACCGACCGAATCAGCCACACCAGCGCTCCCTGCTCGCCGGCTTTCAGAATCGCCAGCGCCGGAATGATGGTGATAAAGATTCCGGCAAACAGATAGGCCACTTCCAAAATGGGCGCCCAGGTGAAATCGTTTCCTTTGCGGACGTCCCGCCCGGTCAGCCAAAGCGATAGGATTCCCATGACGACAAGGATCGCGTCCTTGATTAAATTTTCCACCGTCTGGTGAATGCCGAGAATGCTCACCTCGCCCAGTTTCACGGACCCGCTGAACAGCACCGCCCCGATGATGCCCATGAGGAATATAAAATTGCGCTTCCCCTCGATGCCGAGCGGCTCCGGCACCTCGTCCGGCGCTGCAATCTTGCTTTCTTTTCTGAAGTAGTAGGAATCCATCAGAAAATATAAAATCAGCAGAATCACGCCGGCAAACGCCGTTTCCGGCAGGATGTGCAGGGTCCAGAAGAACGGGACACCGTGCAGGAATCCCAGAAACAGGGGCGGATCCCCCAGCGGCGTCAGCGAGCCGCCGATATTGCAGACCAGAAAGATAAAAAATACAACGGTATGCACCTTATACACCCGCCAGGCGTTCGATCGCAGGATGGGCCGGATGAGCAGCATGGAAGCGCCGGTTGTGCCGATGACCGATGCCAGCAGCGTTCCGATGAGCAGAATCAAGACATTGACGGCGGGGGTTCCCTTCAGCGTTCCCTTGATATAGATGCCGCCCGAAACCGTGAACAAAGCCCACAAAAGCAGAATAAAGGGAATGTAGTCCACGATCATAATGTGGCCGATTTCATACAAAGCGGTTTCGCCGAAGAAATAAAGGAACGGAACGGCAAAGGCCATCGCCCAAAAAGCGGAAACCTTTGGAAAATGGCGATGCCAGAAGCGAGGCAGAACGAGAGGGACGAGCGCAATCGAGAGCAAAATGCCCGCAAACGGCAGCATCGACCACAGCGGCAGAACCGCGCCGATATTTCCGGCAGGACCGGCGGCAAGACACAGATCCGGCGCCAATATCCGCGCCATGCAAACTGAAAAAAGAAGAATCCAATATGTTGGTTTCAAATCGCGCGGGCACCTTCCTCAAGAATTCTGGATGTAAAGGGTCTGCGTCGGATAGGCAAATTCAATTCCCTCCCCGGCAAAACGACGGAAAATTTCCAGATTGATCGCCTCCTGAATATCCATGTACAGGGTGAAATCCGGCTGCGCCACAAAGTAGACCACTTCAAAATTCAGGGAGGAAGCTCCGTATTCCTTGAAGTGAACGCGGTCCAGGCGGGCGTTTTCCGTTGCATTCACAATGTCGCCGACCATCTTTTTGATGAGCGTCAGCTTTTCCGGCGGGGTGGAATATACCACGCCGAATCCGAAAACAACGCGGCGCTCCTGCATGCGCTTGTAATTGCGGATGCGGCTTTTGAGCAGATCGTTGTTGGCGAAGACCAGTTGCTCGCCGCTCAGGCTGCGGATGCGCGTGGTTTTCAGACCGATGTGCTCGACCGTGCCGGAGAGGGAATCCACGACGATGAAATCGCCGATCACAAAGGGCTTGTCCAGAACGATGGACAGGGAGGCCAGCAGATCGCCCAGGATATTCTGAACCGCCAGGGCTACGGCGATGCCGCCGATGCCGAGGCCCGCCACCAGGCCGGTAATATTGACGCCCACGTTGTCCAGCATCAGCAGCAGCACAATGACCCATAAAATCAGCCGGGCGATGAAACCCATCAGGGTCAGGGTGGTTGCGCTGGAGGCGTCCTGGTCCATCCGCTTTTCGATCGCGCGGCCCAGGGCAAAAGTAACGCCGGCGCTCGCCCACAGCCCGCCCTGGAAGATCAGAATCAGGCCGACGATCTTCTGCCACACCGCCTCGACGGACGGCTTGATGGTGATGAACTGGGACGCCACATACGCGGAGGCCACCAGCAGAATGAGGAACTTGGTCTCTTTGAGCATGCTGACCAGAAGGTCGTCCACCTGGTTGTCCGTGGCCGCCGCCAGCTTGGAAAGCCTGTGAATGGCGACGCGCTGAACGATTTTCAGCATGCCGAATACGCCCATCAGGACGCAAACACCGATGATCCAGTGCTGCAGCGAATTGCCCAGATAGACTGTTTCGAAAAGCCCCGTCCACGCCATGTCGTCCTCGCTCCTTTCGCGGCCTCTTTATTCCCGGATGCGTTTTTTCAGTTCCCGGATCAGATGGTTGAGCCAATCCCCGGCGTCGGCCACGACGGCGACGTCGGCCATCTTCATCATGGTCGCCTGGGGATTTTTGTTGATCGCCACGATAAAATCCGCTTCCCCCAGGCCGGCCGTATGCTGAATCGCTCCGCTGATGCCGAAGGAAAACAGAATTTTGGGTTTGATGTGTTTGCCCGCCTGGCCGACCAGGGATTCATGCCCGGCCCATCCGGAAAACACCACGGGGCGCGTCGCCCCGACGTCCCCGCCCAGCAGCCGGGCCAGCTCGTCGAGCTTTTTGAAATTCTTCTTGTTGCCCATGCCGCGTCCTCCGCAGACCATCACGGTCGCGTTCTCAATCGTATGCTCCTTCTGCGCGGCGCGTTCATATTCCACCAGGCGCACTCGGGGCGCGGGCAGATGGTCGGGCAGGGGCAGACGCTCGACCACGGCGTTCCTTGTGTTGTCGTGAGGAATTTCCCGGAAAGTGCCGGGCCGCACCGTGGCCATTTGCGGCCGGTGGTGCTCCGTGACGATTTCCGCCAGCATGTTGCCGCCAAAGGACGGCGCCGTCTGCACCAGCAAACCGTCGGGGGTAATATCCAGGCCGACGCAATCCGCGGAAAGGCCGGTTTTCAGCCGTTTGGCCAGACGCGGCGCAAATTCCCGGCCGAAATCCGTCGCGCCGATCAGAATAATGTCCGGATCCCTTTCCCGGGCCAGCTTTTCCATCAGCGCCAGATAATGCTCCGTGCTGTAGCTGGTCAGCGTTGGATGATCAACGGCCAGGATCCGGTCCGCGCCGTGCGAAGTATATTCCCAAATCCATTCTTCCAGGTCGTGGCCGACGACCACCGCGCAGACTTCCGCGGAAATCTCGCGCGCCAGATCCGCCGCGCGCGCGATCAACTGCAGCGTCACGCGGTTCTGGTAGTAGTTGCGGTAATCGCCGAATACCCAGATGCTTTTCTTTTTCATGGCCATACGCTTCAGGACTGCGCCTGTTTTTTCGTTTCAATCGATTTCCCGATCACCGCGCTGATTTTGCGCTGGTATTTATCCAGGAATTCGGCCGCGGCATTGGCCGCCGCCCCCGTGATCACGACATTCCGCTTCTGCGCGCTGCGGACAAAAACCCTGCGCACCCGGGTGCGAGACCCGTACGCTTCCAGTTCGGCGGCCGTGACGCCGAGGGCCTCCGCGTTCAGGACGGAAATATCCGTCTGGGCAAAGGCATCATTGAGACCGGCAAAGGACGCATAGCGCGGCGCGTAGCGTTCCATGGAAACCGTGATCAGGGCCGGACATTCCATTTCCAGCGTTTCGCGGAAATTATCCACCAGGCGCCGCACGCGCAGCGTCCGCCCGGCAATCTCCAAATGCTCGGCATAGGCCGCCGAGGGCACCTGCAGCTCTTCCGCCAGTTGCGGGCCCACCTGCGCCGTTTCGCTGTCGGATGTGTAGGCGCCGCACAGGACCAGGTCGCAGCCGGGAATTTCTTTCCGGATGGCCCGGGCCAGGATATACGAAGTGGCATACGTGTCGGAGCCGGCCAGCGCGGCATCGCAAATCAAAACGGCGCGATCCGCGCCCATGGCCAGCGCTTCGCGCAGGACCTCTTCGGCCGCCGGGGGTCCCATCGTGATCGCCGTGATGGTCGCGCCGTACTGTTCCCGAAGCCGGAGCGCCGCTTCCATCGCGTGTTTGCAGGCGGGATTCATCATACCCGCCGCCAGGTCGCGCCGCAGCGTTCCGGATTGTTCATCCCAGGGCAGTTCGGTGACCATCGGCACCTGTTTCATACAAACCACTATCTTCAGCATCGGTTCTCACAAAATGGACTGGGACAGAATGGCGCGCGCGATGACCATGCGCTGGATTTCGCTGGTGCCCTCGTAAATTTCCGTTACTCTCGCGTCGCGAAAGTACCGCTCCACGTCATATTCCTTGCTGTAGCCGTAGCCGCCGTGAATCTGAACGGCCAGCGACGAAACCCGGGAAGCGACGCTGCTGCAGTAGAGCTTCGCCATCGAGGCTTCGCATCCGAAGGGCATTCCCGCGTCCTTGAGATCGCAGGCGCGGTAAAGCAACAGTCTCGCGGCCATGATCTCGGTGGCCATATCGGCGATGTAATTTTGAATGGTCTGCAAAGACGCGATCGGTTTTTTGAACTGCTGCCGCTCGCGGGCGTATTTCACCGCCGTTTCCATCGCGCCCTGCGCAATCCCCAGCGCCTGGGCGGCCACCCCGAGCCGGCCGTTGTCCAGCGTGGCCAGGCCGATCTTCATCCCGTCGCCGAGTTGCCCCAGCAGGTTTTCTTCCGGCACGGAGCAGTCCTCGAAAAACAGCGAGGAAACCGGGTTGGCGCGCATGCCGCAAAGATCTTCGCGCTCTCCTCTCAAAAATCCGGGGAATTTGCTTTCGACAATGAACACGCTGCTTTGCAGTTTGTGATCCGGCGAGGAGGTGAGCGCAAAAATCAGCGCCACGTCGCAGACCCCGCCGTTGGTCACAAAAATTTTCGTCCCGTTTAAAATATAGTTCGATCCCTCCTTGCGGGCGGTGGTCTCCACGCTCCCCGCATCGGAGCCTGCATTGGCCTCCGTCAGACTGAACGCACCGATTGCGCTTCCCGAGGTCATCCTGGGCAGATAGATTTCCTTTTGGCGGGTATTGGCAAAACGAAGAAAAGGATAAACCGCCACGCCGTTGTGGACGGTCACGCACAATCCCACCGCCGCGCAAACGCGGGAGAGTTCTTCCACCACGATGGCGGCACTGATTGAATCCAGCTCCGCTCCGCCATACGCTTTCGGCGCCTGAAGACCGAAATATTGGAGTTCCCTCATTTTCGCGATGACGTCGCGGGGAAAGATCCTCTGCTGATCGATTTCGGCGGCAATGGGCGCCAGCTCCGCTTCGGCGAAGCTGCGCGTGGAGGCGCGGATCAGCTTATGCTTCATGCTCGGATTATATTGCAAAATTCCTCTCCCGGAAGAGTCCAGAATGCTTGAAGTCACTCTTATAAATTAATACCTTGACTGTCAAGATGAATACTGCCTGCTTTGCGGGCAACGCTTTTTTGACTGCCGACGGATTTGTCCCCGTGGATCATTTCATTTTGACCGCCCGCTCGCCATCCAAAATAATGATTGACATACGCGGTCACTTTCACTATGTTCTGCGCAACTCAAATCTTGTTCTTATCTTCAGTCTGTTTTTCTCGTTTATCACCGGGACCCGATCAGAATCAGGCAATAAGAACATCTCCACATATCCCACTCTCTCAACGGAGAGTGTTTACATAGAGGAGCTACGGGTAGGCAAAGGTAGCCATAACCCAATCTGTGCAAAAGAGCGATTCTGCTCTTTTCAACACAAGGAGGTCATTATGACAAGAATAAACCTATTAGTAGCAAA
>DAOTJI010000059.1:0-16111 GCA_035448625.1 Smithellaceae bacterium | reverse complement strand
CCCGATGGATCTTAAAACAACATTCCTACCGCTTCAGGAAATCTCTTCCATTGTTTTTTCCGCAGGGCAGCAAATCGGCGTTTGCGTCGATCTCGCGGTCCACCGCCAGGAGTGCGGGCGGCAGCGGGGCCGCGGTGCGCAGGTGCCGGATCAGACCGCAGGACACGCAAAAGAGTTGAGCCATGACTTCGTCCATGATTTCGCGGGGAATGCCGTAGTAAAGAAAGTTCAACGGCATTCCTTCACCCAGGAGGTAAATGACCTTGCCCTCGGACGGCTGATCCGTGAAGGCAAACCGGATTTCGTAACCCTGTAGAATGCCGGTCTGTAAATCCCGCAAGGGCTTGAAATCGACGCTTGCAGCCCGCCCGCCGATCCGCGCGTCCGGTGCATCGCGAAGGGATTGCAGATAATGCTGCGCGTCGGCAAACTCCACCGTTTTGGTCGAACCGCTGACGAAAAATACGGCCGACTGCCTGCCGGAGAGGAGTATTTCCTCCAGATGGCTGCGCTGCAAAAGCGATTGGCCGGTCACGCCGATGAACATGTCGGCGTTTCTCAGTACGCCGCTTCCCAGATCGTCGAGGGATCTGGCTTCCCGGATGCCTTCCCCGGCCGTGTTTCCCGCGGCGACGTCCACGCCGAAGAGACAGCCTTTAGTCAGGCGTCGGCCGAGTTCCTCCTTGAGAAAGCCGCCGATGGCGCCGGCCGAGCCGAGGATGACGATCGTGCGGCGGCACAGGAGCAGGCCCAGACGGTGGAGAATGTTTTCCGCGGCGTTGAGGATCGAGACGGCGCAGGCTTGTGCCTCCGGACCTCTTTTTAAATCCGAAACGGCGATACTAAGCGCCGGAAATTGCAACTTTCCGAACGCCTCCGCGACCTCGTTTAAATCATCGTAACCGTTTTTCGTATGTTCGACGCTGCCGGGAAACACCGGATCCAGCCAGTCCGCAAACGGCATATTGTGGGCGTCCGCGGGGCGGGGCAGGTGGAAATGGTCAAAAACCTCTCCCAGGGTTTTCCCTTCCAGGCAAAAGCGGTTGACGAGCGGCGCGAGGTAGCCGCCGTCCTCCACCAGCAGCATCTGCCGGTTTGCCCGGCGGGCCTCATCGATTTCCTTTAAAAAAAGGTGTCCCGCTGCGAGTCGCATCGCGTCCAGGAAATCCGGCTGTTCGTCGGTCAGTGCCTGTTCTATGGGTTCCAGCCCGGAAAACGGCGTAAACTGCCGTGACAGCGTGTAGCTGCCGGCCAACCTGATGCGCGATTCCATTTTCTGGAGGCCGTAAAATCGAAATGTCTCCGGCGACAGGCTCGTGAGGGTTTCGAGATAATCGTTCGGCACAATGCCTGCGTACTGGACGAAAAAAGCGGTCAGCGAATCGCATTGCGCGTCGGCAAAGGCCTTCAGCAGACCGAGCACTTCCGCGGTCGCATGATGAATGACGAAAAGCCTCACGCCCTCGAGCGCCCGGGGATGGAGCGCCAGAGCCGACCGAAGCGCTTTCATCGGCGCCAGGTAATCCGCCAGATCCTGCCTCTCGCGGAATTCGTCGAAGCTCACGTTGAGGCAGGCACCCCAGCGGGAAACGTCGAAATAAATGTGAAACGCTCCGGAAATCATCTCGACGATCTGCCCCTGTCCCAGCAGGTGCAAGACGGCCGGGTCCTCCAGCAGTTGAATCTCCCTGGACAGCATGCTCAGCGATTCGGTCGGGGCGGTCGAGTCGCTTTTTTCCAGAAAAAGCATCTGCCGGTCGTCCGTGGGCCAGGTAAAGCGGACCTGCTGCAGGTGGGGCAGGCCGGTTTGCCTTAGATACGCAAAAAAGTCCGGCAGGTGCGCAGACGTTTCCACATGCTCGGCGCGATGGTTGAGGGCGTCGTGCAGCATGCCCTGGTGTATTTTTTCAGCCGTTGAAAAGATTTCGGTGAAAAAAGAGCGCCGGAGCTGCTGATCGACCACGCGATGGGGAATGTGTTTGAGCTGCAGGCGCGAATGGGCCGCGTCCTCAATCGTGATGCGCAGAAAACGGCCCGGTCGGCTGTGCTCCACCAGATAGTAATGGCCGCTTGGATCCCCGGTGTCGTGAAGATGAAACGGGAACAGCAGAGCGGGCGGCGCCTGCGTTTCGGAAGGCTGCAGGCCGAAATAGCCGGGAAAGAGAGCGCCGCCCCACCGCTCGGTTTGGAGCGCCAGGAAAATCATCTGCAGCCGATCGCCGAAACTTCGGTAATGGGAGGGCAGCCCTTCCGCCGCGTCGAGCCGCACATAAATCGTTACCCAGTCCAGGCCGGCGGCGGCCAGCTCCGGCGTCAGGCGGGAATCCACTTTGCGGCGCACCATGACGTCGGCGGCGCCGAAAGCGCACTGTTCGATGATCTCCTCCGCCAAAAGTGAGACGAACGTATGCAGATTGCGGAAAACGCGGATGCGGGAAAGGTCGAAGGCGATGTGACGCTCGCCGCGCCGGACCGGCGCTGCGTCGAGCGTCGGAAGTTCTACGGATGCGCCTGGCATTGTTGCTAGAGCTTCCCGGTCGGCCTGATTCCGGATCAGGGTTGTGAGCATGTCGCCAACATCGCGCTTCATCATTTTTTGCCTTTTATTTAAGGGTGAATGTCCAAGAGGACTTTCAATGCATCGCTCTGCCGGGCCCGGGCAAAGGCCTCCTGCACGCGTGCCAGCGGATAGCGGGCGGTAATCAGCCGGTCCAGCGGCATGTCCGGATACTCGCTCATGATTTTGAGCCCGTCGGCAAACCGTCCGCAGCGCGATCCCAAAACCGTCTGCTCGTTGATGACGATCGGCGCCAGATTGACGTCGCCGGATACGGCAACGGTGGATTTCAGCACGATGGTTCCGCGCGGCCGGCACAGCGCCATGGCCGTAACAATTCCGGCGCCCGACCCCGTGGCCTCCACGACGATGTCCGCGCCGGGTGCAACCTCATTTTCATTCAAAACAGTCCGGATGTTTCGCCACCGGAGGATTTCCAGTTTTTCCGGGTGATGCCCCACCACCGTGACGTCCGGTAAAACGGTGGCCAGCACCCAGGCGCAAAGAGCGCCGAGGCGCCCGTCGCCCAGAATCACCGCCCGTTCGTTGCCCGCAGGGTGCATTTGCTCCAGAATCTCGCAGGCCGCCGACAGGGGCTCGATGAGAACCGCGCGTTCATCGGAAAGTTTCTCCGGAATCGCAAGCAAGTTCTCGACAGGCAGGATGCAGGTTTCGGCCATGCAGCCGTCGAGGTTGAAGATGCCGAGGGTCGAGCGGTTGGGGCAGTGACGCCCCAGATCACGCCTGCACCAGTCGCAATGCCCGCAGGCGGCGTTGATTTCGCCGACCACTCTCTTGCCGATCCAAGAGCTTTCGCCGCACTCCTGGACAATGCCGACAAACTCATGCCCCAGCACCCCTTTGAACCCCATATAGCCTTTCAGAATTTCCATGTCGGTTTTGCAGATGCCGGCGAGCTTCACCTGTATTTTCGCCCAGCCCGGTGTGACGTCCGGCACAGCATAGTCCTGAACGTAGTTGAGTTTGCCGTCGAAAACTGCCGCCGCCATTTTGTTCATAGCCTCCTCCTTATGTTTGTCTGAATTTACGGGCTTTTTCTTTCAGCGCACGGAAATATTCCGTTTCCACAATTTCGGAAACATCCTGCGCCTGCTTTTCCCGGTCGATGATAATTCTCAGTTCATCGACCTGCCGCTGGAGCGTTTTCTCTCTCTCCCGGACCTTTCCGGCCATTTGTTCGAAAGCGCGGGCCAGCCGTCCCAGTTCGTCCCGGCGCGCCGACACGCCCGCCAGTCCGGGCAGATCGTAGTTGCCCTGTTCCATGGCTTGCGCGGCGCAGGCGAGATCCGCCAGCGGATCGGTCACCTTCCGGACAAAAACGATCGCGGCGATAAAGCCCGCAACCAAAAGCAGCACCGAAACGACGGCGGCGATGTAAAAGTTTTCCACCATGGCCCCGTGCGAAACCAGATCGTCCAGAACCGCCCAGGTGATCGAACCGGCGGTGGCGAGGATGCTCACCAGCAGAAGGCCGGTGATCATCAGGATGGTCCGCGTCTCCAGCGTCAAACGGATGCGGCGGGCCAGAAGGAGAATGATGGGCACCAGAATGAAACCGTTGACGGCGTCGGTGAGAAACGCGGGCAGAATCCAGGACGGGAAGGAGGAGGGAAAGGTGAGAAGATGAATAAAGAGAACGTCGAGCCCGACCGCCGCCGCAACGCCCGCGGCGCTGGCCCCGACCAGGCTCATCTGCAGGATGCCGAATTCCCTCACCGTGCCGATGCGGCGGACTCCTCCGTATCCGGCAAGCCCAGGAATCCAACCCATGAGTCCGTTGGCGATATGCCAGTTCCAGAATGTAAAGGCGCCGAATCCGCTGATGGCGTCTCCGATCACATTGCCGGCAAAGCCCGTGATGAAACCGGCCAGCGGATGGACCAGGATGCCCACGGCCATTGGAAGAGCGATCTGCGGCCGCATGGAGATGATCGGCGCGGAGGGCAGCAGGAAAATGTTGGAAAGGCTGTTCAAGAGTCCGTAGACGACGGCAAAGGCCAATCCGGCAAAGAGGATTTTTTTTGCGCCGGGATTCATGCCGTAATCCTCCGGAGAACGCCTTCCATCGCCCGGCCAAGCGCTGTATCCGGATGTGCAAGGCAAAACAGGCCGGAGCTGCCCAGCACCATCATGTCATCGGCGTGCGGCAGGACTCCGGCTACATCGCAGTCGTAGGCCGCCGTCACTTTGGCGGCCAGCGCGTCGCCGGAAAAAGCGGCGGGAACTTTGTTGAGGATCAGAAACATCTTGGGAACCTCGAGTTCCCGGGCAATCTCGACGGTCACGGCCGTCCCCTGGTAGTCCTGTTGATCGGGGCGCAGAAGAATGAGGAGGGTGTCGGCGATGGCGATCGACATCAGCGTCTCCTCGTTCAAGCCCGGGTGAGTGTCGATGAAAAGATAATCGAGTGCGAATTGCGCAATCGCCTTCTGATAGCCTTCCTTGAGCAGATGGATGTCGTAGCCGTAATGCAGGACCCGGGCGATGTCGCCTGTGCGGATGCTCGAGGGGATGAGAAAAAGCTTTTCCCGCTCCTCCGGGCCGAGGACCCGGGACACGTCGTAAACCGCGCGTCCGATGTCGCACTTGCCCCAGAGGAAATCGTTTAAGCTGCAGGGGACGTCTTTCGGATCGAGGTTGAACAGCACGTGAATACCGGGGGACTGGATGTCCGTATCCACGACGCCGACGCGCCTGCCTTGTCGGGCCAGAAGGCAGGCCAGGTTGGCCGTCGTGTTGGATTTTCCCGTTCCACCCCGAAAGGAATGTATCGCGATGATTTCAGGCATGGCGTCCTCTTGGCCGAATTCGGCTACAGTATAGGAAAGGCCCTATGCCAAGTCAAGGATATCTTGATTGAAATTGCGGCGATTCGGATAAATGGTCCGGCGGATTTGCCGCTTACGTTTGCAGGAGAGAATGCCTGTTTTCTTCTCGGCAGACTCGCTTTGAACCGGGGTTAGCCGCCTTCAGTGCAGCTTCTTCAACAACCAGACCATGTTTTGCCCCAGGCACTTCATGATGTTCAGTCCTTCCTCGTCCTTTTCCGCATCGCCGCAATCGAGGCCCATTCCTACATTCCAGTAACAAGAGCCGGGCACAATCATCTGATTGTAGAGAAAGAAATGATTCAGCGCGTCAAAAGCGAAAACCCCGCCGGCACGCCTGACGGCGACAATGCCCGCTCCGACTTTCTTTTGAAACAAAAAGCCGTTGGCGCTCGACACCATTCCCGCCCGGTCGATCAGCGCTTTGATCTCGGCGGTGACGTTGGAAAAATAGGTGGGCGATCCCAGGATGATGCCGTCCGCTTCGATCATTTTTGCGATGCATTCATTTAAGCCGTCGTCTTTTACCGCACAGCGCTTGTCTTGGTTTTCAAAACATTTGAAGCAGGCCGCGCAGCCTCTGATCTTTTTTTCGGCAAGCTGCACCATCTGCGTCTCGATCCCTTCCCTCTCCAGTTCCTGGAAGACGCACCGGATGAGGATGCCGGTGTTCCCTTTTTTCCGAGGACTGCCGTTGAATGCAACTACTTTCATGGATATTCCCTCCCGTAAGAAAATGCACGCACCGTTTGGGCCGACATTGTTTTTGGCGCGGACAGGCCTCCTGCCGCTGATGCGGCAAGTCAAAGTCCGCTCACAAACGGAACCGACCCCTATCTTCCCGGGGAATCAAAAAAACTTACCAGATCGGCTGGTGGGCTTTCCGGCCGTAAACACGCTCATGGGCCCGGCAGAAGGGACAAAGCTTGCCTTCAATCTTTTTGACAAACCAGAACGCGGCGCCTTTTTGTTTTTTGCGGGCCTGCCGGCATACTGGGCACTTCACGCAGACCAGCGCCATTTTGCGATCCCGGTTTGTAATTTTACTGCTTACGGATTTTACGGTCGCTTTTCCCGCGGCTCCTTTTGTTTTTCTTTTGGACATGAATCGTTCACCGGCCGCCCAGCGCTTCTTTGAGTTTGCCGCGGTTCTTGATGGCTTCGCCGACGCGGGAAAGCGCAAGCGAGATATCATCGTCGGGTTTCCCCAGTATTTTATCGGACTGCTTGTAAAGATTCAGGGCGGCATCCAGGTCGCCGCGGCTTTCCGCGCAGACGCCCAGGTTGTAGAGAAGAGCGTAAGAGGTGGATGCAATATTGCGCGCTTCACCCCACAATTCACAGGCGCTGTCCATGCGTCCCTTATCCGCGTATTCCAGGCCGCGTTTGAGCTTCTCTTTCGCTTCCTTTGATTCGATGCCGTCCGTGGAATCCTTCAGTCGGATTTCCCGGGTGATGTAGAAAGGAGCAATATCGCGCCTAAACTGATTTTTGACGGAGGCTTTGGCCTGTTCCAGAAGAACGGTTTCGCTCTGGACCGGATTGGTGTCCTCGCAGCCCGAAGAGCTGGTCACGGCGGAGAGATTGCGGGAATAAATCACCCGGCCGGTCGCCACGTCGACCAGCTTTGGGGACACGGCAAAATTGGCGACGCGCTTCGTGCAGCGGACTTGGTAATAGCGCCAATCGATGCAAGGACCCTGATAGGTTCGCCCTTTTTCGTCCCTCCTCATTTCATAGCGCCGGCAGACGGAGCGCCTTTCCGCGTAAGCGCTGTCGTCATGGTTGTTTTGCGTGACGACGCCCGTGTAGATTCCCTGCGCGCCGATCATTTTGCCCAGTTTCACGGCGGTTTTGGGGTCTACCAGGCCGCTGTGCGAAAATTTCATTTCGCTGACGATCTTGTCCACCGAGGCGCGGTCCACCAGCGTGAAATACGGTTTGTCGTCGATGCCGATTCCCGCGAGCACGCCTTCGATTTCCGCGGCGAATTCCGGTCCGCCGGGGCCGTTGAACGGCAGCACCGCAACGGCTTTGGTCAGGGACGCCTCGTGGTACTGCGCGGGTTGAAGCATGTTGACGCGGATTTTCGTCGCGCAGCCGGACAACATCAGAAGCGCCGCCAGCAAAACCGCTGAAGCCGCAATAGGAACTCCGCCGTATTTTCCGTGCCCGTGGTACATTGTCGCCTCCTTTTGAATTATTTCAGATACTCCAGTGTCAGGGAGTAGGGCGAGAAGTTGACGATTTTAAAGCTCCCCTTTTGCTGGATGCTGTTGGCCAAATACAGGGTGTTTTCCGGATAACTGACCACAAACGATCCCATTTCCTTTTCTTCCACCCCCGCAACCCAGACGATGTTTTGCAGGATGCCCTTGACTTCCAGCACCGTATCCAGATCCTTGACGCCCGCCACCTGCACGGCGATCTTTTTGGTGTTGCCCTGAATGTATTGTCCGACTTTATCCAGCAGTGAGGGTGTCAGGCTTTCCGCCAGTTCCTGCATGGCTTGCGCCGCCGCGTCCTCCACGCTGTTGGCTAGCGCCCGGGCCTGTTCCACGCCCGTGGTGAGAATTTCCATGTTTCCGGTTTTGTTGTTTTTGGAGAGGATCCGGTAATTGAGCCGGACGGTGACGTGGTTGAAGGGCATGGAGAGGCCGTAGCCGATGTCTTCGCCTTTTTTGGTGGAAATCGTATAGTCCACCTTTCCGATGATGATCAGGTTCGACAGGAACTTGTACATCAGGCTGCGCAGGGACAGGGTCCTGCCGGTGCGAACGGCGCTTTCGACGTCTCTGGCGTTCACCGCGTGTGTGGGCGCGACGTCCACCACGGTGAAGCCCTGTTCGGTCAGCTTGCCGATGAGGGTTTCGGAAAGGATGTTCTTTTCTTCGAACTCATCTCCGTGGCGCCCCGGTTTCCGCGCGGGAATGAAAAGCGCGATGGAGTTGTTCAATCCCAACTGCGAAACGGCGTCACGAGCCTGCGACGGCTCGACACAGGCGTTGATTTTTACGTTCAGGACGTCATCCTTCACGAATTCATCGATCACCTGATAGCTTTTCACCACGCCGCCCGCCTTTGTTTTCATTACGTCTTCGACGAGCGTGAAGTTCTGCACCAGGCTGCCGGCCTTCACTTCCGTTCCGGCGACGTTTTCGATCGCCGTCCATTTGGCGCGCGCCACGGCCTCCATTTTGGCCGAGGGTTTGTCGTTGTTGACGATCAGCGCTTCACCGACGGCATGGATGCACTTGGCCTGGGCGAGCCCGTCCGGAGCGGAAAAACAGATCAGACAAAGCACGGAAAAAAGCAAAGATGACATTTTCATGAGACCACCTCTTCACAAATGGGTATGGGTCAGCAAAACGTTGCCGCGGTAATCTCTGAAGCCTGCTCGACGCTAGCATAAAGAGGGTCGCTTTTCAATTTATTTGCCGATGCAGAAACTGGAGAAGATCCGGGAAAGAACATCCTCCGTGATGTTTTTACCGGTGATTTCGTCCAGCGCATTCATGGCCTCGGAAAGTTCAAAAGCGGCAAATTCCAAAGACTCGCCCGTGGAGAGGCAGGTTTGGGCCGCCCGAAGGCGGGCAAGGGCTTTTTCCAGCGCCAGTTTGTGGCGCAGCCGGGTGATCATGCCCCCCGTTGCGGGGTCATCCCCATCGCCAACCGAACCGGTCAGGGCCTTTTTCAGATCCTCTACACCGTCGCCGAATTTAGCCGACAGGCTGAGCAGGCGCCTGCCGTGGAGCGGGTGATCGGGAAGACGGTTGTCCCACGCGGCCGGAAGGTCGCATTTATTGACGGCCGTCAGGATTTTACCGTCATGGTTTCGGCTCCGCTGCAGAATCTGAAAATCTTCATCCGTCAACGGTTTGCTGCCGTCGAACAGCAGCAGGAGAATGTCCGACTCTTCCATCTGCTGCCAGACCAGGCCGATGCCTTCTTTTTCAATGTCGTCCCTGGGCGGCCGGATGCCGGCGGTGTCGGTCAGGTGAACGCAGATGCCGTCCAGGGTGATGGTTTCCGTAATCAAGTCCCGCGTGGTGCCGGGGATGTCCGTGACGATGGCTTTTTTCTTTCCGGCCAGACGGTTGAGCAGGCTGGATTTGCCCGTATTGGGCTTACCGGCAATGACCACGCGGAGGCCCTCCGTGAACAGCCGGGCCTGGCGGTAGGTGGACAGGAGCAGCTCCATGCCGGAGGCGGCCTGGAGAATCAGTCCGGCGACGGAGGGAATTTCCCGGTCGGACACATCCTCTGAAAAGTCAATGACAGCTTCCAGGCGGGCGAGAGCGTCCATCAGCAGCGAGCGCAGTTCATCTATTTTACGCCCCAGCGATCCTTTGAGCTGCGACAGTTCAATCTGCAACGCCTTTGCCGACTGTGCGGAAATCATGGCCGCCAGCGCTTCCGCCTGCGACAGATCCATCCGGCCGTTCAGATAGGCGCGCTCGGAAAATTCACCGGGGCGGGCCGGGCGGCACCCCAGTTCCAGGAGCTGTTCCAGGATGTTTTGCAGAATCAACGGATTGCCGTGGCAGGAAATTTCCAGAACGTCTTCGCCGGTGAAGGAACGGGGTTTTCTCATCAGCGTGGCCAGAACCTCGTCCAGAACCGTTTTGCCGTCGGCCGCCAAGATGTCCCCGTGATAACAGTGATGGCTTTGCCAGGCGCAGTTGGCGTGTGCGGGGCGGAAAAGCCGCTGCGCCAGTTCAGGGGCCAGGGGGCCGCTGACCCGGATGAGGCCCACGCCCGCCGTGCCCGGAGGCGTGGCGATGGCGGCGATAGTGTCCGGAGCTTGCACGTTAGCCCACTCCCTTGGTCAGGGTCGGTCGTTGGCGTTTGCCGGCTCTTTCCGGCTTTTGTTTTTGCCCGGGCGGAGGTTGTTTCCTTTTTTAGCCGGCAGAACAATGATCTTCCGGTATTCGCCTTCGCCGCGGCTTTTGGTGATGAGGTCTTCATCTTCCTGCAGCGCCAGATGGATGATCCGCCGGTCGTGGGCGTTCATATGGGAAAGAGACAAGGGCTTCTGCGTTTTTTTCACCTTCTCCCGGATTCGCTCGGCCATCGCCAGCAGGGACTCTTCTCTTCTTTTGCGGTACTCCTCCGAATCCACCACGATCATCTTGCGCCCCGCTTCCGATTTATGGATGGATTTGTTGAGGAGATACTGAAGCGCGTCCAGATTCTGCCCCCGGCGGCCGATCAGGAGCCCTCCGTCATCCCCCGCGATGCTGAGGATGATGGTTTCGTTCGTTTCGGTGGCGGTCACCTGGCATTCAAACGTCATCCTGGCGAGGATCCCGGCAAGAAGATCTCTCGCCATGAGCGCCGCGGGTGTTGTGGCGGGAACCGCTTCCACTGGCGGCGCAGCGGGAGAAGGGGACTGTTCAGGCGGCACAGCCGGCTCAGCCGGTTTCACCCGGGCCGGACGGGAAGCGGATGCTCTGGGTTCCGCCGGAGCGGACCTCGCCGCCCGGGGATCCGTTTTATCTTCACGTTTGTCGTCACGGCGTTTTTCCTGCCGGGGTTCGTGCCTCGCTTCCGTTTTCTTTTCCGCCGGGCGTTCAGCGTCCCTTTCCGTTTTGCGGTCGGATTTTTCTTCGGGACGGTCCGCCTTCCGTTTGGATTCCTCGAGCGAGAAGTCCATGTCGAAGGAAAAGAGCGAGGCGCGGATTTTGGCTTTTTTCGCGCCGATTCCCAGAAATCCGTTGGACCCTTCGGAAATGATTTCGATGTTGAGCTTTTCGCGCCCGACGCCGAATTCCCGGCAGGCCCGCTCAATGGCAATGTCTATGGTTTTTTCTTCTATGTCCAGTGTTTTTGCGCTCATGTTGAACTCCGTAGATCCTATCCCGTGGCCAGCTTTTTATTGATGTAGTACTGCTGCCCGATTTGTAAAATATTGTTCCACAGCCAGTAGATCACCAGTCCCGACGGAAAATTCAGGAAGAAGAAGGTAAAAATCACCGGCATGAACAGCATGATCTTCTGCTGCGTCGGATCGCCCATGGCGGGCGTCATCTTCTGGGTGATGAACTGCGTTGCGCCCATGATGATGGGTGTGATGTAGTAGGGGTCCTTTGCCGACAAATCCTGAATCCAGAAGAAGAAAGGCGAGTGGCGCAGCTCGATGGAATACATCAGCGCTTTATACAGCCCGAAGAACACGGGGATCTGAATCAGGATGGGCAGGCAGCCGGAAAAGGGGTTGACCTTGTGCTCCCGGTAAAGCGCCATGGTTTCCTGGCCGATTTTGGTCTGGTCGTTTTTGTATTTTTGCTTCAGGGCCTCGATTTTCGGCTGGAGTTTTTTCATCTCGCTCATGGACTTGTAGCTCATGTTGCCCAGCGGCCAGAAGACGATTTTGATGATCGTGGTCAGGATAATGATGGCAATGCCGTAATTGAGGACAAATCCGTAGAGAAAGTTGAGAATATAAAGGGCCGGAATGGCCAGCCATTTAAACCATCCGAAATCAATGGCGTTTTCCAGACCGACACCCAGTCTCTTCAGCAGATCGTACTGTTTGGGGCCGAGGTACAGCGAGTAGGAAAAAACGCTGTTCTGCCCGCCGGGGATGATTTCCTTGCGGCCCTTCAAGCCGACGCCGACCATGTTGGCATCGTTGAGGGTCAGAACGGCATTGGTCAAAGACGGATTTTCCGGGATAAACGATGCGATAAAATACTTGCTTTCGAACGCCCCCCACAAAACGTTCGGGCCTTGAACGGATTGCCCCTGCATCTTTTTCACAACCTGCGGTTCGATGCTGCCGCCAACCGAGACGATAGGGCCTTCATGCCCGTAACTGTCGTCGATCTTCTGCGGATCGACATACTGGTGCCAGTTCAACTGCGGAATCTGTGTGATGGGCGCTTCCGTGAGATTGTGAACCTTTACGTCCAGACTCAACGTGTAACCGGAGGGATCAAACGAATAAATCTTTTCAATTTTGACGCTCCCTGTGGATCTGGAAAAAATCAGCTGTTGCTTCTCGAGCCGGCCGGTTAAATCCAGACGGCTTCCGGCCGTGTCAAAAACCTCATCCGAGGCGATATCGGCGCCGGATTCGGGGAAGGTCACCGTCAGCGGATAAGGCATGCCTTCGCGAACATCGACCAGTTCAACAAACTCCGAAGTTTTGGGCTTCGGGGGGGCTTTTGGGCCGGTCACCAGCCCTTTGATTTTCGGCCAGATGTCATCGGTGCACTCGTGGCATTCCTGATAATAGCCTTTGAGCTTCAGGGATTTCAGGGCAGCGCCGCGGGTGGAGAAAACGGCCGTGTAATGATCGGTTTCGACAAGAATGTCGCGGGGAGGCGTCTGCGGTCGGGCGGCGGACGGTTTCGGTTCTGGCTTGGCCGGAGCCGTTGCACGAACCGGAGCGGGTGCCGAAGGGGCGGCCTTATCCTGCTGAACCTGTTCGGCGGATGTTTGCCCGGTGGCGCCTTTTTGCGGAACGGGCGGCTTGACAAAAAAGATTTGATAAACCAAAAGAACGGCCAGAGAAAGGACGATGGCCAGAATAGTCCTTTTGTCCATGAACATACCTCCCAATTTCTTGTTTACTGGACGGGATCGTATCCGCCGGGATGCAGGGGATGGCAGCGCAGAATTCTCTTTGCCCCAAGCCAGGCTCCTTTGCCCGGTCCGTGCAGCCTGATCGCGTCAATGGCATACTGCGAACAGGACGGGGAGAAGCGGCAGCAGGGCGCAAAAAAGAATGGAGAGATACAGGCTTGGTACAGACGAATGAGAAAAACAAAGAAATTGACCAAGGTTTTCCTGAACATGCTTTATTTGCCGGCTTTCCGCAAGAAGAGTTCGGTCAATTCCCTGGCTGTTTCCTGATAGGTAAGAGGCGGTATCTTTTTTTTGACCATGACGACGACGTCATGCCCCGCTGGAAACAAGTCCTTGTTGCGGCGGAAGAATTCCCGAAGAAGCCTTTTCATTCGATTGCGAAAAACGGCGTTGCCCGTTTTCTTCGTGACGGTAATTCCCAGGCGTTTGGCGCCCTTCGGGTTGCCGCAGGTTATGAGCGTAAAGAATCGCGAACTGCTTCTGACCCCCTGTTCGTAAATGGTCCGATAACTGCTCTTACTGGTTACCTTTTCCGCTCTTCGGAAAGATTGTGTTTTCATTGCTGAAGAAACCCAACATCCCTTCGAAGCGTTCAAGGGCAAAATTAAACGGTTAGTTTTTTTCTGCCTTTGGCTCTTCTGCGGCTCAGCACCTGACGGCCGGTTTTGGTCGCCATGCGGACCAGAAATCCGTGGGTCCTTTTTCTCTTGGTGTTGGATTTATTCGTTAAAGTCTTTTTCATGTTAAACCCCTAAAAGTAATAGGGCATTGGCTAAACCACAGTCACCCGCATTTGTCAAGGTCAAAGTGGAAGTGTTCACGCGGCATTGCCGCCGTCGGCCGCGAAGGGGTTTAAGCCGGCCGGAAGATTGCGTTTTGGGCTGCACGGGTTTGGGTCGGCCGGCGGCCGGAAAAAGCGTTCGCTGCGGATTCAATATCGCTGATGACTTTTTGTTTCAAGTGTGCTAGGGAGCCCCCACACGAAATGATGGTGCAAAAAAGCAGGACCTGCGTTTGCTGAACTTTCCGGCGCGGCCTGTAAAAATAAAATAAAGGAGTTAAATCATGGCATTAAATCCGTTGCTTGATTCCAGAGATCAAAGATTTGTCCTGTTTGAAGTGCTGGAGGCGGACAAACTCAACCGGTATGAAAGGTTTGCTGATTTCGATCGCGACACGTACGAGGCGACCCTGGACCTTGCCGAACAGATCGCCGTCGAACAGGTCTATCCCTCCAACGCCCAGGCCGACAAAACCGGCGCAAAATACGATCCGGCCACCAAAACCGTTACAGTACCTGAAGGCTTTCATGTGGCCATGAAAAGTTACAGGGAAGCGGGATTTTCGGGGTTGAGCAACAGTCCCGAATTCGGCGGCAGCGGCATGCCCGAAACCATTTACCGCGCCGCGATGGAGTACTTCTGCGCGGCCGGCGTGGCCTTCAGCTCGTACGATACGCTGAAAGTCGGCGCTTGCAACCTGATCATTCATCATGGTTCCGAAGAACTCAAGAAAACGTATGTGGAGAAAATGGTTTCCGGTCGGTGGGGCGGGACAATGTGCCTCACCGAACCCTCCGCCGGCTCCGATGTCGGCGCGCTGAAAACCCGCGCTGTTCGTCAGCCCGACGGCACCTACAAAATCACCGGCCAGAAGATTTTCATCACCGCCGGCGACAACGATCTTTACGAGAACATCATCCATCCTGTCCTTGCGCGAATCGACGGCGATCCTCCCGGAACCCCCGGCATCTCCATTTTCATTGTTCCGAAGTTTTTCGTGAATCCGGACGGAACCCTCGGTGCGCGCAACGACGTGACGACCACCGGCATCGAACACAAAATGGGCATTAAGGGGTCGGCCACCTGTTCTCTGTCTTTCGGCGACAACGACCGGTGCATCGGCTGGCTTTTAGGCCAGGAGCGTCAGGGCATGAAAATCATGTTCCAGATGATGAACGAAGCGCGCCTCGATGTTTCCCAGCAGGGGTTGGGAACAGCCAGCTCCGCCTACATGCACGCGGTGACGTACGCGAAAAACCGTCTCCAGGGCCAGGATCCGGCCAAAAAAGGCGATTTCACCTCCGTTCCGATCATTCGGCATCCCGACGTGAAGAGAATGCTTCTCTGGATGAAATCACAGGTGGAAGCGATGAGGATGTTGACGCTGCTGGCCGCGTACTGCGCGGACATGGCGCAGGTCGGGAAAGGAACGGATGAAGGCAAAGAGGCGCAGGGGCTTCTGGATTTCCTGATTCCTTTGTGCAAGGCCGGCAACACCGATCTGGCCTGGCTTGTCACCTCCGAGGCCATGCAGGTTTACGGCGGCTACGGCTACTGTTCGGAGTATCCGATCGAACAACTGGCCCGCGACTGCAAGATTCTGGCGATTTATGAAGGCACCAACGGCATCCAGTCCATGGATTTGACCATGAGAAAGCTCCTCATGAATCCGGAGATGTTCAATTACAAGGTTTTCCGAAAACGCATTGCGCAAACGGCCCAGAGAGCCCGGGGAATCGTGGATGAAAAATACATCGCCATCGTAAAAGCCGCGGCGGAAAGAATGGACGAAACGGTGCAGATGCTCGCCACAATGCGGGATGCCCGGAAGATCGTGGACATTCTGGCGGTTGCCCAGCCGCTGCAGCAGGCCATGCGGATGGTCGCCCATGCCTGGATGCACCTGTGGTCCATGACCGTGGCCGTCCCCAAACTCAAAGCTCTTGCAGGCGGTCTTGCGGCAGAAGCCGTCGCGAAAGACAATGCCGAAGCGGCCTTCTACTACGGAAAAGTCCTTTCGGATCAGTTTTACATCGGGACCGAATTAAAGCACCTTCACGGATATCTGGACTACATCACGACGGGAGAACCGGCCGTCGTCAACGGCTGTTTGGAAGAGATCTTTACCGGGGCGCTGCCCCAGTAGCCGGGCGGCGAGTACACAGGAAGGCAACCCCGTTTCCGAATGTTTTACGAGAGCCCCTGAATGCTTCTGCAGCCGGGGGCTTTCTTTCATGATCCGCGGGAGAATTGCACCGTAAACGCCCGGAAACATGGAGCTAATAAAATATTAAAAAATAATCGGTAAATAATGCAATTTCTTCTTGACA
>DAOTJI010000058.1:6187-16302 GCA_035448625.1 Smithellaceae bacterium | reverse complement strand
CGGCGGTGCTCACTTCCATCGAAGAATCGGCCAGGAATATCGGGTATGGGAAGAAATGAAGAGTGACGAGCAACGAGTGAAAAGCAGATTCAGCGAATTTGAATGCCGGTCTTCTGTAAGATTTCTTCGCGGGAAATTCCGCCTGTCCGCAAGATAACCGGTTGTTCCGTTGTGGCGTCAATGACGGTGGAGCCTGCGGTGGCGTTTGTATTCCCCAGATCGACAATGGCGTCCAGTCTGTCGCCGAGTTGAGCAATGACCTGATCCGCCGTTGCGCATTCCGGCCTGCCGGATAAATTCGCGCTGGTGGCCGTCAACGGCTTGCCCACCGCCCGGGCGATTCGTCTGGCCGTGTCGTGGCCGGACAGCCGGATGCCGATCTTCCCGGTATTTGCCGTCAGAAGAGGAGAGATACCGCTTGCCGCCTCAAAAACAATCGTCAGAGGCCCCGGCCAGAATGCGTCCATCAGCTTAACGCCAGGGGCTTTCAATGCACGGACCAGCGGATAAACATCCTGATAACGACCGATGATTAAAGAAACGGGGTTGTTCGAATTCCGTCCCTTGATTTCGAAAATTCGGCGAACGGCCTGTTCGTTGGTTGCATCCGCACCGAGGCCGTAGATCGTTTCAGTGGGATAGGCAATAACGCCGCCGCGGGAAATGATTGCGGCGGCGCTTTGGATGACATCTTCTTCCGAACGATCAGCGTTGACTTTCAGGATTTGAGGCATGAAAGATTTTCCTGCTTTTTTTCCACGTCCCTGGCCATCTTCGCTACATAAGCGGAGAGCTTGACGCTTAAGGCCTTATCTTCCAGTGCCAGAAAGCGCAGAGCAAAAAGCGCGGCGTTTTTCGCGCCGGCCTTGCCGATGGCCATGGTCGCCACGGGAATGCCGCCGGGCATTTGCACGGTGGAAAGCAGCGCATCCAGCCCTTTGAGGGAGGTGGCGTCAATGGGCACGCCGATGACGGGAAGCAGGGTTTGTGAAGCAATGACACCGGCCAGGTGCGCCGCGGCGCCCGCGCCGACAATGATGATTTTCACACCCCGCCCGGCGGCTGTTTTGGCGAATTGGGTTGTTCGTTTGGGCGTGCGGTGTGCCGACGTCAACATCAGCTCATAGCTGATGCCGAATTCGTCAAGAATTTTTGCAGCCTCGGTCATGACCGGCAGGTCCGAGTCGCTGCCCATGACCACGCTGACCAATATCTTTTTCCCGGCGTTTTTGGCTTTCATGCGGACTCCTCTGTAACGATTTGAAATAAGTGAATAATTCAGGAATCCCTTAACGCACTTTCACAGCTTTTGCAAGATGGTTTTTATCTTGACATATCCGGGGATGCTCTCTAGAGTTCCCCATCGCTGATCAAAGGAGACGGACATGAAAAACAGTTTAACGGCAGTCATTGAAACAGACAAAGGCGCCATCCGGCTTGCGTTGTTTGCCGATCAAACGCCCCTGACGGTGGGCAATTTTGTCAATCTGGCGCGACGCGGATACTACAACCAACTGAAATTCCATCGCGTCATTTCCGATTTTATGATTCAGGGCGGCTGTCCCAACGGAGACGGCCGCGGCGGTCCCGGCTACACCTTTCCCGACGAGTTTGTGGCGGGGCTCCGCCACGGCAAGCCCGGCATTTTGTCCATGGCGAACGCCGGTCCCCGAACCAACGGCAGTCAGTTTTTCATCACGCATGTGCCGACACCCTGGCTT
Source organism: Smithellaceae bacterium (assembly GCA_035448625.1). Taxonomy (GTDB): domain Bacteria; phylum Desulfobacterota; class Syntrophia; order Syntrophales; family Smithellaceae; genus UBA8904. The sequence continues at coordinate 14,581 of DAOTJI010000058.1, read as the reverse complement.
GACGGCAAGCACACGGTATTCGGCGAGGTGGAAAGCGGCGAGGATCAGAAAGTGGTCAATGCCATAGCGCAGGGTGATACCATTCAATCCATCACGATCGAAGGCGATGCAACGGAGCTGATGGAAAGCATCCGGAAGGTTTTGGACCAATGGAACAAAACCCTGGATGCAAAATTCCCCAAATTGCAGAAAGCTTGATAGACTGAAGACCGAAGGCCGAAGGTGGAAGGCGGACTGAAGGTTTGTTGTTGTGAATTTATTTGCCGAATCCGGTTGACAGACGAAACGTCTCTTCATATACTCCCGCGGCAAAACTGAAATGCCACAATCCGCAACAGGGAGAAAGAATAATGAAAACGAACTTATACGAGTATCTGGCCGGAAACGAGTATCCGGGCCGGGGCATCTGCATCGGAAAAACCCCGGACGGCAAAAAATCCATGATCGCCTACTTTATCATGGGTCGCAGCGCCAACAGCCGCAACCGCGTGTTCGATCCCATCGACGGCGGCATCCGCACCAAGGCGGCCGACCCTTCCAAAATGACGGACCCGCATCTCATCATTTACAATCCGGTCCTGACCTTTGCCGAAACGACGATTGTGACCAACGGCGATCAGACCGACACCGTTCATGATTTTATGGCCGCAAACCGCCATCCCGGTTACAATTTTGAAGCGGCGTTGGCTACGCGGACGTTCGAAGACGACAAACCCAACTGGACGCCCCGCATTTCCGGTGTGACGGACATGCGCTCGGGCGGCTACAAGCTCAGCATTTTGAAGAGCTGCGACGGGAATGAAGGCAGCGTCCAGCGTTTTACCTTTGATTATCCGGAGCCGCAGGCGGGAGAAGGGCACTTTATCAGCACCTACAAATGCAACGGCAATCCGATTCCGAGCTTTGAAGGCGAGCCCCTGCGCGTGTCGGTTGACGAGGCGGACCCCAATGAATGGGCGGGCAGGCTCTGGAGCGCCTTGAATGAAGACAACAAGGTGAGCCTCTTTGTCCGTGCTGTTGAACTGACGACACAGGCGTATGAAGACGTCATCATCAACAAATATCAAGCGGTGGAGGGATAACCCATGAATGAGATACAACTGAAGTACGGCTGCAACCCCAATCAGAAGCCGGCCCGAATCTTCATGGCGGATGGAGGCAGCCTGCCGGTGACGGTATTGAACGGAAAACCCGGCTATATCAATTTTCTGGATGCGCTCAACAGCTGGCAGCTGGTGAAGGAGTTGAAGGAAAACACCGGGCAGGTGGCCGCCGCCTCCTTCAAACACGTGTCCCCCGCCGGCGCCGCTCTGGGCTTTCCTCTGGACGACGTATTGCGCCGGATGTACCACATCGCGCCGGGCATGGAGCTTTCGCCTCTGGCCTGCGCTTACGCGCGCGCACGCGGCGCGGACCGAATGAGCAGCTTCGGAGACTGGATCGCTCTGTCCGATCCGTGCGATGTTCCCACGGCGAAAATCATCAAGAATGAAGTCACCGACGGTATCATCGCGCCGGGCTATGCGCCCGAAGCGCTGGAAATTCTGAAATCCAAGAAAGGCGGAAACTATAACGTGGTGTCCATCGATCCCCGCTACGTTCCCGCCGCCATTGAGCACAAGCAGGTGTTCGGCATCACCTTCGAGCAGGGCCGTAATGAACTGAAAATCGACGCCCGCATGCTGGAAAACATCGTGACCGAAAACAAGACACTTTCCGATGCGCAGAAGCGCGATCTTGTGCTGGCGCTCATCACGCTCAAATACACGCAGTCCAACAGCGTCTGCTACGTGCAGGACGGCCAGGTGATCGGCGTGGGCGCGGGCCAGCAGAGCCGCATCCACTGCACACGGCTGGCCGGCCAAAAGGCCGACCTCTGGCAGCTTCGGCATATGCCTAAAGTGCTGGATCTGCCTTTCCGCGACGACGTTTCCAAACCCAACCGCGACAACGCCATCGACGTTTATTTGGGCGACACCCCCGAAGATGTGATCGGCGAGGAGGTATGGGACGAAACCTTCACGCGGAGGCCCGAAACGCTTCCCATGGAAGAAAGAAAGGCCTGGCTGGCCGACGTCACAGGTGTTTGCCTGGGGAGCGATGCGTTTTTCCCCTTCGGCGACAATATCGAACGCGCCCGCCGCAGCGGCGTCACCGCCATCGTCGAGCCGGGCGGGTCCATACGCGACCAGCAGGTGATCGACACCTGCAACAAGTACGGAATCGTCATGGCCTTTTGCGGGCTCCGGCTGTTCCATCACTAGAAAATAAAACAAGGCCGATGAAAGCAAGAGCCGTAAAGGCTGCTCCGGCGAAAAACGTCGCCTGCGCGCCAACCATACTCCACAAAAAGCCGGCGACAACGCTCGCCGTCAAAAGAGCAATGCCCGTCGCCAGGTTGAAAAAACCGAAGGCCGTACCCCAGAGCCCGGCGGGCGCGTAATCGGCCACCAGTTTGGAGAATAGTCCCTGAGTCAGTCCCATATGCAGCCCCCAGAGGGCCGTGCCGATGAATACGGGAAGGGGTGTGTCGGCTGTGGCGAACAGGATATCCGCGGCGATCAGGACGGCAAGCCCCGCAGCCAGGATGGTTCTTGGCCTGATGCGGTCTGTCAGGATTCCGGCCGGGTAGGCGGTCAGTGCGTAAACGGCGTTCATTATTATCATGATGGCCGGCGCAAATCCGACAGCCAGCCCCACCGATTGTGCACGCAGGATCAGAAACGCCTCGCTGAAGCGGGCTTGTGTGAAAATGAAGTTGAGGCCCAATATCAGCCAGTAGCGGTAGGGAAGAAGCCCTGCGTCCCGAATCGAAAAGAATCGGTTTCCCGTAGGATTTGGACTTTCCTTCCTTTCGGGTTCCTGAACGCCGAAAATCAGCACACCCATCGCTATGAAAGCAGGGATTACGGCAATCCAGAGAACTTTTCGGATGTCGTTCACAAAACAGACCATCAGGACGACCGCCGCCAACGGACCGATAAAGGCTCCCGCGGAATCCAGCGCCTGCCGGAGGCCGTACGCAGCCCCTCGCTGATGAGGAGGGGTTATATCCGCCACCAATGCGTCGCGCGGCGCACCGCGAATGCCTTTGCCGATCCGGTCGATGAAACGCGCGCTGAAAACCCAGCTGATCGTTGTGGCCAGGGGGAACAACGGTTTTGTGATGGCGGCGAGTCCATATCCCGCCAGGGCAAGGATTTTTCGTTTCCTGATGTAGTCGCTGAGGATTCCTGAAAACACTTTCGTGATTGCGGCCGCGGCCTCTGCAATTCCCTCGATGAATCCAACGGCAATCACGGAGGCTCCCAGGGTAACTGTCATAAAAATGGGAAGCAGACTGTGGATCAATTCAGAGGATATGTCCATGAACAAGGATACAAATCCGAGAGCCCAGATTCCTGCAGGCAGCTTTTTCATCTCCATTCTCCCCCGGCACCACTGCCTATCGGCGGCGGCAGAAAAAGCTTCTGCGACTCATAGCAATGGACCGGATCGGAAACCCTTGGCCGAGTGATGCATTCCATCCGATTTACGGGTTCCGTTTACAACATCCTGATCTTCTTCATGTGGTCGATGCGCTTTTGGATCAGGGCCTGCGTGCCGATATCTTCCCGGTAGGCGACGGGGCCTTTCACGGCTTTGACGCCTTCTTCAGCAATCTTGCGGGCGGCGTCCAGTGTATCGGCAATCCCGACCATGCCGATGGCACGCGAAGAACTCAGATACAGGCCGTCCTCCCTTTGATCCACGGATGAATAGTAAAGTCTGGCCGCGCCCACGCCGCCTACCGTTATCTTCGCCTTCGACGACGCCGCATCGGGATGATCGGCAGGCAGACCGTAGCCTTTCGGGACGATGTATTTGCAGACCGTGGCTTTCTTTTCAAATTCGATGTGCAGTCGATCGAGCGTCCCGTCGAGGATGTGTTTGCAGATGTCCACAAAATCGGTTTTCAAAAGAGGCAGGATGTTCATGGCCTCCGGATCGCCGAAGCGCGCGTTGTATTCCAGGAGCCGCGCGCCGTTTTTCGTGGCGATGAAACCGCCGTACATCACGCCCTTGTAAGGGCTGCCGGTTTCCTCCCAGAGCGCCGCCGCTACCAGGCGCGTGATGTTGAGGCCTTCTTCGATGTCCGACGGCTTCAGAAAAGGCAGGGAGTGGTCCGCAAGAGAGTAGGAGCCCATGCCGCCCGTGTTGGGGCCCTGATCTCCGTCAAAGCGCCTTTTGTGGTCCTGCACCAGCGGCGTACCGATGACGGTTTTGCCGTCGCACAGGCACTGCAGCGAAAATTCCTCACCGTCGAACTTTTCCTCCACGATCACCGAGCCGCTGCCCTTCAGGATCTGCGCGCACAGCGAAAACGCTTCATCCTTCGTGGTGAAATGATCACCCTGCACGAGGACGCCCTTGCCGCCCGTAAGGCCGTCCGGTTTGAGAACGACGGCGTCGAGGTCATTCAAAAATTCCTTTACGCCGTCCAACGACGTAAAAACCCGATACAATGGATTGCCGGGGATGTGATATTTTTCGACCAGGTTCCGTGTGAAAGATTTGGATGTTTCCAGCCGTGCCAGGCTTCGGTTCGGCCCGACGGCGGGAATGCCGTTTTGTGAAAGCGCGTCGACCACGCCGTTATTCAGCGGATCTTCCGGCCCGATCACGGCGAAATCGATTTTGTTTTCCCGGGCAAATCCGGTGATCGCGGCAAGGTCCGAGTAGGAGCCGATTTGAATTTTTCGGGAAAGGGAAGCGATTCCCGGATTGTTGGACTTCATCCAGGCAAACAGGGAAGGAGTCGTTTGGGACCGGGCGACGGCTTCGGCCATCGCATGTTCCCGCGCGCCGTTTCCGACCAGTAAGATATGGGTCATGTCAAGGTCTCCTGAAGGGTTGTTTTGTTCGTGGCGAAGTATAGGAAGGTTGCTTTACGATGTCAACGGAATAATCCGGAAGGCCGAAGGACCCGTCCGCAAAGGGAACCCGGCCGGAAAGTGCTGTATCTTTCCTGCGGAATCTGATAAAAAAGACACATCGAATCATTGCAGTGAGGTAATTGAATCCATTTTGAGTTCCGATATCATTGTCCTGCTGATCCTTTTTTTGTTTTCCGGTTTTTTTTCGTCCGCGGAAGCGGCCCTCCTGTCGCTTTCGGACCTTCATCTGCACAAGATGAAATCGGACAACTATCCTTTTCTCAATTCCGTGGTGAAGCTGCTGGAGCATCCCCGCCGTCTGCTCATCACCGTGGTGACCAGCAATGAAGCCGTCAACATCAGCATTTCCATTCTCGCCGCGTCCCTGTTCATCTCGCTGTTCGGCGTAAACGGGCAATGGATTTCCATCGTGGTAACGTCCATCGTTCTTTTTCTGGCCGGCGAGGCCATTCCCAAAACCTTCGGCGTGACGTATCCCATGCAGATTTCGTCGGCCGTGGCGCCGCTGCTGCTTTTGATTTCCCGTCTGGAATTTCCGATCGTCGCTGCGCTGGAAAAAACGCCGGATCTGATTCTGAAGCGGTTGGACCAGCGCACGACCGGCGGAGCCGACATCCTGACGGAGGATGAATTCAAAGATCTGATCGACGCGGGCAGTCGCGAAGGCGTGGTGGACGAATCCCAGAAGGAGCTCATCAAAACGATTTTTGAATCGGGAGACCGGCCGGTGACGGACATTATGATTCCCCGCGTGGAAATGTTTTGCCTTGCGCTGGAACTGCCGGTCGCGGACATTATCCGGGAAGTGGTAAAGAGCCGCTACGAACGGGTTCCCGTATACCGGGACGACCGGGATGACATCGTCGGCATTCTTTTTGCCCGCGACCTGCTCAACAGCGCGCTGCCTTCCGGATCGCCGCTCTCGATGGAGAAAATACTGGCCCGGCCCTATTTTGTCCCCGAGAGCAAAACGATCAACGGACTGCTTTCCGATTTCCAGGAAAAATCGATACAGATCGCCATTGTCGTGGATGAATACGGAGGCGTATCCGGCATGGTGACGCTGGATGATATTCTGGAGCATCTGTTTGAAGAGGCCTACGGAGATGACGATACGGCCAACTGCGAGTGCGACATGCCGGACGCCGGCACTCTGGTGGTTCCCGGCCGAATGTCGATCGAACAGGTCAACGACCTGCTGCAGGCTTCCCTGCCGCTGGAGGAATTCGACACCATCGGCGGCTTTGTTCTGCACCTGTTCGGGAAGATGCCGGAGCGCGGAGACCTGATCCGGTTCGAGCGCCATACTTTCCGAGTGGAAAGCGTGGGCAGAACAAGAATTCTGAAAATCCGGATCGAGAAGGAAAAGCCCGCGAAGACGGAGGCGGAAGAATGAGCCTCTATCTGATGATCGCCGTCATCATGCTTTGTCTGGTTCTGGAAGCCCTCTATTCCGGGGGGGAAGTCGCGTTGTTTTCTTCGGATATCAACAAGATCAAATATTACGCGCGCAAAGGATCGTCCGCCGCCCGCCGGGCGGTCCAGTTGAAGGAGCATCCCGAATGGTTTATCTCCACCGCGCTCATCGGCACCAATCTGTCCGTCATCGCCGCATCCACGCTGGCGACGGGGCTTCTGATTCAATATTTCGGCGCGAAGCAGGGCGAGCAAATCGCCTTTCTGATTATGCTTCCCACGTTGTTCATCATTATCATTATCCGCAGCATCTTCCAGCACTATGCGGATTTCATGGCCATCCGGGTGGCCCATTTCATCCGTCTTTCCTCCTATGTCTTTTATCCCTTGGCCTACTCGGTCGCTGCGATCTCGCGCGGAGCGGTGAATCTTTCTTCCGATCCGAAAATCCGGCAGCACTCTTACATAACCAAGGAAGGGTTAAAGTACATTTTGGGGGAAAAAACGGAAGGCGGCGACATTCTGACGACGGAAAAGGAAATGGTCAGCCGTGTTTTCGACTTCTCCGAACTCACGGCGGAAAAGATTATGGTTCCCATTTCCGCGCTGACGGCCCTGCCGCAGCAGATGAATCTCAATGAGGCGGCCCGCGTGGTCGCGGCGAAGAAATACATGCGCATTCCCGTTTATTCCGACACGGCTTACAATATCGTCGGCATCCTGCATTATTTTGATCTTCTGGATGCGCTCTTGAATCAGCAGTCCCCGGAAGCGAAAGCCGACGCGACGGTTGCCTCCTGCATGCGCAAAGATGTGTTTTATGTTCCGGAAACCAAAAAGGCGGGCCCGCTCCTGATGGATATGCAGAGGCGGCGCGAGCAGATGGCGGTGGTCGTCGATGAATACGGCGGCGCGGTCGGGATCGTGACGATGGAGGATATCGGAGAGGAAATTGTCGGGAGCATCGATGAAGAGTACAACAAGGGGGAAAAGCTTTACAAGAAAACGGCCCCGGGCCGGTATCTGGTGAACGGCCGGATGAAAATCGAGGATTTGAACCAGATCCTTTTGACAAGGCTGCCGGAGGGCAACTATGAAACCCTCGGCGGTTTTCTGATTGCGCAGGCGGGGAGAATCCCTCTGCGCCGGGAAAGGCTGGAGTTCGGCGGGATGATTTTTGTCGTCGAGGTCTCGGATCAAAAAGCCGTTCGGGAAGTGCTCTTGATCACTCCTCAGGCCTTGGAGGGGCCCCGGAAGTCCACGGGACAAGGAGGGTAAGGGGTTGGAAAAGAAATTGCAGTTCTGCGCATTGATTCTTGCGGCGGGGAAGGGGACCCGCATGAAATCGGACATGGCCAAAGTGCTCCATGTTCTGGAAGGGAAACCCCTGTTGCACTATTCTCTGAAGGCGGCCCGCAAAGCGGGGGCGGAGAAGATCGTTGTGGTGGTCGGGCATCAAGCGGACAGGGTGCGTGATACGTTTCCAGATTCGGATTTGATGTTCGTGACACAGATGCCGCAACTGGGGACCGGGCACGCCGTGATGCAAGCCCGGAACATCCTTGCGGACTATCGAGGGCTAACGGTTATCCTCTGCGGCGACGTGCCGCTTTTGAAGCCGGAAACGATTCGCTCGCTCATTCATCACCATCAGAAAACGCAGGCTTGCGTGACGGTGATGACGACCGAACCGCCCGGGCCTCACGCCTACGGCCGCATCGTAAAAAACGCCCGCGGCGACGTTTTGAAAATTGTCGAGCACCGGGACGCCACGGAGGATGAAAGACGGATCCTGGAAATTAATACGGGGATTTATTGCGTGGACACGCAGTTTTTGTTTGCCGCGCTGGCCCTGGTGAAAAACGATAATCAGCAAAAAGAATATTACCTGACGGATATCGTGGAAATCGCCGTACGGGAAGGGCGGAAGGTCCAGGCCTTCCTGACGGCCGATTATGTCGAAGTGATGGGAATCAACACGCTCGAAGAGCTGGAAAAAGCCGCAAAATATCTATTGAATAACAGGCGATAGGCGATGGGC
>DAOTJI010000058.1:0-6087 GCA_035448625.1 Smithellaceae bacterium | reverse complement strand
AGAGCTGGAAAAAGCCGCAAAATATCTATTGAATAACAGGCGATAGGCGATGGGCGAATGGTGTTTGATTTGTGTCCAATATAATTTCTGATCTTCAGGGTAAGGCGCTGCTCGCTCCGCTGGCGGGCGTTACGAATCTCCCGTTTCGGCTGGTTGCCCGCCGTTTCGGCTGCTCGCTTTGCTTTACCGAGATGATCAGTGCCAACGGCCTGATCCGCGGATCTTCTCAAACGCTTGAATATTTGAAAACATCCCCGGAGGACAGGCCTCTGGGCGTCCAGTTGTTCGGGGCCGATCCCGTTGTCATGGCGCGGGCCGCCACCATGATTGCAGCGAAAAATCCCGCTTTAATCGATATCAACATGGGTTGTCCGGTAAAAAAGGTCGTTAAAACCGGCTCCGGCGCCGTGTTGATGAAAAATCCCCTTCTCGCGGGCCGGATCATAACCGCCGTTGTTCAGGCGGCAAAACGGCCGGTAACCGTCAAAATCCGTTCCGGGTGGAGCCGAGGCTCCATCAATGCCGTAGAAATAGCCGGAATAGCTGAAGATTCCGGGGCCTGTGCGATCATCGTTCACGGCCGTACCGCCGATCAGGGCTTTTCCGGCGCTGCGGACTGGAACATTATCGGTCGTGTAAAGAGCGCCGTCCGGATTCCGGTCGTCGGAAACGGAGATATCCGCGAGCCTGAAGACGCGATTCGAATGCTTGAACAAACCGGGTGCGACGCGGTAATGATCGGGAGAGGTGCATTGGGAAATCCGTGGATCTTTCGAGGAATTCAGCAATTACTGGCGGGAGGGGAAGACCACAGCCGCCCCTCCTGGACGGACCGGCAGGAGGTTGTAAAAAAGCACTGGGAAGATGAAGAGCGTTGTTATGGCAGGCTTTTCGCGGAAAAGTCTTTTCGCAAACATTTGCTCTGGTACACCCGGGGTTTGCCCGGTTCGGTCCGGTTGAGGGAAAAGCTGGGGAAGATGACGGACGGCGACGCGATGAGGTCGGAAGTAGAGCGGTATTTCCGGTCCCTTGCCGCCTCCCAAACCGAAATAATGGCTTGACATCTCCACGGCGAATTGGCATAAATAAAATCAAAGAAAAAAGCAGGCTCGCCGGCACATATTCTTGACGGACAAAGGATGGAACCAACGTGGAAATAGGGAAATTTAATGAGCTTGAGGATAAAATTAAACAGATCGTCAGCGAGCAGAGTTTTTTGAAAAAACAGATTTCAACATTGGAGGAAGCGCTAAAAAATAAAGAATCGGAGATAGAAGGGTACAAAAGCAAAATTATCGCACTAGATGAGGAAAGGAACCATGTTCGCGCAAGGGTGGATTCGTTGCTTGATTTACTTGCAGATATAAAGGTAGTCCAATAAGCTTCCAGGGCGTGGGTTTTGAAAAAGCGTTACGAAATTAAAATATTTGGACGGGAACTTGCTGTTTTAAGTGATGCGGAAGATGAACAAGTGGCCAAGGTTGTCCGGTATGTCAACGAAAGAATGGAAGATATTGTGAAATCCAGCGAAGGACTCCGGACGGTGGATGTGGCCATCCTGGCGGCTTTGAACATTTCAGAAGATTATTTGAAATTAAAGGGAGTTAACCAGGACCTGTGCGATCAGTTGACCCACCGGTCCGAAAAATTGATTGAATTGATCGAAAACGCAAGTTAAAGAATTACCCCTGCGATGTGCGTGATTGTCATTTGTTTTTGAGCCAACATTTTGAACCCGGGGCCTATACTTGTTTGCGGTGTGCATGTCCGCTTGTCCCGCTGGTCGGGGGCAGAAAGCCTGAAACAAACAAAACCGGCACCCACTTATGTAAAAGGTTCAAAATCGTGATCAACACGGCATAGGCGGGGGTTTTTTTAACTCCCCTCGGTCCCTTTCCCCATCGAAGTAAAAATCAGATTGAACGGAATCATGAATCCTTCGGCAGGTTTGCTTCGTCATTCCGGCTGAAAGGTTTAAATATAATTCTGTTGAGGCGTGCGGTTTGATGTTTAAACGCGGCAACGAACTCGGCGGAATAAAAGGAGGTTGAAACGATGCCGGACTCTATACTGTATGTTCTGTTGATTATAGTGGCGGTTTTGGTGGGCGCGGTTGCCGGTTATCTTCTGAAACAAATCTTTACCGCGAGGAAGCTTAGGGCTTCGGAGAGCCTTGCGGCCCGGATTGTGGAGGAATCCAAAAAGGAAGCCGATACGATCAAGAAAGAAGCCATTTTGCAGGCCAAGGAAAATCTGCTGAAAATGAAGGCGGATTTTGACGCGGAAACCAGGGAGGTCAAAAGCGAGCTGGAAAGCCTGGAGCGGCGCATCCGCAGCAAAGAAGAAAACATGGATAAGCGGATGGACGCCCTTTCACAAAAGGAATTGAATATCGAGAACCGCGACAAAGCCCTGAGCCAGAAAGAGCAGGCGATCGAGGAAAAACATCGAAAAATCGACGCGCTGGTGGAAGAACAGAAAAACAAGCTGGAGAAAATTGCCGGTATTACGCCGGAGGAGGCAAAGAATATTCTGATTCAGTCCATGGAATCGGAAGCCAGACGAGACGCGGCGGTGCTGGTCCGCAAGGCGGAAGAAGAGGCCAAGCTTACGGCGGATCGAAAAGCTCGTGAAATCATTGCTTATTCTATTCAACGGTATGCCGGGGATTACGTGGCGGAACGCACCGTTTCCGTTGTGAATCTGCCCAGCGAAGAGATGAAAGGCCGCATTATCGGGCGTGAAGGGCGCAATATCCGGGCGATTGAAGCGGCCACCGGCATCGACCTGATCGTCGATGACACGCCCGAAGCGGTGGTCCTTTCCAGTTTTGATCCCATTCGGCGCGAAGTGGCCCGCATTTCGCTGGAGCGGCTGATCCAGGATGGGAGAATCCATCCCGGCCGGATCGAAGACATCGTGAAAAAAGTCGAAAAGGAAGTCGAGCAGATCATTCGGGAGACGGGCGAGAAGGCGTCGTTTGACTGCGGGGTCCATGATATTCATCCGGAAATCATCAACATGCTGGGCGCGCTGAAGTACCGCACCAGCTACTCGCAAAACGTTCTGCAGCATTCCATTGACGTGGCGTATCTCACGGGGCTGATGGCCGCCGAGCTTAAAATGAACATCAAGGAGGCCAAGCGGGCGGGTCTGCTGCACGACATCGGCAAGGCGGTGGACCACAAGATCGAAGGCACGCACGCGGCCATCGGGGCCGACTTCGCCAAGCGGTTCGGGGAGAATCCGCGCATTGTTCAGGCCATCGCCACGCACCACGACGACGGGCGCAACAATACGCTCCTGGGCGTTCTGGTGCAGGCGGCCGACACGCTTTCCGCGGCGCGGCCGGGCGCGCGGCGGGAAATGCTGGAAACCTACGTCCAGCGACTGGAGGAACTGGAGAAGATCGCCCATTCCTTCAACGGCGTGGATAAATGCTTCGCGATCCAGGCGGGCCGGGAAATCCGCATCATGGTGGAAAACGAAAAAATATCGGACAACGACGCCGTCATGCTGTGCAACGACATCGTGAAGAAAATCGAAAACGAGCTGACCTATCCGGGGCAGATCAAGGTTACGGTCATCCGGGAAACCCGCGTGTCCAATTTTGCCCGATAGGCCCACCGGAAATTGAGCAGAAAATGAACATCCTTTTTATTGGAGACATCGTCGGCAAGCCCGGACGCCGGGCGGTTCGGGAGCTGTTGCCGTCCGTGGTCAACGCGCATGCCGTGGACCTCGTGATTGCCAACTGTGAAAACGCCGCCGCCGGCTTCGGCATTACCCGGGAGATTGTCGAGGAGCTGTACGCGATGCACATCGATGTGCTGACGTCCGGCAATCATGTCTGGGATAAAAAGGAGGCGGTGGAATTTATCGGCGAGTACGAATCGCTGATCCGGCCGGCCAACTATCCGGGTGCGGCCCCCGGTTCGGGATCGGTGCTGATGCCGACGGCCGCGGGCGTGGAAGTCGGCGTGATCAATCTGGCCGGACGAATTTTCATGCAGCCGATCGATTGCCCGTTTACCGCCGCCAAAGATCAGATTGCCCGGCTCAAGGCCAGAACGAATGTCATCATCGTGGATATGCACGCGGAAGCGACCTCCGAGAAAAAAGCCCTGGGCTGGTACCTCGACGGCGAAGTTTCTGCGGTCCTGGGCACCCACACTCACGTGCAGACCGCGGACAACGAAATTCTGCCGGGGGGAACGGCTTACATCAGCGACGCCGGCATGACCGGTCCTTTTGATTCCGTGATCGGAATACAAAAAAATATCATCATCGAAAAATTTTTGAACCAACTGCCCGCTAAGTTTGACGTGGCCAAGGGCGACATCCGCCTGCAGGGCGTCGTGCTGGATATTGACGGGCAAAGCGGCCGGGCCAGGGCGATCGAGAGAATCAGCGTTCCATTACATCCATAAACGGAGGCGGGGGATGAAAAGCGCGTATGAAGTCTTACAGGAAAGAGGCTTTGTCGAACAGGTCACGGACGAGGCCCTGATCGCCGATCTTTTTGCCAAAGGCCCCGTCACCTGCTATATCGGCTTTGATCCCACGGCCGCCAGCCTGCATATCGGCAGCCTGGTGCCCATCATGGCGCTGGCGCACATGCAACGCTGCGGCAACCGTCCCATCGCGCTGGTCGGCGGCGGCACGGGCCTCATCGGCGATCCCAGCGGCAAGACGGAAATGCGCCAGGTGCTGACCCGCGAACAAATCGACTACAACGCGCAGTGCTTGGGCAAACAGCTTTCGCAGTATCTTGATTTTTCGGACGGCCGCGCGCTGCTCCTCAACAATGCCGACTGGCTCACCAAAATCAACTACATCGAATTTCTGCGCGATATCGGACGGCACTTCAGCGTCAACCGGATGCTGGCGGCGGAAAGCTACAAAATCCGCCTGGAGAAGGGACTCAACTTTATCGAGTTCAATTACATGCTCCTGCAGGGCTATGATTTTCTGTATCTGTTCCAGCATTACGGCTGCGCGCTGCAAATGGGCGGCAACGACCAGTGGGGCAATATGCTGGCGGGCACGGAACTCATCCGGAAGGTCGAAGCGAAAGACGCGCAGGCCGTTACCTTTCCCCTCATTACCACCTCGCAGGGTCACAAGATGGGGAAGACCGAAAAAGGAACCGTCTGGCTGGACGGAAATCTGACCACCCCTTACGAATATTATCAGTACTGGGTCAACTGCGACGATGCGGATGTCGAAAGGTTTTTGAAGCTCTTTACCTATCTGCCTCTTGAAGAAATTGCCGTGGTCAAGACACTGGCCGACGCCCGGCTGAACATGGCCAAGACCGTCCTGGCGTATGAAGCCACGAAAGTCACGCACGGAACGGATGCCGCGAAGGCCGCCTGGCGCGCGTCGATGGAGGCGTTCCATTCGCGTCCGGTGGATGCCGATCTGTTTGCATCAAGCGATATTCCGCGCGAAGCGCCCGAGGCCGACACATCGGCAATTCCCCGCTATTCCATTGCCGGAAAGGATCTTGACGCAGGTCTTTTGATTGCCTCTTTGTGCGCCAAATCCGGCCTCACTCAGTCTATGTCGGAAGCCAAGCGCCTTATCGAGCAGGGCGGTATTTACGTGGGCGAACGCCAGGTCAAGGCGGTCGATGAAAAACTGTCGATCGACGACTTTGCCCGCGGCCGCGAACTGCGCATCCGCAAGGGCAAGAAAAAGTATCTGATTATTGAAATCAATGAATAAGTTTTAAGATTTAAGTTTTAAGTAAAAGACAACATCCCGTGCATGAAATCAACGGAACTTAAATCTTAATTTCTTAAAATTTAACACTGTTTTTTATTCTTCGAGAAACGGCAGCGGTTTATCCAGACGGTAAACCAATGCCTGGCAGGTGGCAAGAAGTTTTCCCGAATCGTCAGTGGCGCGGATGTCGTAAACGGCGGTTCTTTTGGTTTTGTTGATCTCACTGGCTTCAGCGGCAAGCATTGCGCCTTTGGAAGGTGACGCCAGATAATTGATGTTCATATTGAGAGCAACAGCCATTGTGCCGTGCGAGTTGGAGGCCACTTCAAAGGCCGCGTCCATCAGCGAAAAGATTGC
>DAOTJI010000057.1:0-16652 GCA_035448625.1 Smithellaceae bacterium | reverse complement strand
ATCGAGAAAACGCGGGATTTCTTCGAACGCATGAAGGTGCCGACCCGCCTGTGCGCATACAACATCGGCGCGGACGTCATTCCCGAGGTCATTGAGAATTTAAAAGCGCACGGCATGGTCAAACTGGGCGAGAACCGCGACATCACGCCGGAGCTGGTGGAATCGATGATGAAGCAATGCCTGTAGGCGAAACCAGGGAAATTCGCCCGCGGGAAAACGGCGTGGAGAGGAACAGGATATGGAATTTACCTTTGCCCACAACAATTTTAACGTGCTGAATCTGGAAAAAAGTCTGGCCTTTTACCGGGAGGCGCTCGGCTTGAAGGAAGTGCGCCGCTATGAACCGCCGGACGGCAGTTTTATTCTGGTGTATCTCGGCGACGGCCGGACAACCCATCAATTGGAGCTGACCTGGATGAGGGATCGCAAGGAGAAATATGATCTGGGAGAAAATGAATTTCATCTGGCTTTCCGGGTGGACGACTTTTCCGCCGCGCACGCGCTGCATGAAAAAATGGGCTGCATCTGCTTTGAAAACCAGGCGATGGGCATCTATTTCATCAACGATCCCGATGACTATTGGCTTGAAATCCTTCCGGCGAAGCGGTAGGCTTCGGCCGCGGATCAGGTCTCCTTATCCAATTACAGAAAGGGCGGCTTGGCGTAAGAAAGGAGAAGATTCAATGAAAAAGTTTCTTTGCAGGATGATTTTCCTGGCGCTGGTCGTTTTCATGCCGGTTTCGGCCATGGCGGACGTGGATGTCAATATCGGAATCAATATCCCCCTTCCTCCGCCGATTGTTTTTCCGGCGCCGCCGGAGGTGATCGTGATCCCGGAAACTTATATTTATGCGGTTCCCGACATCGATGCCGACATCTTCTTTTACGGCGGCTGGTGGTGGCGGCCGTGGGAGGGTCGTTGGTATCGATCCCGTTACTACGACAGAGGCTGGAGCTATTACAACCGGGTGCCCTCGTTTTACAGGGAGGTGCCGCCGGGATGGAAAAAAGATTATCGGGACCGTCGGTGGAAAGGGTATGAATGGGATCAGCGCCGTATTCCTTACGGCGAAGCCAAGAAAAACTGGCGCGGCTGGAAAAAGGACCACTACTGGGAAAAAGAAAATCGCTGGGGAGTGAAAGAAATGGACCGGCGTCCTCCCGGCGGGCAAAAACAGTACCGCGACGGCTATGACGGACCGCAAAGGAGTGGCAGCCCCGCTTTCAGGGGCGGACCGGGAAGGGACCGCCCGGACCGAGGCGATAAAAGATAGTTTCCATCACGCTTTCATAGGGCAAGCCGGCCGGGTAGCCCGTGATGCCCGGCTTTCCGAAAGGTCGTTTCCTTCCGTGTTTTCAATCCGGAGGAAGCCGGTCCGGCGGATGTGACGTAAAAACCGATTGATTTTTAGGAGATTGTCCATTACAGTCGCTACCTCGAAGGGGTTATCCATCCCCTTGCCGTAGTTTTCAGGATGCCGGCTGTTTCTACTTCAATCCTTAAATCACTACGCAGTATTGTGTGAAACCGAAGCAGGAAAAATTCAATTCAAGGAGAATGAGAAATTGAACATCGATAGAACTGTTTTGAATGAAGAGAATCTTCAGAAGATCAAGGCGCTCAATAATCCTCATGTGGAAAGGATCGTTGAAGAGTATGTCACGCTGTGCAAACCGGCGAAAGTGTCCGTGATTACGGACAGCTTTACGGATATCGGCTACATCCGCCAGATGGCCCTGGATCTGGGCGAGGAAAAAAAACTGGCCATGCCCGGTCACACGGTTCATTTCGACAGTTTTTACGACCAGGGGCGCGACAAGAAAAATACCTGCCTGCTGGTGACGCCCGACATGAAGGTGTCCAAGATCATCGACGTGAAAGACCGGGAGCAAGGCCTCACGGAAATCCGCGGAATCATGGACGGCATCATGAAGGGCAAGGAATGTTTTGTCCGGTTCTTCTGCCTGGGGCCGCTCCACTCCCGCTTCTCCATAGCCGCCCTGCAGATTACCGATTCCGCTTATGTCGCCCACAGTGAAGATCTGCTCTACCGCGTGGGATACGAACACTTCAAAACGCTATCCGGATCGGATGATTTCTTCTACCTGGTCCATTCCGCGGGAGAGCTCGATGAGCGGGGCAACACCAAAAACATCAAGGACCGCCGGATTTACATCGACGTCATCGGGAAGAAAGTTCTGACCGTCAACAATCAGTATGCGGGCAACAGCGTCGGATTGAAAAAACTGGCGCTCCGTTTGGCGATCTACAAGGCCAACAAGGAAGACTGGCTTACCGAGCACATGTTCATCATGGGCATCAAGCCGGAAGGCAAGAAGCGAGTGACCTACTTTACCGGCGCGTTTCCCAGCGCCTGCGGCAAAACCTCGACGGCCATGGTGCCGGGCCAGCAGATTGTCGGCGACGACATCGCCTACATCCGCCACGGAGAAAACGGCCGCGCCTACGCGGTCAATATCGAACAGGGCATCTTCGGCATCATCGAAGACGTCAATCCCATCGATGACCCGGTCATTTACGAAGCGCTGACGACGCCGCGCGAGCTCATTTTTTCCAACGTCCTGGTAAAAGACGACAAGCCCTACTGGCTGGGCATGGGCCAGATTCTTCCGGAAGAGGGATACAACTTTTCTGGCGAGTGGAAAAAGGGCAAGAAGGATGAAAAGGGCAACGAAATCTTGCTGGCCCACAAGAATGCCCGCTACACAATCCGTCTCAACGAACTGAAAAACGTGGACCCCAAACTCTACGATCCGGAAGGCGTTCCCGTAAGCGGCATCATTTACGGCGGGCGCGATTCCGATACGTCCGTGCCCGTGTACCAGAGCTTTGACTGGGCCCACGGCATGTTTATCGGCGCGTCGCTGGAGTCGGAAACCACCGCCGCGACGATCGGCGCCGTGGGTGTTCGGGAACTGTCCCCGATGGCCAACCTGGATTTCCTGGTGGTTCCGCTGGGCACATACCTTTCCAATCATCTGAAGTTCGGCAACCGCCTGATCGTCAAGCCGCTGGTTTTCGCCACCAACTACTTCCTGAAGGAAGACGGCAAATTCCTGAACGAGAAAGTGGACAAGAAAGTCTGGCTGATGTGGATGGAAGGCCGGGTGCACGGAGAGTACAAGGCGATCGAAACGCCGATCGGCTATATTCCTCGTTACGAAGACCTGGCCAAGCTGTTTGTGCAGATTTTCGGCAAAAAGTTCCCGCTCGAAATGTACGACAAGCTGTTTGCCGTCCGGGTGGACAAATTCCTCGAGAAGCTGGACCGTGTGGAAAAGGCTTACCGGGAGGAGGAAAACATTCCCGACGAATTCCATGCGATTATGGAGATGCTGCGCAACCGTCTGACCGCCGCCAAGGAAAAATCCGGAAAGTCCGTCATTGCGCCCGGCGAATTCGAATAAACCCGCACAAACCGACAGGAAAGCCCCACCTTTCCGGTGGGGCTTTCCTGTATTTCGCATCTCATGAAAGCTGTCGAACGGTAAAACCGAAATCCCTGAATCTTTTCCCTTCAGCCTTCAGCCCTCAGTCTTTACTTTGTTTCTCTATCTCAGCATCTTCGGAAGGAAGGTTGCAATTTCCGGAAAGACCATCAGCAGGACCGCCAGCGCAATCATGGCGTAGAGCATGTGCAGCGTACCTTTGAAGATGACGTGCAAAGGCACGTCGCGGGCCACGCCGGCCACCACGTAGGCATTGATTCCGACGGGCGGCGTGATGACACCCATGCCGGAAACGACGACGATGATGACCCCGAACCAGATCGGATCAAACCCCAGGGCGAGGACGACCGGATAAAAAATGGGAATCGTCAGCATGATCATGGCCAGCGAATCCATCAGACACCCCAGAAGCAGGTAGATGAGAATAATGAGTCCCATGATCACCACCGGGGGAAACTGCAGGCCGGATACAAACGTTCCGATATCCGCCGGAATTCTCGTTACGGCCAGGAAGTGTCCGAAGACCGTCGCACCGGCGACCACGACAAAAATCATGCAGGTGATCCGGGTGGTGTCGTACAGAGCGTTTTTGAGCCCCTTCCAGGTCAGGTGCCGTCCGATCCAGGCGATCAGAATCGTTCCCGCCGCGCCGATGCCCGCCGCCTCCGTGGGCGTGAAAACCCCCGCAAACAGCCCTCCCATGACCAGAACAAACAGAAGCAGGGTTTCGATGAGACCAAAGAGGGATCTGAATTTTTCTTTCCAGGTGCTTTTGGGGCCCCGCGGCCCGAGGTCCGGTCGGAGGGATGCCCAGATCAGGATGGACAGAACAAAGAAGCACGACAGGAGAATCCCCGGAATGACGCCGGCCATGAACAACTCGCCGATGGATTGCTCGGTCATAATCCCGTAAATGATGAAAATGGTGCTGGGGGGGATCAGGATCCCCAGGCTGCCGCCGGCCGCCACCACGCCGGTGGCCAGCGCCGGGTCATACCGGTATTTCTTCATTTCCGGCAGGGCGACGGAAGCCATGGTGGCGGCGGTGGCGCTGGTCGAACCGCACACAGCCGAGAAGCCGGCACAGGCGCCGATGGTGGCGATGGCGAGCCCCGCCGGCAGATGGCCGAAAAACTTGTGGGCCGCTTTGAAGAGGCGGCCGCTGATGCCCGAATGGAAGGCGACCTGACCCATGAGCACAAACAGGGGGATCACCGTCAGGTTATACGAACTGAACGTGGAGTAGAAGTCGCGAATGACGAGGTTGGAGGCGGCGCTCCAGGAAACCAGAAGGCCGAATCCCAGGTAGCCGACCAGAGCCATGACAAACCCCACGGGCATGCGCAAAAACATCAGAACAATCAATACGGCAAAGCCGATCAAACCGGTCGCGGTCGGGGTCATGCGTCAATCGTCCTCTGCACGGATTTGATGAAATCGGCGACCAGCAACAGGCACAGCAGGGCGCAGCCGGCGGCAACGCCGATAATGAAGGGATAGGGCGGCACCTGCAGCGTCAGGGATACTTCGCCGCTTTTCCGGATATCCAGTGCGTAGACAACCGCCTGGTAAGTAATGACGCCGAAAAGCAGCGCGCCGATCAGGTTGCAGAAGCTTTCAATGGCCAGCTGTGCTCGCTGCGGCAGTTTTTCCACCAGGATCTCTACGGCGATGTGTCCTTTTTCCATGGAGGTGAAAGCGAGGGCGAAGGACACGACGATGGTTCCAAGGAATCCCACCAGTTCATAGGTTCCGGGGATAGGTTTGCCGAACAGACGCAAAAAAACATCCGCCGCCGACAGCAGCATCATGGCGATCACGGCCGCGCAGGCCAGAATATTGAACGCTCTGCCCGCGCGCGCCAGGTATTTTGCCGGACTGAACATGAATCGGTCCTTTTATTTTTTATCCTTTGCGTGTTTTTTGATCAGGAGCTCCACTTCGGCGACGGCCTGACGGCCGGGTAAGCCTTTGCTTTCGGCGCTCTTGATGTAGTCTTCGGCCACCGGTTTGACGGCCGCCTTCCACCGGGCCTGCTCCGCCGCGGACAGCTTGATCAACTGGTTGCCCAGTTCGGCGGAATATTTATACCCTTCCGCATCCGCATCGTCCCAGGCCTTGCCGGCCACGGCAATCCATTCCTGGCTCACGTCGTCAAAGACTTTCTGCACATCTTTGGGGAGTGCCTCCCATTTTTTTCTGTTCATGACGACGAACATGGCGGTGGTGTAACCGATGTTGGTGCAGTCGGTGGTGTATTTGACGACCTGTGCCTGCTTCCATCCCTTCAGGGTTTCCATCGGCGCCAGCGTGCCCTGGACAACGCCCTTTTGCAGCGCCTCATACGTTCCTCCCTGCGGCATGGCCACGGAGACGCCGCCCAGCGACTCCACGATTTTAGCGGAAAGACCCGTGGATCGGACCTTCATCCCCTTGATATCCGCCATCGTCCTGACCGGCTTCTGGGTGTGCAGAAGGCCGGGGCCATGCGCGTGCAAGTACAGGACCTTGACGTCGTTGAGCTCTTTGGGTTTCATCTTTTTCACGAAATCATTGGCCACTCGGGTGGCAACCATTCCGTTGGGGTAGCCCATGGGCAAATCGAGCGCTTCCAGAAGCGGCAGGCGGCCTCGCGTATAGGCGAAGCAGGACATGCCGATGTCGGAAATTCCCTTGACGACACCGTCAAAACACTGATCGGCCGGGGTCAGCGAACCGCCCGGGAAGATGTTGATTTTTACTTTGCCTCCGGTGCGTTTTTCGATTTCCTTCGCCCAGGCATCGCCGGCTTTTGCCTGCGCGTGGGTGGCCGGGAAAAAGATGCTGTAGGTCAACGTTGTCTGCGCCCAGGCGCCGGAACCGCACCAGGAAAAAAGAAACACGGCCGCAAAGATTATTGAAATGCCTGTGAAAAAGCTCTTTTTATTCATTGAATTCACTTCCTCCGATCATTTTAATTTTTCCATAAATAGATACGTATCCACTTGTTGCTGTTCATGTTTTTTGGGGATTTGCGTCGGTGCTTTTGGAAAAGCCTGCTTACCTGAAGGAATCGGGCAAGCAGGCATCAATACATGTAGGGATAATAAGGCGAGAAAGGATTTGTTGTGAAAAATGTACTCATATTGCGTCCATAAAGATGTATTGGTTGATGCTCTTATGTGATTTTACCGACGGTGTCAAGATGTATTTATGCGGCGCACCCCTTGTTTCATCCTTGTTTCTTTTCATCCTTCAGCCGTTCCAGTTCATCCTTGTAGCGCTCGGCCTGGGCTTTCGCCGATTCGATTTCTTCCCTGGCCCGTTCCAGTTCCTCGTTCTGTCTTTGTCGTTCTTCCCGTATTTTGTCCTGAATGTCGTCAAACCCGACATAGACGGCCAGCACTCCTCCCAGAAACAGGAAAATGGGCAGAGCGCCCCGAATAATGGCCAGAAAATCAGACCACCAGAAAATCAAACTGATCAGCCCGACGACCGCGGCGACGACGCCTCCGAGCAGCAAAGACATAACCCAAACCCTCCGAACCCATAACCTTGAATTATTTGTGTCCGATTTTGACCGGTTTTTTATCATGATTGAAATGGTTAGGCAAGACGGAAATCAATGAATATTCAGCTAAAATTTTTCTTGATTTAATGCGGTTCATCCATTAAACAAAACTTCTTTATAGAGTGGCCAATCATTCAATTCGCGGAAGGGACCTATGATCGAACCAAACTTTAATAAAACGGACGGGTTGATTCCGGCCATCGTACAGGACGCCCAGACCAAGGACATCCTGATGCTGGCCTATATGAACAGAGATTCCTGGGAGGCGACCCTGCAGTCGGGCAAGGCCACGTTCTGGAGTCGTTCCCGGAAAAAACTGTGGCTGAAGGGGGAAAGCTCCGGTCACGTTCAGATCGTCAAGGAGATTTTTATCGATTGCGATGAGGATACGGTGCTCTTGCAGGTGGAGCAACTGGGCGGGGCGGCCTGCCACACGGGGCATCGCTCCTGCTTTTTTCGCAAGCGCACGGGCGGCGATTTCGTGGTCGTCGGCGAAAAGGTTTTTGATCCCAAGGAAGTGTATAAATGAATGTTTTGAGAGTGGGCATCCCGAAGGGGAGCCTGGAAAAGAATACGGTTGATTTGTTTCAGAAAGCCGGCTGGCGGATCACTTACGACAGCCGCAGCTATTTCCCGGACATCGACGATCCGGAGATTTCCTGTACGCTGGTCCGGGCCCAGGAAATGTCCCGCTATGTCGAGGACGGCCATCTGGATCTGGGGCTCACCGGCATCGACTGGATCATGGAAAACAACTCCGACGTGGTGGCCGTGCAGGATCTGATTTATTCCAAGGTTTCCACGCGCCAGGCACGCTGGGTGCTGGTGGTGCGCGACGATTCGCCGATCCGTTCGCTTTCGGACATGGAGGGCAGGCACATCTCGACGGAGCTGGTCAACTTCACCCGGAGGTATTTTGCCGAAAAAAACATCCGCGTCAGTGTAGAGTTTTCCTGGGGCGCGACTGAGGCGAAAGTCGTCGACGGGCTGGTGGACGCCGTCGTGGAAGTCACGGAAACGGGGTCGACCATCCGTGCCAACAAGCTCAGGATCGTGCATGAACTGATGAAGACGAACACGCAGTTGATCGCCAACCGCGAGGCCTGGGAGGATTCCTGGAAGAGAAAGAAAATCGAGCAGATTCGGACGCTCTTGACCGGGTCGCTTCTGGCGATGGGCAAGGTTGGAATCAAACTGAATGTTTCCAAGGCCAATCTTGATCGTGTGATGAATCTTTTGCCGTCGCTGAAAGCCCCGACCATTTCCAGCCTCTATTCCGAGGAATGGTTTGCCATTGAATCCGTCATCGATACGGGAGTCGTGCGGGATTTGATTCCGCAACTTCTGGAAGCGGGAGCGCAGGGCATCATCGAATATCCTTTGAACAAGGTCATCTAATCCGGAGGGTAGTCATGGCCAGAAAGGCAAAGATCGTCCGTAAGACAACGGAAACGGATATCACGCTGGGCGTTGATTTGGATCAGTCCGCCGGCAGCAGGATCGATACGACGATTCCCTTTTTGAATCATATGCTGGAGCTGTTCGCCCGTCACGGGCAGTTCAAGCTCGTCGTGAAAAGCAAGGGCGACACGGAAATCGACGACCATCACCTGGTGGAAGACCTGGGCATTTGCCTGGGACAGGCGCTCGCGCAGGCGCTGGGCAAAAAGACGGGCATTAACCGCTACGGGTCTGCGTCCGTACCGATGGATGAGAGTCTGTGCCGCGTGGACATGGACATCTGCGGCCGTCCCTATCTGATTTACAAGGTCCGGTATGAACGCCGGAAAATCGGCGGATTTGATCCCGCACTGGTCAAGGAGTTTTTTAAGGCGTTCACGGACCACAGCGGAATTACGCTGCACATCACCCTGGAATACGGCAGCAACAGTCATCATATCATCGAATCCGTCTTCAAGGCCTTTGCCCGGGCCCTGCGGCAGGCGGTGAATATCAATCCGGAAATTTCAGGCGTTCTGTCCACCAAGGGAACGCTTTGAAAGAAAGATCAGGCCTCTCGTGACCCTACACCAGGTTCGGATCAAAAGCATCGGCTGGGCCCTGCGGCTTCTGGCCATCCTCGTTCTTTTCCCCTGCCTCCTGCAGGCGGAAGAATCGGCGAAGGCCGATGAAAAAACCGTAACGCGCGTCGCGGTTATCCCTTTTCAGGCGGTGCTGCCGGAAGAGGCGTCTTCCACCGTTCAATGCCCGATTTGCGGCAGCGTCAATTCGAGCGGCCCCCTCTCCAGGGGCGCGGAAAAAATCGTTGAGGAGATGGCGACCGATCAGTTGAGGGAATACAAGGCGGTGGTGATGGTCCCCCCGGAAAGGGTGGCGGGTGTTTACCGGCGGGTATCGACGAACCTCCTCAAGCAGTCTTTGCTGCAGGTGTTTCTGGAAACCGGACGCGAGCTGAACGCGGATGCCCTGATGGCGGGTTTTGTGTATCGCTACCGGGAAAGAGTGGGCTACGATTATTCCGTGGAGCGCCCCGCGGCCGTTGCCTTTGAAATTCATCTGATTTCCGTCCGGGACGGCCGAACGATCTGGCGGGGAACTTTCGACAAAACGCAGAAATCTCTGATGGAAGATGTTTTTCAGGCCTCTTCCTTCTTCAGGGGCGGCGCGAAGTGGCTGACTGCGCGCCAGCTGACGAAGCTGGGGGTTGACAACATTTTTAAAACCTTTCCCGGCTTCGAACCTTGACCGGACCGGGTCGCGGATGCCCGCGGAAACTTTTCCGGACGGTGTTTTTCGTAAGGAGTTCCTCAAGGTGCTGATTATTCCGGCGGTCGACATTAAAAACGGACAATGCGTCAGGCTCGCGCAGGGCGATTTTAACCGGGTGACGGTTTACGCGGAGAATCCCGCGGACATGGCCAGGCAATGGGCTCAAAAAGGGGCCCAAAGAATTCACCTCGTGGATCTGGACGGCTCTGTCGCCGGATTGCCGAAGAACGCGCCGATCATTGTCGAAATCGCGCAATCGGTCCCGGTGCCGGTTGAAGTCGGCGGCGGAATCCGCAGTATGGAAACCGTCGACTACTACCTGGAAAACGGAGTGTCCAGCGTGATTTTGGGAACGTCAGCCATTCAGGATGAAGCGTTTGTCCGGACGGCCGCCCGCACCCATCGGGGGAAAATCATCCTGGGGATCGACGCACAGGGGGGGGAGGTCGCGATTCGCGGCTGGACGCAAAAGACCGGCGAAAAAGCGGTCGAACTGGCGCGGCGCTACGCCCGTGACGGGATCCAGGCCATTGTCTATACGGATATTGCACGCGACGGCATGGAGACGGGCGTCAATGTGGAACAGACCCGGGCTCTGGCGAAGGCCGTCGACATTCCGGTGATCGCGTCGGGAGGCGTGGCGACGCTTGCCGACATCGATGCCCTGCTTGCCGTCAGGGACTGTTCGTTTTACGGCGTGATTGTCGGCCGCGCGCTTTACACGGGCGCCATCGCCCTGGAAGACGCGATTGCGAAGACGCTTAAGGCTTCATAACAACATCAGGAGGAAACGCCTATGGAAGATTGTGTGTTTTGTAAAATCGTCCGCGGGGACATCCCCTGCAAAAAAGTTTACGAAGACGGCGAGTTTCTGGCTTTTGACGATATCCATCCGATGGCGCCGGTACACGTCGTTATCATCCCCAAAAAGCACATTGCGACACTGATGAAGGACGATGCGAACGCGGACGTCACGGGAAAATGGATCGAGGCGGCGAAAAAGGTTGCCGGAATCAAACAGGTGGCCGAAAGCGGATTCCGTCTGGCCGTCAACTGCAATGCCGACGGAGGGCAGGTGGTTTTCCATCTGCACATGCATCTGCTGGGAGGCAGAAAACTGGAAGATCCCTTAGGATAAAACGAGGAAAATACTTATGGATGTTCAGGTCAAATTGAATGAAGACATGGTGGCGGCCGCGAAAGCCAAAGACAAAATCCGGCTCTCCGCGCTGCGCATGCTGAAAACGGCGCTCCACAACAAGGAAATCGATCTGATGCGGCCGCTCAATGAAACGGAAACGATGCAGGTTCTGTCCGTGATGGTCAAGCAGAGAAAAGACTCCATCGAGCAGTTTGCCAAGGGGGGCAGGCAGGATCTGGTGGAGAAGGAAGAAGCGGAGCTGAAAGTCCTGCAGGGGTTCATGCCCACGCAAATGTCGGATGAAGAAGTGGAAGGGATCATCCGGAAGGCGATTGCCGAGGTGGGCGCCGTGTCCGTCAAAGACATGGGCAAGGTGATGAAGGTGCTGATGCCGCAAATTACCGGTCGGGCGGACGGAAAAGCCGCCGGTGAAAAGGTAAAAGCGCTTCTCTCGCGGTAAGACGCGTTACTCCCGATACGGACTCAAACCATCAAAACAGGCAGGCAATCCTTCGTGCGCTTTGACGACAGCAAGATTGAAGAGATTAAAAGCAGGGTGGACATTGTTGAGCTTGCCTCCGAATACCTGACGCTGAAAAAGGCAGGCCGGAATTATCTGGGGCTTTGCCCCTTTCATCAGGAAAAGACCCCTTCGTTCACCGTCAGCCGCGAAAAACAGATTTTCTACTGTTTCGGTTGCGGGGAGGGCGGCAATGTCATTACGCTGCTGATGAAAATAGCCAATAAAAGCTTTCCCGAGGCCATTCAGTATCTGGCGGAAAAAACGGGCATCCTGCTGCCGGTGAAAACCTTCGGCCGGGAAGGCCGCGAAAAGGATTCGCTGCACGATGAGATCCTCCGCCTGAACGCGAGGGCGGCGCAGTTTTTTGCCCGTCAGCTTTCCTCGCCGGCGGGCAAGACGGCCCGCGACTACCTGCAAAAAAGGGCCGTTGGAGAAGACATCATCCGGCAATTCCGGCTGGGATACGCCCCGGAGGCCTGGCGTTCCCTGGCAGACGATATGGAAGGCGGCGGTTTATCCCTGAAGATGGCCGAACAGGCGGGCCTGGTCATTGCCGGAAAAGAGGGAGGCTTCTATGACCGCTTCCGGGGCCGGTTGATGTTTCCCATTGAAAACGCTTCCGGGGAGATCGTTGCGTTTGGCGGCCGGATCCTCAAAGAAGGAGAACCGAAGTATCTCAATTCGCCGGAATCGCCGGTTTACAGCAAAGGGAAGAATTTATACGGACTGAACAAGGCGAGGGAGGCAATCCGCAAGAAGGGCTTTTGCCTGATCGTGGAAGGGTATTTTGACGTGATCTCCCTGTGGAACGCGGGGGTGTGCAATGTCGTGGCCACACTGGGCACGGCTCTGACCCGCGATCATCTGGAGCTGTTGCGGCGCTATACGCAGGATGTCGTCGCCCTGTTTGATCCGGATACGGCCGGACGCAAGGCGTTGGACCGGTCGCTGGAGCTTTTTCTCGGGGCCGATATGCGCGCCCGGGCGCTGATTCTTCCCGACAACTGCGACCCGGACGATTTTGTAAAAAAACACGGTCCGGCCCGGCTGGAAGAGCTGATCGCCCTTGCGCCGTCCATCAGCGATTATTATATTGACACCGTTTTGGGAAACGGCAAAACGTTTGAGGAAAACCGCGACCTGGTAAAAGAAGCGATTGAATTTGTTGGAAAAATCAACAATGAGATCGAAAAGAATCTTTTTATCAGGCGCATCGCGGAAAAATCGGGCATCGACCAGGCGCTGTTGAAGCGGGAGGCCCGCCGTAAAGCGGCGCCTGCGCCGTCCATTCCAAAGACCTCTTCCGGGGCGGCGTTGAATCCCCTGGAGTTGAACCTGGTCCGGCTGATGCTGGAGTATCCGCAGCGGGCGCTCCTGGTGGAGCAGGAAAACATTCTGGATTATTGTCTGGAGCCCGCGTTAAAAGAACTGGGAAAGAAGATCCTTGAGACCTATAAACTCCTGGGGTATGTGGATATCAATGTCCTGCTGCCTTCGGATGAAGACAAACCGCTGCGCGAGCGCCTTTACAAAATGAGCGTGGAAGAGCCTTCGGCCGAGGACGACGCGGTGGAGCGAAATTTTTTCGATAACATGCGGAGAATCCGTGAAAAATGGTATAAGGAGCAAAAACGTCAGGTTCAGCTCAAGCTGAGGCAGGCACAGGAAGGCGGGGATCAGGATCTCATCCGGGAACTGACCTTTCAGAAGCAGAATCTCATGAAGGAAGAAAATCAATACTTGAACAGAACTTAACATTCGGGGGCATCCAAATGGCGAAAGAAATACAGTCCGATGAATTTAAAAAACTGCTGTCCTTGGGGGAAGAAAAGGGGTTTTTAACCTATGACGACGTGAATGACATGCTGCCGCCCGATCTGAATTCCTCGGAACAAATCGATGATATCATTATGCTGTTTGGAGAAAAAAACATCGATATCATCGATATGGAGCAGGGAGAAAAACTGGTGGTGAAAAAACCCGTCGAAGACGCCCTGCCGTCCAAATTTCAGGAAGCCCTGGCGCTGGTTCCCGGCGCGGGAAAAACCGGGGACCCGGTCAAAATGTATTTGCGGGAAATGGGGCTGGTTTCGCTCCTAAGCCGTGAAGGCGAAGTCGAGATCGCCAAAAAAATCGAAGAGGGCGCCCGGGAGACCATGTGGGCGATTTTCAGCCTGTCCGTTTCCATCGACGAGGTGCTCAACATCGGCGAGAAGCTGGAATCCGGTGAAATCCGCGTTAAAAATGTAGTGGACAACATCGAGGATGAGGAAGGCTTCATGGAGGAGGAAGACCACAAAGAAAGAGTGCTCCGGCTGATCGCCCGCATCCGGCTTTTCAACGACCGCAACAAAGTTCTGCGCGAAAAGCTCAAATCCAAGACCCTGAAACCCAAGCAGCGGGAAACCTTAACCGCGGAGTTGGCGAAAAACACGAAAAATATCATCACGCTTTGCCGGAAAATCCGCTTCAGCAAGAAACAGATGCAACGTTTTATCGCTCGGTTGAAATCCTACGCGGATGAAATTGAACGCTCCGAACGCGTGATCAATCATTTCAAGAAGGAATCCGGCCTGACGATCACGCAAATGGAAAAGGCCTGGTCCCGGATGAGGAAATCCAAGCAGGACGAGCGACAGGCGGCCAAGGAAGCCAGGATGTCCATTGATTGGCTGCATCGAAGCCACACGGCCGTGACGGAGGCGCAAAAACGGCTGAAGCACATTGCCCGGGAAGTGGGAATTCCAACGGCCACACTCAAAACGGTCGTCTATTCCATTGAAGACGGAGAAGCCAAGGCCGAGGTCGCCAAGCGGAAACTGGTTGAAGCCAACCTGCGGCTGGTCGTCAGCATCGCGAAGAAGTACACCAACCGAGGTCTTCAGTTTCTGGATCTGATTCAGGAAGGCAACATCGGACTCATGAAGGCCGTTGATAAATTTGAATATCAGCGGGGCTACAAATTTTCCACCTATGCAACCTGGTGGATCCGTCAGGCCATCACGCGCGCCATCGCCGACCAGGCCCGCACCATCCGCATTCCGGTTCACATGATTGAAACGATCAACAAGCTGATCCGGACGTCTCGCTACCTCGTGCAGGAGCTGGGGCGCGAACCGACTCCGGAGGAAATTGCCAACAAAATGGAATATCCGCTGGAAAAAGTGCGCAAGGTGCTGAAAATCGCCAAGGAGCCGATTTCCCTGGAAACGCCGATCGGCGAGGAGGAAGACAGCCATCTGGGGGACTTTATCGAAGACAAAAAGATCATGTCTCCTTCCGAGGCCACCATCAGCATGGATCTGGCGGACCAGACGCGCAAAATTTTGTCCACGCTGACGCCGCGCGAAGAAAAAGTTCTGCGGATGCGCTTCGGCATCAGCGATCGCATGGGCACGGCGGTCACGGGGGAAGTCGCGGTGGAGGAAACCGTGGCATCCGAGGTGGAAGAGCCGGAAATCGTGGAAGAGGAATCCTTGAAGAAAGCAAAGCATTCTTCCCGCAAGCGATCGGCAAAATCGTATTGACAAGCGCCGGGATTGGGTATATTGCAACGCACCTTGATGCCGGTTTACCCTCCGCGCGAATGTTGAAAATGGCGGGCCTATAGCTCAATTGGTAGAGCCACCGGCTCATAACCGGTAGGTCCCTGGTTCGATTCCAGGTGGGCCCACCAAATTTTTTGTATGGATAAAATATTGACCATGGCCGGAAAGATGCGACTTTCACCAGCAAGGGGTTGCTGCGACAAAACGGTCGAAGCAACAGCCGCGACGAGTAACCTTCGGTTGTTCTATCGCGGCGCCCAGGACCGGATCCATCAACCGGCGATCTGAAAATGCACCCCTCAAAAGGTGCATTTTTTTATGCCTCAAGTTGGAATAAAAAAGGAGAACAGGAGTGAAAGAAGAATTACAGCTGTTGATCGGGTTGCAGGAGTGCGATTCGCAGCTGGTCGCGCTTGCCGCAAAAAAGACCAGGCTGCCGGAAAAAATCCTTGCGATGGAAAATGAATTTCAGGCCCGCCGGGAAAATCTTTCGCGAAACCGGCAAAAGCACGACGAACTCAAGGCCAGACGCGCGGAGTACGAAGCCGCCATCAAAAAGATCGGCGACGGGATGGCCAAAATGAAAGAAAGGCTCCTGGAAGTCAAAAACAATAAAGAATATCAGGCGATGCTCAAGGAAATCGAAACGGCGGAGAAAACCGGCAGCGAGACGGAAACGCGGATGATCGCCCTTCTGGAGGAAATGGATCGGCTTTCCGTCCAGGTCCGTGAGGACGATGAGGCCCTGAAGCAAGAAACTCTCCGGTACGAGCAGGATAAAAAAGCCGTCGAGGAGGATTTGAATGCCGTGGACGCCGATGTGGAAAGCTGGACCCGAAAGCGCACCGAACTGCAGCAGAAAATTTCAGCGGATCTTCTGGCGAGGTATGAAAAAGTCAAAAAACGCAACAATGGGCTGGGGGTGATTTCCGTATGGAAGGCGGTTTGCGGTGGTTGCCACATGAACATTCCGCCGCAGCTCTACAACGAATTGCAGCGTTCCGATGAAATGCTGAGCTGCCCCAACTGCAACCGGATCATGTATTTTAAAACCCCGGAAAATTCCGAATAACCTTCGATGAAACAGCAGACGATCAAATTGTTCAGCGACGGCGCCTGCCGGGGAAATCCCGGCCCGGGTGGAGGCGGGGCGGTGATTACGGATGCCGAAGACCGGGTCCTCTGGGAGGGCAGGGAGTACTTCGGCCTCTGCACCAATAATATCGCGGAATACAAAGCGCTGATCCTGGGCCTGAAGGGGGCGTTGGCCTGCGGTTGTAAAAAGTTGGAAATTTATATGGATTCGGAGCTTTTGGCCAACCAGATCAACGGGTCCTACAAAGTCAAAAACAAGAACCTGAAACTATTGATGCAGGACGTCCGGAAACTGCTCTCTGCCTTTGAATCCGCAACCGTCCGTCATGTTCCGCGCAGCCACAACGCCCGGGCCGACCGGCTGGCCAATCTGGCGATCGATGAGCAGACTGCAGACTGAAGACTGAAGGTTTAAACCGGTAAGGATAAAGGCGCTCAATATCCTTTTAGAAGTTATCTTGAACAAAATCCAAATCAATTGTAGGATATACCCCAGGCCGGAGAAAATCGGATGATCGCGGGCAGGGGCAGCTCTGCCGGAGGAAAGTCCGAGCTCCACAGGGCAGGATGGTCGCTAACGGCGACCGGGGGCGA
>DAOTJI010000056.1:0-16807 GCA_035448625.1 Smithellaceae bacterium | reverse complement strand
CTGCGATTATATGTTTCCTACCTGTTTAACGAGGCCTGTAGGAACCTCGGCACGCTTCTACAACTTCAAATGTCCCCGTCGAAACCGTTACGCCCCCTTTTTTTATTTGTTTTACTATAATCCTCAAAAGGCGATTTGTCAAAGAAAAGCGGCGGCGAGCCCCTAAACGTTCTTTTCATGCTTTTTCTTTTCTTTCTTCTTTTCCGCCAATCGCATTTGTCTCCTCTCGGACGCTTCCGCATTGCGAAGCCGTTCTTCTTCCGTTTCGAGAATCAAGAGAGGCAGCTGCATCGGTTTCTTTTTCGCGTCCAGCGCCACGAAGGTCAGATAGGCGGAGCCGGTATGGCGCTTGACGCCCGTGATGGGATTCTCCGCTTCCACACGAACGCCGACTTCCATGGACGTCTTGCCGACAAAATTAACCGAGGCTTTCAGGATTAAAAAATCCCCGACGTACACCGGGTGATGGAAATCCATCCGGTCAATGGAGGCCGTCACGACGTGCGCCCGGGCGTGCCGCGTTGCCGCGATGCCGCCGGCGGTGTCGATCAGCTTCATGATGTCTCCGCCATGGACATTGCCGGCAGGATTGGCATTTTCCGGGTTCATCCCCTGCCCCATGATCACTCTGCTTTCACTGACTTTTTTGCCGTCCATAAAGATCTCCGTTTCCCTCTCGTCTTGGACGGAATCTGCCATGCTTCGGTGAGGCCAGACCCTTATTTTACACCTTGATCCGTTTGGATTTGAAGTCCCGGGCAATCGATCGGCGCTCTTCCCTCTGCTTGATATCCTCTCGACGGTCGTGCAGTTTCTTTCCCCTGCCGACGCCGATTTCCACTTTTACCATGCCGTTTTTAAAATACAGCCTCATCGGCACCAGCGCCAGCCCCTTTTCCCTTGTTTTTCCATAGAGCTTTCGAATCTCCCGCTTGTGCAGAAGCAGTTTGCGCGGCCGCAGCGGTTCATGGTTGAAGCGGTTGCCGTGGTCGTAATGGCTGATGTGCATCTCACGCAGATACACTTCATCATCTTTGACGACGGCATAGCTGTCCTTGAGACTGGCCTTGCCGGCGCGCAGCGCCTTGACCTCCGTACCGGACAAAACCATGCCTGCTTCGTAGACATCGTCGATGTCGTAATTGACCCTTGCAAACTTGTTGGACGCGATCAGTTTATGAGCGGTGTTTTCTTTTGTCATGGTTTGATTCTACATGAATTTTTCGGTTTTATCATCAGATAATCCGGCTTCACGTGGCTCATGGCGGTAAAAATATTATGACGAATGTCCGGATTGTCCATTTCGAGCCGATCCAGCAACTGTTTAATATAGCTTCGCTTTGAATTTCCACTTGTGGGGCAGGCGTTTTCCACCAGAGGAAACCGGCTTTCCCGCGCGTATTTTTTCACAAGTCCCTCGGTCAGGTATGCCAGAGGACGGATAATGTGAAGTTTTCCGCCGAAGACCGATTGATTCGGCAGCATGGTGCTGATTTCCCGGCCGTAAAAAATATTGATCAAAAGCGTTTCAATTATATCATCCCGATGATGGGCAAAAGCGATTTTGTTGCAGCCCTTTTCATCGGCGATTTCAAAAATCCTCTTCCGACGCAGGCGGGAGCAGAGAAAGCAGGGGTTTTTCCGGTTGAAATCTGAATGGGACAGCACTCCGATGTCCGTTTTTTCCAAAACATACGGATATGGATGCTCCTGAAAATATTGTTCCAGCAACCGATAGGTCGTAAAATCCTGGTCAAAACCCAAATCGATATAGACGGGAATAAAAGAAAATTGCGGGATGAAGACCATCGGAGTGTCGAGCAGATCCAAAAGAGTAAAACTATCCGCCCCGCCGGAAACCCCGACCAGAATCCGGTCTCCCTCGTCAATCATGCGATGGTCCAAAACCGCTTTTTCCAACCACTTTTTCAAATGAAGGAATAATTTTGTGTTTTTTTCGGCGTCCATGATGCTGCTTCTCAATTACAAAAAATTCCCCTTTCACTAACCATGAACGGCTAATGAAAGGGGAATGTTATTATGTGTCCGATCAATGAACTTTTTTCTTAATGGTGCGAGGGCGTCGTGTGCGTAGGAGTTGGATCCGTCTTGCCCGTCGTTGCAACCACTGCCGTGACCGCCGCGGCTGCCACCGCCGCTGTGGCGGCAATGGTTCCGGCGCCGACACCGGCTGCCGCGGCTGCTCCACCGGCCGCTCCTGCCGCTCCTGCGCCGGCCGTACCGGCTGCCGCGCCCGTCGCCGCGGCTGATGTCGTGCCGGCCGCTCCTGCTCCTGCAGCACCCGTCGTGCCTGCCGTACCGGCCGCACCGGTTGTCCCTGCCGTTGTCGTAGCCGCTGTTCCCGCTCCGGCCGCCGCGCCGGCCGCACCGACGGTGATGCCCGTGGAAGTGATAACGGCCGTCTGACCCGCGACAATCGACGAGGTCGCCACGATAGCCCCCGTAGCCGACAAAGCGGACACGGAAAGGGCGCCCGTTGTACAGGTCGCGGTCGTCGTCATGACGGTTCCGACCATGGCCACTTCCAGTCCGAACAATGTTCCGCGAACGCCGCAGACGGCTGTCGGCGAATGAACCTCAAACTTGTTTTTCCCGCCGATAAACTTGGTTACGTTGGCAACCAGCTTCCCGATCGACAGCGAGAAAATTCCCTTTCTGGAATTTCCCTCCATGCCGAATTCTCTGACCTGCATCCGTGTCTTTGGAGACAGGGTCATCGTGCTGTCGTCGGTAAACGACATCACCGCCGAAGCGCCGTCACCGGTAACGATGATATCCTTCTCATTGACGGCTGAATGGACGACAGGCTTGTAGTCTTTGCCGTCTCTGGTCAGAATCACATTGCCCACCACCGAGGTAAACTTGCCCACCGTGGCGGCATATACCGGATAAGGAATGACCATCTGCATAATTAATACAAACGCTATAATGATTTTCATGCGTTTCGGCATACTAGCCTCCCTGAGTAAGTCGGTTAATAAGAATCTAAGAAAAACGGTTTTCTTTTCCTACTTTTCCCTTCGTTTGTCAAATATTTTTCTATGGCTCATATATTCCGACTTTTTTTAAGCCGTTTATATCCTCCGGAAACTCCGCCTTACAATCAGCCGTCATCCTTGTGATAAAGCCAAAAAGAACGTGTCCATATGCCTGATATCATTAATATTCAAATTTAAAAGGTCAGCGCAAAAAAAATATAAGGCGGCGATAAAACAACAAAAGGCCCTATTCCCGAGATGGGAAAATGACCTTTCTGCATGGAGCTACAGGAATTTGAACAGGCGCCGTCTCAACACTTCCAGCTGCGCCCGGTTGTTGGTCGGACTGTAAAGAATTTCCCTCCGGCCACCTTTTTCTTCCCGGGTCTGGGACGTAATCATTTCCGCGCCTTCCAGAAACAGGATGGCATTCTGATAGTTGGCCTGAGACAGGGCTTCGGCGCGCAGGACTTCCCCCTTGCGGAACATCCTGTCACCCAGCGAGCGGATCTTGGCCAGCCATTCCTTTTGCGTGAGCGGCTTTTTCTTGAGATACACCAGGCTGCGGATGACGATCCAGTATGATTCAAGATAGTTGTGAATCAGGCCGGCAAAAGGTTTGAGCTTGTCGCCTCCCCTGCTTTTGATTTCCACCCAGGCTTCGCCGTCGCGCCTCGAGGTCAGGATCATGGATCGGGAATGCAGGTAGGTCAGGACTTCCTGGACGTCTTCGGCATCCTCCCGGTTTTCGTCAAAAATAAACTCGTTCCACAAAAGCCCCTTCAGAAACCGGTAGTCCCCCATCACCTTGGCCAGCGACATGGAGTCTTCGGGATTCTTCACGAGCGAGGTCGCCATGAAGCACAGGGGAACGAAAAAATGAAGGATGTTGTTTTTATAATATTCCAGATTCAGCCTTTTCGCGTCGGTGAGGGAATAGACCACCTCCTGCATTTCCTCTTCCTCTTCATCCGCTTCTATCTTGGAGATGATGTCCGTCGTGTCAAAGATATTCAAGGCGTCCGTGATGGCCCGGTCCCGATTCGCGAAGGTATCTGCAAATTTCACCTTTCGGGTGCACAGATACTCGTAGAATTCGTTTAAAATGCCCCTCAACTCCTCATGGGATATCCCGCGCCGGTCATGGCTTAAAAGACCGGAGGCCACCAGCGCAAACGGCGTGACCACGGAAACCTTATTGATCTCCAGCACCACTTCGTAGCCGATTTTCCGGTAAAGGCTCTGGCGCTCCTCCACCGTCATTTCATCCATGGATTTTTGCTGAGCGGCCAGGTAGTCTTTTAAAACGATCGGCTCACCGATGTTGACGTAAACGCGGCCGTACCGCTTGCGCAAAATTTTCGTGGATTTGATGATTTCAACGGTATTTTCCTGGACCTTCGGCGCGCCGGAGAGCTCCTGCAGATAGGACTTTTCCTCGATCACGCGGTCGTAGCCGATGTACACGGGCACCGCAGCCAGATTCTCGCAATACTTGTCCTGATAGGCCTGAATAATCATGGACAGGAGCCCGTATTTGGGCATCACCATTTTTCCGGTCCGGCTTCGGCCGCCCTCAATGAAGAACTCGAGCGGAAGGCCTTCCTTGAGCAGTACGGCCATGTACTTGGAAAAGACTTCTCCATAGACTTCGTTGCCGCGAAAGCTCCTCCGCAGAAAAAACGCACCGGAACGGCGGAAGATGTATCCCATCGGGAAAAAAGAAAGATTGTTCCCCGCGGCAATAAACGGAAGCTGAATATTATTTTTGTAAAAGACGTAGGACAAGAGCAGATAATCAATGTGGCTGCGATGGCAGGAAATGATGACAAAAGGCATCTTCTTGGACAGATTGCGCAGATTGGCCAGTCCCTCGGAGTCGATGGACACGCCGTCATACACCGTATTCCAAAGCCAGGTCAGGACCTTGTCCCATAGTTCGACGAAGGTTTCCCGGTAATCCGACGCAATTTCGTTCAGATAGCGGCGGGCATCCCGGGCCAGTCCCATTCGGTCCTTTTTGTTCTTTTGGGCGTACTCATCCAGAAAACCGTTCAGCTTCGGATCGTGCATCACCATGCCGATGATGGCTTCACGCGATTTCAGTTCCGGCCCGACCACGGCCGTTTTTTCCTCTTCGATCCGGTCAATCAGCTCTCCGCGTAAATCCATCACGAGCTCGTCCCGGGTCAGATGTCGGTTCGCGGACAGATACTCTTCCAGATGGACCGGCCCGGCAGGGATGATAAAGGCCTGTTTGGAATAGCGGATAAAGGTGATAAGGCGGCGCAACGCTCCCGTGTGCTCCGTCTGCCCGAACAGGATATTGAACAGGCTTTCGTCCTCCTTTTCCCGGCGCCGGCCGTACGCCACCAAGACCGGTACGATATAGATGGGAAACGGGAGCCCCCCCTGCAGGTTCATCAGCGTCTTGATGGCGTCCTCGGCGGAACGGCTTTCGATGAACTCCGACTCTCCCAGATGAATGATGATGCTTTCCCGGGCAGCGACTTTTCCGGCCAGAAAATCGAGCTTTCCCTGACGGGCCGCCGCGTTTTGCCGAAAGCGGCGCAGAAAAGACGACCCAAGAAATTTCATCATTTTGGAGAGCGGCTGCCAGAAAGACATATTGACGCCGTGGCTGTAGACCGGCATGGGCAGGCCCTTGCGGGCGGTGATCTCGGCGAGAATCAGGCTGTTGAGTTTGCTTCTTTGCTTGATGGCGTAAACCACGACCCCTTTGCGGGAGAGCTCCTTCAGGGCGTGGACATCCTCGTCGGCGATGGAAACCCGAGACAGATAGGCCTTGGCGGGACGAAAGCGCCAGAGGTCCTGATCGGCGTAAATGCAGCCGGAGTAATATTCTTCGTCCGGCTGTCCGTTTTGGGTGGGCGTTTGTTCGCTCATTACTCCCCCGTCTTTTTGTTGACCAGGCCTGGAATCCACATTCGGCGCCTATATTTCCCTCTTCTGAAGCTCGTCGGGAAAACGACGAATCATATAGTCCTGGACACAGGCCCGAACCTCGGCGGCGTTGTTGTAAGACAGGGCCTGCTCCAGCAGCTTTCGGGATTCCGCCAGACTGGACTGCTGAAGGATTCTCTTGATGCGGGGAATCGCCAGATGGTTCATGCTCAGTTCGTCCAGCTGCATGCCCAGAAGGATCGGACAGCAAAGGGGATCCCCGGCCATTTCTCCGCACATGGCCACGCGAATGCCGGCCTTGTGCGCCGAATCCACGATGCGCCGGATCAGCCTCAGAACCGCCGGATGCAGGGGCTCGTACAGGTAGGTGACCCTTTCATTGGAACGGTCGATCGCCAGCGCATACTGAATCAGATCATTGGTGCCGATGCTGAAATAATCGACTTCTTTCGCCAGTTGGTCGGCAATCACGGCGGCCGCCGGTACTTCAATCATCGCCCCGATCTCCATCCGGTCGGCAACCGGAACCCCCTGATCCAGCAATTCCCGGCGCGCTTCTTCCAGCAGGCGTTTGGCTTCCCGGATTTCTTCAATTCCGGAAATCATCGGAAACAGGATTTTTACTTTTCCCAGCGCGCTGACCCTCCAGATCGCGCGCAGCTGCGTCTTGAAAATTTCGATTTCCTTGAGACAGAAGCGGATCGCCCGCAGGCCCATCTGCGGATTCAGTTCTTTGGCATGTTTCTGATATTTGGTGAACTTATCGCCGCCCAGATCAAACGTGCGGATGGTCGACCAGGAAAAGTTTTTTTCCTCAACCACCTGCCGGTAATTATTGAAATGGTCCTCCTCCGTCGGCAGATCATCCCGGTAGATATAGAGAAATTCCGTCCGGTACAGTCCCACGTGTTCCGCCCCGTGGGAAACGGCCGAAGGAATCTCTTCCACAAATTCAATATTGCAGCCGATTTTCACGCTGTAATGGTCCAGCGTCACAGCCGGC
This sequence comes from Smithellaceae bacterium, assembly GCA_035448625.1. Taxonomy (GTDB): domain Bacteria; phylum Desulfobacterota; class Syntrophia; order Syntrophales; family Smithellaceae; genus UBA8904. The sequence goes on along the minus strand of DAOTJI010000056.1, from coordinate 9,880 downwards.
TGCCGGGCGTACTTCAGATATTCGTCCTTGGCGGCGTCGTAGTGGCGCTTCTTTTCCTCATAGCGTTTAAGCATGTCGGGATAGGGATTGACCACCACGAGCCCCGACGTACCGTCCACAATGATGTCGTCTCCGGTGCGGACATAGCGGGTGACATTATCGAGCCCGACGACGGCGGGCAATTCCATGGACCGTGCCACGATCGCCGTGTGCGACGTTCGTCCGCCGCTGTCGGTGGCAAACCCTACGATTTTATCCATTTTCATCTGCGCCGTATCGGCGGGCGACAGGTCGTGCGAAACTATCACGACGCCTTCCTGGCCGACGTCCCAGACGATTTCGCGCTTCTCGCCGGAAAGATTACGGAGAATCCGCTGAATCACATACTGTACGTCGCTGATGCGGCCGCTGATGTATACATCCTCCAGGCCTTCAAAGACCTGCTTGTAATGGTCCAGCGTCATGCGCAGCGCCCATTCCGCGTTGACGCCCAGGCGGCGAATGTATTTGATCGTGCGGTTGATGAATTTCTTGTCCGACAAAAGCAAAATATGGACGTCGATGATGTACAGCGGCTCCGTGACTTTGGTTTTCTTCAGGTTTTCCTGAATTTCCAGAAGCTGGTGCGAGGACTCTTTGAGCGCGTTCTTGAAACGCTCAATTTCCCGCGGCACCAGGTCGGCGCTGTGCAGCTTGTAAAATGATATTTGCGCATCCAGGGGGTCGAACCGGTAAACCTTTCCGATCACCACGCCCGGGGAAACGCCGATGCCTTTGAGAACAAAAGTTTTCTTTCCCTGATCCGATATCATCAGCTGGTTTTATTCTTCTCCGAATTTATTTTCAATCAACGTTTCCAGTTCGGCAAGCGCCCGGTCGGCGTCATCTCCCCTGGCGCTTACGGTGATCTGGCCGCCCATCGGACAAGCCAGCGTCAGGATTCCGAGAATGCTCTTTCCGTTGACGGTCTGCCCGTTGCGTTCCAGGACGATGTCCGAGCGGTACTTCTGGGCGATCCGAACGAACAGCGCCGCTGCGCGTGCGTGCATGCCCAGTTTATTTTTTAAGGTAAAGGTTTTCATTTCCAGCACAGCCACCATCCTCTAGTCGAAAAAATCATGAACAGCGCCGCGGCGCCGTACAGAATGTAAATTTGCGACACACCCCGTTTCACCAGCCACCCGCAGAGCAAAACCAAAGCCGTCACCGCCGCCGCAACGGCAGCTGCGGGCGTTTCCCCGGCCGTGCCCCGGTATCCGATGCCGAAAATCCAGAGGCTGCCTGCCGTGAGTGCCGCCAGGGACAGCCAGCGGATGCGGCCGGTCACTCCCGGAAGATCCAGCGCACGAATCGATTCGATTCCCTGCTTTCCGCGTCGGTAGCCTTCAAAAAAACCGCGTCCCCTCACCAGAATGTGGGCCGGCGAATAGATCAGCAGAAAGGCCAGCGGCGCAAAAGCGCATCCCAGCCAGGCCAGACCGGCGGCGGCGATTCCGGCACAGGGCCGAAGCGCGCCCCAGAAGAAAGAGTCGCCGATTGCGGCATAAGGCCCCATCAGGCTCTGCTTCACGGCTACAACGGGCGCCGCATCTTCCCCGTCGCGCCGGTCTTCCTCCATCCGCAGGATCGATCCGATCAGCGGCGCCGACAGATAGGGGTTCGTGTTGAACCGCTGCAGGTGCCGGACCAGCATCTCTTCGGCTTCCCGATCGGCCATCTTCCGGTGCTTCAGCAGAGATATCATCGCGTACGCGAAACCGAGATTCTGCATTCGGCGAAAGTTCAGCGCCGCGTGGATAAAAAAAGTCCTCCACAAGATGTTCAGCAAGGAACCTTTTTTCATGGACTCCCTCAAACGCGCATATTCCGATGATTTCCCTGCTTTTATGCGGCCAAGGAACTAACATAAATGCCAGGTTGTGTCAATTTAATCACGGGAGCTTCTAACCACTAATTTTTCTTTATTTTTTCTTGACAGCCGTTTTTTTTGCTGTTAAGGACACGCCGGTTTTTACGATCAGGCCGGCGGAAGACGACGCCGGGCCGGCCGCTTTTTGCGGCGTCGAACAGTTCAGGAAATCCAACTAAGGGGGTTTGTGCAACATGCTTTGCGAAACAGTCAAAAAGGGAGTGGAATGCGCTTTCATGTCCAAGAAAGGCTGCGGCTTTTTCGGGAACAGCTGTCATCCGATCATCGATCGATGCGGGGATTGCAATAAAATTTTCGACTATGAAACCGGACGATACTGCAAGGTTTATCCGGATCCCAAAAGCAAGTGGCTGACCGGCAATTGCCCGACCGCATCGCACATCAAAATAGAAATCAAGGAAACGCAAAAGACCAATCCGCTCAAAGCCTCGAAAAGGGCCAGCAAGAAGTAATCTCCGCCTTCCCGCAGAAAACCGAAAGCCGGCAAACGCCGGCTTTTTCAGCTTATCATTTTTTTAATGTGCTGGAGTTCTTTTTTGATCAGGATCAGTCTGTCCCGGGGATCGGCCTCGGGCGGAGATTCCTGGCCGCCGCGGATTTTCATGAGCTGTTTTTTGGCGCCGCTGATCGTAAACCGCTGCTGATAGAGAAGGTTGCGGATGATCAGCAATTCTTCCACGTCTTTTCTCCGGTACAGCCTTTGCGCGGAGCCGGTGCGCACCGGTTTGACGGTCTTGAACTCCGTCTCCCAGTAGCGAAGGACATACGGTTCAACATTGAGGATTTTGCTCACCTCCCCAATGCGGAAATAAGCTTTGTCGGGAATGACGACGTCCATACGATTCCTGAGCTCTTGCGGAGGATTTCACAAACACGCGGAAAACAGCAAAACGGTTCCGGCCGCAAATCAACCGGCAGGCCTTCCGGCGGCGCAGAAAAAATGACGCATTAGCTATTTAAAGATTTACGCAGTACCTGGGAGGATTTGAATGTCAGAACCCGGCGCGCGGTGATGGAGATTTCCTCTCCGGTCTGGGGATTACGGCCGCGGCGCGCGCGCTTCTCCTTCACCATAAAATTCCCGAAACCCGATATTTTCACCCGTTCGCCGGCGGCAAGGCTGTCTTTAATGATGTCAAACACGGATTCTACGATATCTGAGGATTCTTTTTTGGAAAAGCCGAGTTTTTCGTAAACATTCTGAATAATATCAATCTTTGTCATGTCTATTCCTCCGTTTTAACGTCGAGTAAACTGTTAGGCTCTTATTTTTGCACCCGTCAGCCGTACCGTGTTGTCCACAATCCGGTTGTGAATGGTATTGACTTCCGCATCCGTCAACGTTCTATCCAGAGCGCGGTAAGAAAATCTCAAACCCAGGCTCTTGGTTCCTTCTTCCAGACCTTGGCCAGCGTATATATCAAAAATGGAAACATTTTCAAGCAAATCTTCAGTCTGTTGCAAAACCGTCTCCAGCATTTTCTCGGATTCCATGGACGCCGGAAGCAAAAAAGCGACATCTCGCTGGATAGCCGGAAATTTGGATATTTCCCTGTACCGAATGCGCCGCTCGGCTTGAGCCCCCAGCAGATCAAGATTGATTTCAAACAGATAAGCGTCGCTCTTGATATCCATTTTTTTCAGGACATCCGGGTGTGCTTTTCCCAGGCAGCCGATTTGAACATCGCCCAGATATACGCCGCAGGACTGGCCGGGGTGCAGAAAAGCCTCCGGCTTTCGGGCCCGGCAGCGCAGCGTCTCCAGTTTCAAATCCTGAAAAATATTTTCCAGGCAGCCTTTCAAATCGTAAAAGTCCACTCCGACTTTCGAACCCCAGAGGTCGTCCGACGCCTTGCCCGCAAGCAGCGCCGCCAAAATGTTCCTTTCTTCCGGCAGTTCTCCTTCTTCGCGGCGGAGGAAGGTCCGTCCGATTTCAAAAAGTTTCAGATTCAAAGAGGCATTGTGAATATTCTTCTTGAGCGTTTCCAGCAGGCCGTAGATCAGCGTCGTGCGCATGACCGACTGTTCTTCCGTGAGCGGGTTTCGAATGACGACCAACCGGCGCCTTTCATCCTCCGGCGGCAGGCCGAGCGCTTCAACGGATAAGGGAGACGTGAAGCTGTAGTTGATGATTTCCGAATAGCCGAAGCCCGTCAGCAACCGGCGGATTCTCTCTTCCAGCGTCAGGCGGGGAATCGCCTCCGTTTCCGCCACGGAAACGGACGGCAGCGTTGAAGGCACACGATCGTAACCATACAGGCGAGCGATTTCCTCGATCAGATCGATTTCTCTTTCGATATCCACCCGGAAGCTGGGAGGGGTTACCCGGTAGGCTCCCCTGCCTTCACGGCGCACCTTCATCCCGATGCTCTTCAGAATGCGGACGGTTTCCCCGGCCGGGACGGCAGCGCCGATCACCTGCCGGACGCGGTCCATCCTGAGCAGAATGTTTTCAACCGGCTTGATTTTTGCCGGGTACTCGTCCAGGCGGTTTTTACAGACCAGGCCGCCGGAAAGATCGGCCATCAGTTGCGCCGCGCGGTCCAGCGCCCGAAGGACGCCTTCGGGATCAATCCCCCTTTCAAAGCGAAAAGCGGCATCCGTCGGCATCGCCAGGCGGCGCGACGAACGCCGGATGGACGAGGGATTGAAATAAGCGCTCTCCAGTAAGATGGTCCGGGTATCGTCCTTGACTTCGGAATTCAGCCCTCCCATGATCCCCGCAATCGCCACCGGTTTTTTCCCGTCGCAAATGAGCAGCGTATGATCGGGAAGGACGCGGCTTTTTCCGTCGAGTGAAACGAATTCCTCGCCCGGCTTTGATTTGCGCACCACGATGCGCCCCTCTTCCAGAAAACGAAAATCGAACGCGTGGAGCGGCTGCCCCATTTCCAGCATGACAAAGTTGGTTACGTCCACGACGTTGTTGATGGCGCGCAAACCGGCGGCCTCCAGCCTGGTCTTCATCCAGACGGGAGAATCGCCGATGGTCACGTTCCGGATCAACCGGGCCGTGTACCGAGGGCAAAGATCCGGATCTTCAATCGTCACCGATGAAAGCCGCGAAACATCTTCGACCGACTCCCGGACTTTTCCTTCGGGCATTTTCAAGGTCTTCCCGGTCAGGGCGGCGACTTCGCGGGCCAAGCCGATCATGCTCAGGCAGTCGGAGCGGTTGGGCGTGACGCCGACATCCAAAACCGTGTCATTCAGGTCCAGGGCCTCTTCCAGAGGCGTTCCGGGCACCATATCGGCCGGCAATTGCAGAATGCCCGACGCGTCATCGCCGATTTCCAGCTCCGCCTCCGAGCAGAGCATGCCTTCGGATTTTTCTCCGCGCAGGACGGTGGATTTGATGGTATAGCCGCCGGGAATAACCGCCCCGACTTTGGCCAGCGCAACGATGTCGCCGGGTTGTATGTTTTTGGCGCCGCAGACGATGGGACGGATTTGCGAGCCGTCGGTGACATCGCACAGGGAAAGCTTGTCCGCGTTGGGGTGCGGGCGGACGGATAAAATTTTCGCGACCACGACGCCGGAAAATTTGGGCGCGATCGTCCGAATCTCCTCGACTTCCAGACCGGCCATGGTCAACCGGTCGGCAAGCTCCTCGGGAGCCATCTCCGGATCGATATAATCCTTAAGCCATTTGAGACTGACCAGCATGCAATCACGTTCTCCTAAAACTGTTTCAGGAACCGAATGTCGTTTTCAAACAGAAGGCGGATGTCGGAAATGCCGTATTTGAGCATGGCGATGCGTTCCAGCCCGAGGCCGAAAGCGAAACCGGTGTAAACTTCAGGATCGTAGCCGACATTTTGAAAAACGGCGGGATCGACCATGCCCGAGCCTAGAATTTCCAGCCAGCCGGACTGCCCACAGACGCGGCATCCTCCGCCCCCGCACATGACGCAGCGGATGTCGACCTCCGCGGACGGTTCGGTGAAGGGGAAAAAACTGGGTCGAAAGCGCAGCAGCGTGTCTTCCCCGAAAACTTTTTTGAGAAAAGCGGTCAGAATGCCCTTCAGATCGCCGAAACTGACGCCCCGATCCACCAGCAAACCTTCAATCTGATGAAACATCGGCGTGTGGGAAACATCGGAATCCGGCCGGTACACCCGCCCCGGGGATAAAATGCGGACGGGCGGCTTCACCTTCTCCATAATTCTGATCTGCACGGGCGAGGTATGGGTGCGCAGGACCATGTTGTCTTCAATGTAGAAGGTGTCCTGCATGTCCCGGGCGGGGTGATCTTTGGGAATATTCAGCGCTTCGAAGTTGTAGTAGTCCAGCTCGACTTCCGGCCCTTCGACAACCGAAAACCCGAAAGCGGCGAAAATCCCGCAGATTTCGTTGCGGATTTGAATCACCGGGTGAATGCGGCCCGCGGGAATGCCCCTGCCGGGCAGCGTCACGTCAATCTGCTGGCCGGCCAGAACTTCGGCCTTCCGATCCTCGGATTGACGACGCAGAGCTTCTTCGATGTTTTTTTCCAGAAGCTCCTTCACTTCATTGCAGCGCATGCCGAAGGCGCGTCTTTCTTCGGCCGGCACGGAAGAAATATTTCTCAGCATCCCGGTGAGAAGGCCTTTGCGGCCGAGGTACTTCGTTCTCACCGCCAGAATCGAATTCTCGTCGCCGACCTTTTCCAGTTCGGCGAGAGCATCCTTTTCCAGCTGTTGAAGGTCCCCGGTCATGCCGCCTGCTCGCCTTTAGCCGTCGCCACAATTCGGGCGAAATCCTGCGGGTCGTTTACGGCCAGTTCCGCCAGAATCTTGCGATCCAGACCGATGTTCGCCTTTTTCAAGCCGTCCATCAAGCGGCTGTAGGAAATCCGGTTCTGGCGCGCGGCCGCGTTGATCCGGGCAATCCACAGTGCGCGGAATTCCCGCTTACGGCCCCTGCGGTCGCGGTAGGCATAGCTCATGGCCTTGTTGACCGCTTCGGTGGCGGTTCTGAGCAAACGGCTCCGCGCACCGAAAAACCCCTTGGCCATTTTTAAAATTTTTCTTCTTTTCTTCCTGGCGGTGACGCCTCTTTTGATCCTAGCCATTGTCTTTTACTCTCCTTCGATATGAAACAACTTCTTTTCTCCGGCGGCCTACAAATACGGAATCAGCCTTTTGATGGCCTTTTCATTGGCGCCGTGCACCAGCGTGGCCTTCCTCAGCGTTCTTTTTCTTTTGGTGGTTTTCTTCGTAAGGATGTGGCTGGCAAAAGCCTTGCTGCGCTTGATCTTCCCCTTTGCGGTTACGGAAAAGCGCTTGGCCGCCCCTCGATGTGTTTTCATTTTCGGCATCTTCTCACCTCTTCTTGAATTCCCGCGGATTTATTTTTTCGGTGAAACAATCATCACCATGCTCCGGCCTTCCAGCCTGGGCTCCTGGTCCATGACGCATTCATCGGCCAGGGCCGTCTTGATCTGCTCCATGATTTTGCGGCCGATTTCGGTAAATGCGATTTCGCGCCCCCGGAAAATCATGGATATTTTAACCTTGTCTTTCTGCTCCAAAAACTTTTTGATATGCTTGATTTTGACCTGCAAATCATGGGCTTCCGTCTTGGGTCTCAATCGAATCTCCTTGACATGAATCACCGTCTGGCTTTTCCGGGCATCGTGAATTTTTTTACTCTGTTTGTAGCGGAACTTCCCGTAGTCCATGATTTTGCAGACGGGCGGATCGGCGCTGGCCGACACTTCCACCAAATCCAGGCCCGCTCTCTCCGCATGGGCCATCGCTTCCTCCAGGGGGATCACGCCCAGCGGCTGGCCCTCTTCGTTGATGACTCTGACGTTCGCCGACCTGATTTCTCGATTGATCCTTAAATCCTTAGCTATACGGCACCTCCCGGATGGTAAATCAACTGCTATCGCTTATTCTCGCACGCTTCCCGAATCAGCGCAATGAATTCATCCACCGGCATCGCGCCGAGATTCCGGCCGTCGCGGGCCCTCGGGGCCACGGCCCCGGCCGCGACTTCCTTGTCGCCGATGACCAGCATGTAGGGAATCTTCTGCATCTGCGCCTGGCGGATTTTGTACCCCAGTTTGTCGTTGTCGAAATACGGTTCACAGCGGACGCCGGCTCGAACCAGATCATCCTGCACCGACCGGGCATAGGGAATCTGCTTGTCCGTAACCGTGAGCACCACACATTGCGTGGGTGCCAGCCACACCGGAAACGCCCCGGCGTAATGTTCGATCAAAACGCCCATGAACCGCTCGATCGCCCCCAGAATGACCCGGTGCAGCATTACGGGACGGTGCTTTTCTCCGTCCGGGCCGATGTAGCTCAGGTCAAACCGATCCGGCAGTGTGAAATCGCACTGAATCGTCGCGCACTGCCATTTTCTTTTCAGGGCGTCCTTGAGCTTGAAGTCGATTTTCGGGCCGTAAAACGCCCCGTCGCCCTCGTTCACCTCGTAGGGAATCTTGTTGTCTTTCAGTGCGTTTTCAAGCGCTTTTGTGGCCAGATCCCAGTCCGACTCGGAGCCGATGAAATGTGGCGGCCTCGTACTGAGCTCCACCTCGTATTCAAAGCCGAAAATGCCCATCGCATAATGAACAAAGTCCGCTATAGCTCGGATTTCCTCGTTAAGCTGCTCGGGCATGCACAGGATGTGCGCGTCGTCCTGAGTGAACTGGCGCACGCGCATCAATCCGTGAAGGACGCCGGTCTTTTCGTGGCGATGGACGGTGCCCAGCTCGAAATACCGGAGCGGCAGATCCCGGTAGCTGCGGATTTTGGATTTATAGATCAGCATGTGCGACAGGCAGTTCATGGGCTTGATGCCGTAAGTCTGCTCGTCCACTTCGGTAAAATACATATTTTCGCGGTAATGGTCGAAATGGCCCGATTTCTTCCACAGGTCCACTTTGAGAATCTGGGGACCCATCACCATGTCGTAGCCGCGCTTCATGTGCTCTTTTCTTTCCCACTCCTCGATGATGTACCGCAGCAGCATGCCCTTGGGATGAAAGATGACCAGCCCCGCGCCCGCCTCTTCATTGACCTGAAACAAATCAAGTTCTTTGCCCAGACGCCGGTGGTCCCTCTTTTTGGCTTCTTCCAGGAGCGTCAGATAATCCTGAAGCGCCTGTTCGTCGGCAAACCCCGTGCCGTAAATGCGTTGAAGCATCTTATTGCGCTCATCGCCGCGCCAGTAGGCTCCGGCGACATTCAGCAGCTTGAAGGCTTTAATCATGCCCGTCCGGGGGATGTGCGGGCCACGGCATAAATCAATATAGTCACCGTCTTTGTAGAGGCTGACGACGGAAACATCCGCGGGCAGGTCGCGGATCAGCTCCACTTTGTAATCTTCGCCCTTTTCAGCGAAAAGCTCCGCCGCTTTGTCGCGGGGCAGCTCCTCACGGATAAAACGGTAATCGGCCGCGACGATTTCCTTCATCCTCTTTTCAATCTTTTCAAGATCATCCGGTGTAAAAGGTTCCGCATATTCGAAATCGTAGTAAAACCCGTCTTCAATGGAAGGTCCGATGGTGACTTTTGCGCCCTGAAACACATCCTGCACGGCCTGCGCCATCACATGAGAAATGCTGTGGCGGAGTATGGAAATTCCTTTCTTTGAAGCAATATCAATAGGTTCAACCGTAGCGTCTCCCGTAAGCGCCAGACTCAGGTCGACGGCAACACCGTTGACGTTTGCGGCAACGGCACCGGCAAGCGCTTCTTTTTTCCAGCCTGCAATGGCTTCGGAAACGGGTACGCCGGCCGGAAATTTCTGTTCCGACCGGTCCGGGAAAATTATCTTGATATCCATTTGGTTCATCAGCGAATCTTCAATGTTTTACATCATTTTAAAAGGGCATCACCATTTTTGCTGATGCCCTTTTCTTTCAATCGGCATGAACGGCATGTGCGCGAAGATAAAAAATGGTAGGCAAGCAGGGATTTGAACCCTGGACATCCACCGCGTCAGGATGGCGCT
>DAOTJI010000055.1:0-16961 GCA_035448625.1 Smithellaceae bacterium | reverse complement strand
CTGGAAGACATCGCCATCCTCACCGGCGGCAAGATGATTTCCGAAGACATGGGCTACAAACTGGAGAACGTGAAAATCGAAGACCTCGGACGCGCCAAGAAGATCACCATCGACAAGGACAACACCACGATCATCGACGGCGCCGGCAAACGCGCCGAACTGGAAGGCCGCGTGAAGCAGATCCGGGCTCAGATCGAGGAAACCACCTCCGATTACGATCGCGAGAAACTGCAGGAACGGCTGGCTAAGCTGGTCGGCGGCGTGGCCGTGATTAAAGTCGGCGCCGCGACCGAAACCGAAATGAAGGAAAAGAAGGCCCGTGTGGAAGACGCGCTCCATGCCACCCGCGCGGCCGTGGAGGAAGGCATTGTTCCCGGAGGCGGCGTGGCCTACCTGCGCACCCTGCCCGCTTTGGTCAAATTGACCCTGGAAGGCGACGAGCAGATCGGCGTGAACATCGTAAAAAAAGCCATTGAAGAACCGATCAAAATGATCGCCGCGAACGCTGGTCTCGAAGGCAGCATCGTTGTCGAAAAAGTGAAGGAGAAGAAGGGATCTTACGGATTCAATGCCCGGACGGATGAGTATGAAGACATGATTGCCGCCGGCGTCATCGATCCGACCAAGGTGACCCGCTTCGCTCTGCAGAACGCGGCGTCGGTCGCCGCTCTGCTGCTGACCACCCAGTGCATGATCGCCGACAAGCCCGAAGAGAAGGGCGCGGGCGGCGGAATGCCCGGTATGCCTCCCGGAGGCGGCTACCCCGGAATGGGGATGTAGGAAATAGGTTGAAGGCTGAAGATTGATAAGTTAAGAGCCCCCCGTCCTTGCGGAAGGGGGGCTCTTTTTATGGCGATTGTTTTGATTGAAGCAGCTTTTCCCTGATTTGATTGGACAGAAGATACCAGCGATGAACACTGTTTTCCAGACGGTAATAGTGAAGAATGTAGGCGACCGACAGGATCAAAAGCAGGGCCGTCAGAAGCAGATAGGGAAGAACAAAATGGATCATGGTGTACCCGAAGGCTAAAAGAAAAAAAAGACAGACAAACAGCATGGTGATCAGATGGGCCAGGCGCTCCTGCTGAATCCAGGAAATCTGTTGGTTGTGATAGGCCAGCAGTTCGGCAAGCGTTTCTTTTCCCGGATGGCCTGCCAGCAATTCCCTGACATAGGCTTCATGCCGCGCGATATAGTCGATCATCCCGATTCCCCTTTTTCTTCGTCCGGCGTTTTTGTCAAGTCCGATCCGCATTCATGGATTTGTTCCGCCCGCCCCGCCGCATATTGGATTTCGCGGGCGGCCGGATCCTGCCGGTAGTAATTTTTCAAAACCCGATAGAGTTCCGGAACGGCTCTTCTCATGCGCAGCGGCTGGTCAAAAAAATGTTCCGTGGCGACGGCGAAAAATTCCGCTTCATCTTTTGCGCCATAACCGTCCAGAAAGGTTTGTTTTCCTCTTTCCACGTCTTTGAGCAGTTTTTTGTACTCGCGTGAACAGGTTTTGATCCAGTCGAGGTATTCTGCTGTGTCTCTCAGGCGCGGAGTGCCGTCCGCGGCGCCGTCCTGCATGTCCAGCTTATGGGCGAATTCATGATAAACCACGTTGTAGCCGCTCCCGGCAAAGCGGATGCTTTCCAGCACCGCATCCCAGACCAGGATGATGGGGCCCTGTTCAAAGGCCTGTCCGCTGAGGGGGCCCGGGGGTTCCAGCGGCGCCAGCGCGGTTTCAAAGAAACCGATCTTTGGTTCGGGAAGGACGCGTTCGGAAGGATACACCAGAATGGATTCAACGTTTTCGTAATCCTGGCGGGGAAGGTTCAGGATCAGAAGACAGGCCATGGCGGAAATGGTGACGCGAATTTCATCGGTAACCTCAATCCCGCCGCATCCTTCCCATTTTTTTTCAGCCAGGAACACGGCGATTCGTTCGCGAAGACGCCTTTGTTCTTCTTCATTGAGCATTTTGTAATGCGCCAATCTTTTTTGAATGATGTTTTCCCATTCGCAGGGAAAAGGCGCCTCCAGGATCTTTTTCCGCCGTTTTTTCGCCAACCAGCCAAACATCGCGATCCCCCTCCAACCGCCTTCTTTGTATCATAAAAACAGGGATATGAAAAACGGCGGTTTATCGTTGAACCAAACATCGGGCGGCGGTATAGTAGAGCAGGGGCAGGGAAGGTTATGTACAATCTGCTGGCGGATGCGGTTATCGTCATTCATTTTTTATTCATCCTTTTTGTCGCGGCGGGCGGCCTGCTGGTGTTTCTCCGGCCGCGAATGGCCTGGCTTCATCTGCCCGCCGCCTGCTGGGGAGCGTTCATCGAATTTGCCGGATGGATTTGTCCGCTGACCCCTCTGGAGAATCATCTGCGGCGGCTGGCCGGTGAAAGACCCTACACGGGAGACTTTGTTGTTCAATATCTCGTTTTGGTCGTTTACCCGGCGGGACTCACGCCTCTTACCCAGTATATTCTCGGCGGACTGGCGGTCGCAGTCAATCTGCTGATCTACGGCTGGATCTTGCACAGGCGGTTTCGCGAGTCGCGAAACCGCCTTGCCGGAGGCCGTCGCGAAAGTGAAAGATGTTGATAAGACCGATTTGGTCTGGTATTTCATCCGCATGAAAACTCCTTTTCGGATCCATGATTTGATTCTGGTTGTCGTGGTGGCCCTGAGCATGGCGGTTGCGGTTATTTTCCCCGATTTCGGCTCCCGTTTCCGGGCGTTTCCCGTTTACTGCCTGATGGTGAATTTTTTTCTAAGCTACCTGTCGATCGATCTGGCGGATGTCTGGAAAGCGTTCAGGGACCACATCAGGGAAATTCTGGGTTTTACGGTGCTGAAGCTCGCGCTTCTGCCGGTGGTCCTTTACGGCGTCTTTTACGCGGTTGCTCCGGATTATGCGCTTGCCGCCCTGCTGTTGACGGGCGTTTCCACCGGCGTGGTTTCGCCGATGATATCGAACATGGTCAAGGGCAACTCGTCGCTGGTTCTGCTGGTTGTGGTGATTACCTCCGCTCTCGCGCCGTTTACGCTGCCGGCGCTCGTCAAGATCCTGCTCGCCCGGGAAGCGGCCATTTCCTTCTGGGCCATGCTCAGGCTGCTGGCGACCGTGATTTTCGTTCCGATTGTCCTGGTCGAAATCATCCGCGCCCTCGCGCCCCGACTCATTACGCCGATTCTGAAAATTTCATTTCCCGTTTCCCTTCTGATGTTCGCCCTGATCAACCTGGGCGTTTTTTACCGCTATGCGCTTTTTTTTCAGGAGAAGCCTTCCGTGATTTTGACGGCGACCCTCGTCGTCTTTGTCCTGGCGGCGATCTACTGCGCGGTCGGCATCTTCTTTTTCCGAAAAGGTCCGCTCCACAATCATCTGGCCGGCGCCGTCATGCTGGGGAACATCAACAACGTGCTCGTGATCGTCTTCTCCTCCCAATTTTTCGGCCCCGTCGAGCCGCTGGTCGCCGCCATGTACATGATTCCCTTTTTCGTCATCGTCATTCCCCTGCGCTACTACCGGTACCGGAAAATCAAAAGAGCATAGATTTTCAAGTATTTATGCCTCACGATCCTACGAGACTCGTGACCGGAGTGGTTTGGGGGACCCCTGCGGCTAAAACATCACGAAAAAATATTGACAAAAGTTTACCATTATGAAATAAAAGTTTCCTAAAAGAGATCCGCATTCACAACCGTGATGCGGCCAACCATTCCGGAAAGACAATTATGGCGTAACGGTTTTTCATGACGGGCAGGAAGAGTTTCCTTTTATGAAACAACAATCCACCATCAATGAAGCGGACATTGGAAGGAGAATCAAGTCTCTGCGCAATGAAAAGCGGGTCACCTTGGAGGAGCTTGCCGCCCAGACTGGATTTACCAAAGGGTACCTGTCCAAAGTGGAAAAATCGGAAAAGGCGCCTCCGGTTTCGACGCTGGGAATCATTGCCCGCGCCCTCAGCGTCAACATCTCCACGCTGCTGGGAGAAGACACGACAACCTCATCCATCTGCCTGGTGAAAAAATCCGAACGATCACAGATCAGAAGAACGGGAACGAGCGTCGGATATTCCTACGAAGCGGTCGCCCACAAGTTCAAAAACAAACTCATGGAGCCTTTTGTTCTGACGCTTCCCGTCCACGCGAAAAGGCGGGTTCTGTATCAGCACGAAGGCCAGGAGATCCTCTTTGTCCTTGAGGGGACAATGAGATTTCATCATGGGGCCGAAGAAATCATTGCCGAAGAAGGTGACTGTGTTTACTTTGATTCCGGCATTCCTCATTTTGGAGAATCCGTAGGGGATAATGCCGTCAAGTGTTTCATGGTCATTTTCAATTCGGGCGTTTCTTAAAAACCATCATGCGGTTCCGTCCGCGGAACAGATGCGGATCGTCCTGCGGAGCGGCTGCATAAGAAAGGAAAATCATGAGCGACATTCCTGTTTTTTTTCTCCACGGCCTTGCGTACGCCGGACTTCTTTTTCTCGTTTCGGCAGGTCTCACCCTTATTTTCGGAATGATGAATGTTTTGAATTTCGCCCATGCGGCCATGTACATGGTAGGCGCCTATCTATCGTATACCATCATCATGCAGCTCACCGGCCAGTTTTGGATGGCACTGTTGATCTGCCCCATTATTCTTTTCATCATCGGGGCCCTGGTGGAACGATTTCTCCTGCGGCGCGTGCATGCCCAGGGGCACTTAGGCGAACTTCTGCTGACGTTCGGCCTGGCCTACATTATTACGGAGCTGGTCAAATGGTATTGGGGCAATTATCCCCTGGCCGTCAACGTGACCGGATTCCTGAGCGGGACGATCTCGATCTTCGGCATCGTTTATCCCATTTATCGTATTTTCATTTTCTTCTCCGCCGTTCTGGTGGGAGCAGTTATGGCGCTTATCCTATACAAGACCCGCCTGGGGATTATCCTCCGGGCGTCCGTCAACGACAGTGAGATGACCAATACCCTCGGGGTGAACGTCCCTCTCGTATTCATGGGGGTCTTCGCCTTCGGCACGGCGCTTTCCGGATTTGCCGGTGTCATCGCGGGACCGCTGCTTTCGACTTTCCCGGGCATGGCCCAGGAAATATTGATTGACGCTTTCGTCGTGATCGTCGTCGGTGGCTTCGGCAGCCTGGGCGGAGCCATCGTCGCCGCTCTGCTCATCGGTCAGCTTCAATCCTTCGGCGTTCTCCTGATCCCGAAATTGTCCATGGCCCTTGTTTACCTGCTCATGGCCATCGTTCTGGTCATTAAACCGTCCGGCCTGTTTGGCGAGGAGTCCTAACCATGAAACAAAAAAGCATTTCCATCATGACGATCGTTGTATTGTTCCTGGCAGGAATCTTCATGCCTGTCATTCTGAAACAATACCATTTAAACATGCTGACGGAAATTGTCATTTTCTCCCTTTATGCCGTGAGCTACAATTTGCTGCTGGGTTATGCCGGCCTGCTGTCCTTCGGTCATGCCGCGTTTTTCGGTTTGGGAGCCTTCGTCACCGCCGTTGCGATTATTCACATTCCCGGCATCTCCCTGTGGAACGTCATTCTGCTCGGCTTTGCGTCAACCGTATTCGCCGGCCTGATTCTCGGCGGCCTGCTGTTGCGGCATAAAGGATCCTATTTCGCCCTTTTGACACTGGCTTTCAATGCGCTTTTCTATGCCGTCGCAACCAAGTGGCATTCCGTTACGGGGGGTGACGACGGATTGAGCATCACCCGACCCGATCTGAACCTCGGATTTACCACGCTTCCGCTGAGCGGCCTCACGAGTTTTTATTATCTGACGCTCGCGATCATGGGGGTGGCCATTGTTTTCTGCTGGTATTTCACGCATACCGCGATGGGCAAGACGGTCGTGCTGATGCGTGAAAACGAAGACCGGATGAAATTCCTGGGATACAACACGAATATCAGCCGGCTGATTCTCTTTACCTTTACCGGGGCCGTCGCCGGTCTGGCCGGAGTCTTCTACACCTTCCATTTTCAATTCGTTTCGATTTCGGCCGTCAGTGTCGATATGACGACGGCGGTTCTGCTGATGGTCTTTGTCGGAGGGACGAAAACTTTCTGGGGACCGATTCTGGGTGTTTTCGTCTACGTCATTTTCCAGAACTATTTGAGCAATATCACGGATCGCTGGCCGCTGTTCATGGGGCTCATCTTTGTCCTGATGGTGCTTTATGTCCCCGGCGGCCTGTCCGGTATCATCATGGACCTGTGGCAACGGTTTTTCGGAAAGAAAGACAATAACGGCGGCGAATCCGCCGCGGCGGAGGAAGCGACACCATGAGCGATTATCTTCATATCCGGGACATTCATAAAGACTTTTCAGGATTGAAGGTCCTGACCGGCGTTGAATTCAAGGTCAAAGAAAAGGAGCGTCATGCCGTCATCGGTCCCAATGGTGCCGGAAAGACGACGCTGTTCAATATTATCAGCGGCAAATTCAAGCCTTCATCCGGGGCGATCCTTTTCAAGGGGAAGGATATTTCCGGAAAGCCGCCTCATGTTCTGAACCGCCATGGTCTGGCCCGTTCTTTCCAGATTACGAACGTCTTCCAGGAATTAAGCGTTTTCAACAACGTGCTTGCCGGCGTGCGCTCGCATTACGGGTTAAGATATCATTTTTTCAAGATCCCCGATCACAACCGGCGGATCTGTGAGAAAGTTGAAGACATCCTCACCCAGGTCGGACTCACGGATGTTAAGGATCAACCGGCCAGTTCCCTGTCTTACGGGCAGCAGAGGGCGCTCGAGATCGGGATCACCCTTTCCACGGATCCGGAGTTGATCCTGCTGGATGAACCGACGGCGGGCATGACGCGCGAGGAAACGGACAGGGCTATTACAATGATCGATCAGGTTACAGCCGGCCGAACGCTGATCATTATCGAGCACGACATGGACGTTGTCTTTTCGCTCGCCGATACGATTTCCGTTCTTCATTACGGGACGATTCTTGTCTCGGATACTCCGGAAAAAATCAGAAATGACCAGCGCGTGAAAGACGCTTACCTGGGGGAAGGATAACCATGTTAGAAGTTAGGGATATTCACAGTTATTACGGCAAGAGCCATATTCTGCACGGCGTTTCTCTGAATTTGCAGGAGGGGGAAATGGTGTGTCTCCTGGGAAGAAACGGCGTCGGCAAATCCACCACATTAAAGAGCATCATGGGAGTCGTCCGTCCGCAGCAGGGCAGTGTCCGCTTTCGTGATCAGGAATTGGTCGGCCTGCAGCCGTATGAAATCGCCCGCATGGGCGTAGGCTACGTTCCCGAGGACCGGCGGATTTTCCGCAGCCTGACCGTTCACGAGAATCTGCTGATGGGAATCAAAGCCGGAAAAGACAAAAATGCGGGAGGAGAAGGGTGGACCGTCGAGAGGGTTTATAAACTTTTCCCCAAACTGGAGGAAAGGAAAAACAACAAGGGGAGTCATCTGTCCGGCGGCGAACAGCAGATGCTTACCGTGGTGAGGACCCTGATGGGGAATCCACGGGTTATCCTGGTGGATGAACCGACGGAAGGACTCGCCCCGCTCATCGTCAAGGATGTTCTCGATATGCTGGCCACGGTCAGAAAGTCCGGAGTAACCGTTTTGATGGTGGAGCAGAATTTCAAGGCCGCCATCAAGGTTGCGGACCGCTACTATATTATGAGCAAGGGGCAGATTGTTTTTTCGGGAAACAAGGAAGAGCTTCTGTCGGCTGATGAGGTGAGGAAAAATTATCTGGAAGTATAGCAACTTTGCAATCCCCCATGTTTTGTAAGGATCGGATTGCCGGAGTGCGCGTAACGTCGGGTCACTGCTTTTATGGGTTCATTGAGCGTGAAAAAATGAACAACAGAAAAATGGGAGGTGTTTTATGAGAAAAAAGATGGTCTACGGGTTATGTTTTCTTTCCATGGTCTTGATGTTTTCGCTGCCGGTTTTTGCGGTGGCGGCCGAAGACACCATTAAGCTCGGTGTGACGGAACCCCTTTCGGGGACGTTTAAGGACATCGGTGAACGCTATCTGGACGGTGTCGAGTATGCCGTCAAAGTCATCAATGAAACCGGCGGACTTCTGGGCAAGAAAGTGGAAGTCATCCGGATCGATTCGGAGCTGAAACCGGACGTCGCGACCCGGAAGGCGCAGAGCCTGATCCTAAAAGACGGTGTGAAGTTCTTCTGCGGCGGGACGGGAAGCTCCGTTGGCGCCGCCATGGAACAGCTTGCAGAAAAGCAGAATGTCATCATGTATACTTACGGAATGGATGCCGCCAGCATGACCGGCCCGAAGTGCAGCAAGAACTTCTTCCGGCCCGGCGGCAGCACGGACGGAAGATCTTTTGCTCTGGCGCAGTTGATTGCGAAACTGGGCTACAAGAAGGTTGCCGTCATTGCCCAGGATTACTCCTTCGGTCAGGAAGCGGTTGCCGCTTTTAAGAAGGAAATGGCCAAGATCAGCCCCAAGACACAGATCGTTGCCGAACTCTATCATCCGGCCGGCACCAAGGATTACGGCCCCTATGCCAGCCAGCTCATTGCGGCGAAGCCGGACGTCATCTTTACGCCCAACTGGGGCAACGACCTGACGCTGCTTCTCAAACAGGGGCGCCCCATGGGGATGAAGCAGAAAGTGTTTTCTTACTACATCAATGATGAAGTCACCATTGACGCGCTGGGCAATGACAGCCTGATGATCGGCAACATGGGCGCGGAAATTTACACGCTGTCCATTCCCACCAAGAAAAATGAGGCCTTTGTCGCCAAATTCTACAAGGACAAGGGATATTACCCGACCTGGCTGCGCGGCAAAGCCTATATCGCCACCATGTTCTGGGCTGAGGCGGTCAAAAAAGCCGGAACGACCGACGTAGCGGCGGTGATCAAAGCGTGGGAAGGTCTGTCCTATGACGGTCCTGCCGGCGTCTGGACCATGAGAGCCTGCGATCATCAGGCCCAGGTGCCGTATTGGTTCACCGAAATTGTGGCCAAGAATAAATATTTCAAACATGCGTTTGAAGTGCCCCGAGGGATGGCGACCGCCAAGTCTGTAGAAGTTCCCTGTGCGGCCACGGGCTGCAAAATGAAGTAACGCGGGGAATGCCTGCTTTTCCGGCATTCCGTTTGATGTTTCAGATTACCCTTTCCCTCCTCCAGGGATGACCCCCGACATCAAAAAACGGTAAAGGGGGTCATCCCACGAGGGGCGGATCGATCAGGACAATGGAAAGTTTCAGGTTTAGGTGAGTGAGGAAGCAATATGGCAGAAGTAAGCGGTAAGGTCATGAGCGCCAAAGAGGCCGTTGCCCAATTTGTCCACGACGGCGACGAACTGGTGATCGGCAATTATACCGTGGGAAGCTGCGCCGAACTTGTTTACGAGATTACCAGGCAGGGTAAAAAAGGTTTTACCCTTTATTCGCAATCCGGTATTTTCGACGTCGAGGTTCTGGTTGCGGGCGGATGTGTTGACCGGCTCGTGACGACCTACGTGATGCGTTCCGGGGGCAAGAAAGGCGGTTCCGCCGTTGAGCGCGCCCTGAAAGCCGGGACCCTGCAAATCGAGGATTACACCAATTTTGAATATAACGCCCGGCTGGTAGCCGGCATGCACGGATTCTCTTTCATGCCGGTGCTGGAAGGCGTGATGGTCACCGATATCTTCCGCAGGAGAGGATTCATGGGCGAGAAGAAATTCCAGGTCATCAAATGTCCGTACACGGGAAAGGATATCCTGACCGTACCGGCCGCGGCGCCGGACGTTTGCGTCATTCACGTGCAGCGGGCCGATGCGGAAGGCAATGCCCAGTACTGGGGCGCCATGGGTTCTGTGGCGGCCGCGGCGCTGGCGAGCAAAAGAATCATCGTCTCCTGTGAAGAGATCGTCGATCACGATATCATCCGGTCGAGCCCTCACCTGACGATTATTCCGGCCTACCGCGTCAACGCGGTGGTCGAAGTGCCCTGGGGCGCGCATCCCACGGAAGTCCTCGGATATTATAACGTGGATACGTTCATGTACAACGGGCTCTTTACCGCGGCCGCGGCCACCGCATCCGGACTTTCCGATTGGATGGACGAGTGGGTTTACGGCTGTCCGGACCGCGCGCATTACATCGATCATTACATCGCGAAGTTCGGTTCGGAGACCCTTGATGAGCTCAGGGCGAAGCCCTTTTATTCCGCTCCGGCGGACTACGGCGCCGCCTTTACTTCGCACTGGGACCGGAACGGGAGAGAAAGAAGCATGGGCGTGACTCTTCCGGAGCTCGAAAAACTATTGCAGGAGAGAGGAAAAGTTTATGAGTAAACCGTTTACGCTCGATGAACTGCTCGCCATTGCGGTAGCCCGGGAGATTCACGATTATGAGAACGTGGTTTTGGGCGTCGGCGTCCCGATGACGGCGGGAGCCTTGGCCAAACAGCTTCTGGCGCCTCATGCCACGCTGATGATGGAATCGGGCATCGTTGACATCCGTCCTCTCTTGTCTTTGAACAATATCGCCGACGCGCATTCGGCCCGCGGATTTTCCTATGCCACGGACCTTTTCTCGGCCTTCACCGCGACGTACCGCGGTTTTGTCGACGTCTGTTTCCTGGGGGTTGCGCAGGTTGATAAATACGGCAATCTCAATACGACCGTGATCGGTGATTACAACAAACCGGACATGCGGCTGCCGGGATCCGGCGGAGCGGCGGATTTCATCTCCTATGCCAAACGGACCGTGCTCACCATGAGGGGCGGCACCTTCGTCAACAAACTGGATTATTTCACCTCCCCGGGTTACCTCGAGGGAGGGGACAGCCGCGACAAAACGGGGCTGTTCCCCGTCGGCTCCGGACCGTCCGCACTCATCAGCACGAAGGGCATTTTCCGTTTTGATCCGGTGACGAAAGAGATGTATTTGGCGACGATTCATCCGGGTGTGAGCCTCGAATCCGTCAAAAAAGACATCCCCTGGGATTTGAAAGTATCCCCGGATCTGTCCCAGACCGAGCGTCCGACGGATGAGGAAATCGATTTCATCCGCAATTTTGCGCCGGAGCTTTCCGCCGGCCGCGAGTTGACCGTGGAATTGCGCAATGCCGCCCTTCGGAAAAAAGCCGAGCTGCGCGCCGGGAAAAATGCCTGACGCAATACAAGAGGACGATATGAAACTGAGAAATAAAGTGGCCGTTGTGACGGGCGCCAGCAAAGGAATCGGCAAGGCCATTGCCGTAAGGTTTGCCCGCGAGGGAGCCTCGGTCGTTCTGGCCAGCCGCACGCTTGCGGTCCTGGAAGAGGGTGTCCGGGAAATCAAGGCCGCCGGCGGCGATGCTACGGCGATCTTCGTTGATGTGAGAAAAGTCGAAAGCATCAACGATCTGATAAAGAAAACCGTGGACTGTTACGGCCGCCTGGACCTGCTGGTCAATAATGCCGGCATTACCATGGGCGGCCCGTCTGAGGAAATCAAACCGGAAGACTGGCGCGCCGCGTTGGAGACGGATTTGTTCAGCGTCTTCTATGCGTCGCAGGCGGCGGCGCGCGTCATGATCCCGCAGGGCGGGGGCAACATTATCAATATTTCGTCGGTCAACGGAATTCTGGCCGCACCCCGGCGCGCCGCTTATTGCGCCAGCAAAGCGGCGGTGAACGAATTGACCAAGGTGCTGGCCATTGAATGGGCCGACCGCAAAATCCGTGTGAATGCCATCGCCCCCGGATATGTCCGCACCGAGCTGGTTGAGGACGTCATCCACAAAGGAGCGATTTCGCTTGAGGCAATTCTCAAGCGGACGCCTCAGGGCAGGATCGGCGAAGTCGAGGACATCGCGGGATTGGCCGTCTATCTGGCCTCCGAGGAATCCGCCTATATGACCGGGAGCATCGTCAATATCGACGGCGGCTGGCTGGCCTATGGCTATTTATAAACAATCTTAACGTTACAGACTGGAGAAGAGAGGTGTTTCGTTATGGCAGAGAAAATTGCCGTCATCGGTTCGGGTACGATGGGATCGGGCATTGCCCAGGTTGCCGTCGAAGCCGGTTTCGAGGTCAACCTGGTCGACACCGAACGGGGATTTGTCGATCGGGGGATTGCCAATATTCGTAAATTTTTAGGGAAGAAAGTCGAAAAGGGCAAAATCGATCAAGTCCGGTCGGAGGAAATATTGTCGCATCTTTCAGGCACGACGGATATGGCCGAGGCCGTCAAAGGAGCGTTGATGGTTGTGGAGGCGGTTTTTGAAAAGTTTGAGCTGAAGAAGGAAATCTTTCAGAAGCTCGACGCCTTGTGTCCGGCCGAAGTCATCCTGGCCAGCAATACGTCGACGCTCAGCATCACATCCATCGCCGCGGTGACGAAGAACCCCCGGCGGGTCATCGGCACCCATTACTTCAGCCCCGTTCCCGCCATGCGCCTGGTCGAAGTCATCCGGGGGAAAGAAACCGGCGACGCCACGGCCCAGAAGACCGTGGAGATCTGCAAAGCCTTCGGCAAGACCCCGATCGTCGTGAAGGACATTCCCGGGTTCATCGTCAACCGGTTTTTGTGCCTGATCTACAACGAAGCGGCGGACATGATTGACCGGGGCGATTCGACCGCACAGGACATTGACCAGGCCATGAAGCTGGGCTGCAACTGGCCGATGGGCATCACCGAGATCATCGATCTGGCGGGTGTGGACGTCTGCGCCAACGCCATCGAGGCCATGTATCAGATGACGGGAGAAGAGCGCTACAAACCCTCGCCGCTTTTTGAAAAAATGCTGGCCGCAAGAAAGCTGGGCCGGAAAACCGGCGAAGGCTTTTACAAATACGACAACAAATAAAAACGCAACCGTGTCCGACACGGAAAGGATAAGGAGCCATGACAGACAGAGCAGTAGTGTTGATTGACGGGGCGAGGACGGCTTTCGGCCGTCTGGGAGGCAGCCTGAAAGACCTAACGGCGGAAGAACTGGGCAGCATCGCCCTGAGGGGCCTGTTGGACAAAACCGGGATTGTCGAGAGGGGAAAAGTGGACAGCGTCTTTGCGGGGTCGGCGTTTCATGTCTCCAGGGCCATCAACCCGGCCCGCTGGATTCTCCTCGATGCCGGCCTTCCGGTAACCACAACGGCGTCTTTCATCGAAGTGCAGTGCGGGTCTGCGATTGACGCCATCAATCACGCCGCCTGGAAGATCCTCTGCGGACATGCGGAGGTCATCATCGCCGGCGGCATGGAATCCTTCAGCCAGCTGCCGTTTAAATTTACATCAAGTCCGACGCCCTACCGGATCACACCGCCGAAAGTTCTGGAATATCAGCTTCAGCCGACGCCGGCGGAAGGCCGGGCGTATCTGCCCTTTGAAATGGGGCTCACGGCGGAAAATCTGCACGAGATGTACGACATATCGAGAGAAGCCCAGGACGAATACGCTTTCCGCAGCCAGACGCTTGCCAAAAAAGCGATCGACGCCGGGTATTTTATCAATGAAATCGTGACGGTTGCTGTGCCGCAGGGGAAGAAAAAGCCGCCTCTGGAGTTCAAGGTGGATGAACATCCCCGTCTGGAGCCCGTGAACGTTCTGGCCAAGCTGCCGCCCGCATTCAAAAAGGGCGGGACGGTCACCGCGGGAAATTCCTCAGGCCTCAATGACGGAGCCGCGTTCGTTCTGCTGATGACGGCCGAAAAAGCCAGGGAATGGGGGTATAAACCTTATGCCCGTTGGATCTGCGGCGCCGAGGCGGCGGTGGATCCTTCCATTATGGGAATTGCTCCGGCCTACGCCATTCCAATCGCGCTGGCGCGGGCCGGTCTCAAATTGGGAGACATGGACGTGGTGGAATGCAACGAAGCCTTTGCCGCGCAGAACCTGGCCGTCATCAAAGAGCTGGAGAAACAAACCGGAGAAAAGGTCGTCATGGACCGCTGGAATCCCCTGGGCGGCGCGATTGCGTTCGGCCATGCCAACGGCGCCTCCGGCGCCCGCTGCGCGCTGTTTGCCATGAAGCAGCTGGAGCGGACCGGCGGCCGGTACGGCCTCTTTTCAGCCTGTTGCGGCGGCGGACAGGGTGTGGTCAGTATTATTGAAAACCTGCGGAGATAAAGGATTCTGAATTCTCCGGTATTTTTCATCGAAAGGCGGACATGGCCGGCTCCCCTATCCGCGGTTTCCCTCTGGCGATGGCGGTTCCAACGGTTGCTCCCTTGCTGGTTCACCTTGAGCCTGTCTTTGACGAGTCCGCTACGGGGTTGTCCGAGGGGTTGATGCCCTGCGGGAGCTGACCGTTATTTTGGATCCAAGATGACTGCCGCTGTCGAGGACCAGCGTCTCGCCGGTCACCAGTCCGGCATCCTCGATGAAGTAAAGGATCGTCGGCGCGATCATTTCCGGTGTGGCGGTTTTCCGCAGCGGCAAAGTTGCATCAAGATGCTTTTTTGCTTTTTCATAATTCTCCCGGCCCATGCCGCCCCGAAGCCATTCTCCCTGAATGAATCCGGGACATACGGCATTGATCCGGATTTCGGGCGACAGGGCCAGCGCGAGGGATTTGGTCATGGTGATGAGAGCCCCTTTGGAGGCACAATAGGCCACAGAACTTCCGTTGCCGGTCAGTCCGGCCGTGGAAGCGATATTGACGACGGCACCTTTCCCGATCTTTTTCATATGAGGGGCCACGGCCCGGATCATTTGATAAGGCCCCACGAGATTGGTGTTGTAAATGGTTAAAAAGTCCTGTTTCGTCAATCCTTCGAGGTCGTCCAGGGCGCAGAACTTTGTCGTTGCGGCATTGTTCACAAGGGCGTCGATGCGGCCCCACCTGGCGACGGTCTCGTCCGCCATGCGGCGACAATCTTTATCTTCCGAAACATCGGCGCGGCAGAGCAGGGTTTCGGCGCCGAGAGCTTCACAATCGGCCTGAACAGCCTGCGCTTCTTTTTCGCTCTTCGTGTAATTGATCACCACATGATAATGCTTTTGGGCAAAAAGCCGTGCAGTTGCCGCGCCGACACCCCGGGAGGACCCCGTGATGACGGCAACCCGTCGCAAATCTTTCATAAAGAAACTCCTTTCAAGAACGTTACGATTCAATGTCGAATCACACGGATCCATTCTCTTGCATAGTTATGAAAAGACGTCAATTACCGAGTCAGGGGATCAGTGGTCTAATGAAAAAGCCCGCGTCCCCATGCGCTTCGACGCGACGTCCCATGGCCTCATCACTAAAGGTTGCCGCAAGAAAATCGCGGGTCGATGACCCTTATATTGACGTTTCAAAAATTCCTGTGTATACATCAGCAAACAGACATCATTTTCCAGGTCAGCGAGGGGGCCATGCTTCAGAAAACATTTCCGATTTTCGTTGCTTTATTGTGTTTTGCTTCCGCTTCCCTTGCTGCAGATTCGGCGCCGGTTAAGCTTCCTCCGCCGGATACAAAGGGCGGAAAGCCGCTGATGCAGTGCCTGAAAGACCGTAAAACGGACCGGTCCTTCAGCGCAAGAAAGCTGCCGGTTGAAATCCTTTCCAATCTGCTGTGGGCCGCAGGGGGAATCAACCGGCCGGACAGCGGCAAGCGCACGGCGCCCTCCGCCCGCAACCGGCAGGAAATCGATGTCTATGTCGCGATGGAAGAGGGGCTCTATCGATACAATGCCCAGAGCCACGCGCTCGTTCCCTTATTGAAGTCGGATTTGCGCAGAAATACGGCGCATCTGTTGCAGCCGTCCCGCGGCGAAATAGCGAGGGCTCCGCTGCAATTGATTTATGTGGCCGATTTTTCCAAAATGGGAATGATGAGCGGCAAGGAGGAAAAGGAGTTTTATTCGGCCGCGAATACCGGCTTCATGGCACAAAACGTTTATTTGTATTGTGCGTCCGAGGGGTTGGCCACGGGCGTTCGGGCTTTTGTCGATAAAGACGCGCTGGCGAAAGATATGCGGCTTCGCGATTCGCAAAAAATCGTACTGGTGCAGGCCGTTGGTTATCCTCACGAATAGTCTTTAAAAATAATACAGGAGGACATATGAACAATTTCACGTTTTATAATCCGACGAAGATTTTGTTCGGCGAGGGAAGGATCCAGGATATCGCCGAAGAAATTCCAAAAGAGGCGAAGATCCTGATGACCTATGGAGGCGGCAGCATCAAGCGCAACGGCGTGTATGACGAGGTCCGGGAGGCGCTTCGGGGGTTCGCGATGGAGGAATTCGGAGGCATCGAGCCCAACCCGACCTTTGAAACCTTAATGCGGTGCGTAGAAGCGGCCCGCGAAAATCAAACGGATTTTTTGCTGGCCGTCGGCGGCGGCTCCGTGATCGACGGCACGAAATTTATCGCCGCCGCCGTTTTCCATGAAGGAGACCCCTGGGAGATCGTCGCAAGCTACGGCAAGAAAGCGAAGCGGTCTCTGCCTTTTGGAACGGTTTTGACGATTCCGGCGACCGGCTCGGAGATGAACAACGGAGCGGTCGTCACGAATCGCGCTTTGAACGCCAAGCTTCCCTTTATGCACGCGTCGCTGTTTCCGAAATTTTCCGTGCTGGACCCCACCAAGACCTATACGCTTCCGCCGGAGCAGATTGGAAACGGCGTGGTGGACACGTTTGTCCACGTAACCGAGCAATATCTGACGTTTCCCGTCAACGGGAAGCTGCAGGATCGTTTCGCGGAAGCTCTGCTGCTCACCCTGATCGAGGAAGGCCCCAGGGCCCTGGCCGAGCCGAAGAATTATGACGTGCGCGCCAACCTGATGTGGTGCGCCACGCTCGGCCTCAATGGGCTGATCAGCGTCGGGGTGCCGCAGGACTGGGCGACGCACATGATCGGCCATGAACTCACGGCGCTGCGCGGTCTGGATCACGGCAAATCTCTGGCGGTGGTGCTTCCGGTTCTGCTGAAGATGCGCGCGCGGGAAAAGAAAGATAAGCTTCTGCAATACGCAGAGCGCGTATGGGGAATCACCGCCGGGGAGGATGCCGCCCGCATCGACGCC
>DAOTJI010000054.1:12624-17158 GCA_035448625.1 Smithellaceae bacterium | reverse complement strand
AAGCCGCCGTCGTCGGCATGCCGCACGACATCAAAGGCCAGGGCATTTACGCTTACGTGACCCTGAAAACCGGCGTTGAAAAGTCTGACGCCCTGAAGAAAGAGTTGATCGCTCACGTCCGCACGGTCATCGGACCGATCGCCACGCCCGACAAGATTCAGTGGGCCGACGGCCTTCCCAAGACCCGCAGCGGCAAGATCATGAGGAGAATTTTGAAGAAGGTCGCCGCCAACGACCTGGGCAACCTCGGAGACACCAGCACGCTGGCCGATCCGTCGGTCGTTGACGACATTGTTAAAAATCGGTTGTAATGAAAATGCCCGATTCTCTTCACGGAGAATCGGGCATTTTTATCAGGATGAAGGTTGTTAGAAAATTTTAAGTGCACGCATCGCCCAATGGAAAGCGACGTGCAGGAGAAGGAGGTTTTTGACAGTGAATATTATTGCATGCGTGAAGCAAGTGCCCGACACCGAAGCACAAATCAAAGTCAAGGCTGACGGATCAGGCATCGAGGAAGGCCAGATCAAATGGGTGATGAATCCCTATGATGAATTTGGCGTGGAAGAGGCACTGAAACTGAAAGAGAAAAACGGCGGCGATGTCACGATCGTCTGCGTTGGTCCGGCCCGCGCGATGGAAACCATCCGCACCGCTCTGGCCATGGGCGCGGACAAGGGCGTGCACATCTGCGATCCGGCGTTCGACAATGCCGACGCATATGTCATCGCCAACGCCCTGGCGGCCGTCATCAAAACCCTGCCGCACGACATCATCTTCTGCGGACAGCGGGCCATTGACGACGACGCGGGCCAGGTCGGCGCCATGCTGGCGGAAGCCCTGGGCCTGCCGCAGCTGACGCTGGTGACCAAACTCGAATACGCCGGCTCCTCGATCAAAGTGATTCGACCGATTGAAGGCGCCCAGCTGTCGATTGAAACGGCTCTGCCGGCCGTTGTGACCTGCCAGAAGGGCCTCAACGAACCGCGGTATGCCTCTCTCCCCGGCATCATGAAAGCGAAGAAGAAACCGGTTGACGTGAAGAACGCGGCAGCCATCGGGGTTGCCACCGACGCGAAAGCCAGAGTAGCCAAAACCGTTCCACCTCCGGCCAGACCTCCCGGAAAGATCATCTGCGGAGATGAGCCCGCGCAGAAAGCGGCGGAGCTGGGCAAGTTACTCAGAGAAGAAGCAAAAGCTATTTAATCAGAAAGCGGAGGAATTGAAAAATGGCAAAAGGAGTTATGATCGTAGCAGAACAGCGGGACGGCGCCCTCAGAAAGATCAGCTTTGAGCTGGCCTCAACGGCCCGCAAGCTGGCCGACCAGACCGGCGACGAAGTCAGCGCGATTCTGCTTGGAGCAGGAATAGAAGGATTGGCCGCGGAGCTCGGCAAATACGGTGTGGACAAAGTGTTCGTCGGCGACAACGCCGCGCTGGAACCCTATGTGACGGAACCGCACGCCGCGGCAACCGCCAAAATCATCAAAGACAACGATCCGGCGATCGTTCTGTTCGGCGCGTCGGTTCAGGGCAAGGACCTCTCCGCCCGCGTGGCTGCCAAGCTGGCCTGCGGTCTGGCGACGGACTGCACGGATGTGAAGATTGACGGCGGCAACCTGGTGGCCGTCCGCCCGATGTACGCCGGCAAGTGCTTCGGCGAAGTGGCGTTCAACGTCGCTCCGGCCATGGCGTCGCTTCGTCCCAACGTGTTCCCGGCGGTGGAAAACGCCAAAGCCGGCGCCGTGACCAAGGTCGATGTCGCCGTGGATGCTCCCAAGAGCAAAGTGCTGGAAGTGCAGAAAGACACCAGCGGCAAGGTCGATTTGACGGAAGCCAACGTGATCGTCTCCGGCGGCCGCGGCATGAAGGGCCCCGAAGGCTACGCCATCCTCGAAGAGCTGGCGGAAGTGCTCAAAGGCACGGTCGGCGCGTCCCGCGCGGCGGTGGACGCCGGCTGGCGCCCGCAGAAGGATCAGGTCGGACAGACCGGCAAGGTCGTTTCCCCGAACCTGTACATCGCCTGCGGCATTTCCGGTGCGATTCAGCATCTGGCCGGCATGAGCTCGTCCAAGTGCATCGTCGCGATCAACAAGGATGCGGAAGCCCCGATCTTCACGAAAGCGGACTACGGCGTGGTGGACGATTTGTTCAAAGTCGTTCCCGAGTTGACGGCCGTTTGTAAAAAACTGGTTGCTTAAAAACTGAACCCGTCTTTGCCCCGCGACGCGGGGCAAAGACCCTTTATTCGGCGTCTGATATTTTAAAGACAAGAATCAGCCCTCAAGTTTTGTTGGAGGATCAATGAAAGAACATGCATTTTATGTAGGTAGAGAAGGCCGCGAGGTTTTCTGGAACATCCCCCTGCCGTCGTTCGAGATCATCCTGTTTGCCCTCACGGCCGTCGCTTTAGCCGTCATGGCCTTCGGCATCTACCGCCGCTGGCTCATGTGGAAGGCCATGGGCAAGCCGGAGATGCGCCTGGACGACATGCAGGAAAGAGTCAAAATGGTTCTCAAGGAAATCTTCCTGCAGAACAAGGTTTTGAAAGACCCGTACCCGGGCATCATGCACGCCCTGATCTTTTTCGGTTTTTTTGTTTTGATTTTCGGCGCCGCATTTGATGCGGGGCAGCATCATGTCACCGAACCGCTCTTCGGCTGGACATTCCTGAAAGGCAATTTTTATTTAGTCTTTTCCTTTCTGATGGATCTCTTTGGATTGTTCGTGCTGATCGGAGTGGTCATCGCGCTCGATCGCCGTTTCGTGCAGAAACCGGACCGCCTGGGCTACAAGGGAGAGATGGACAACACGCCGGACGACGTGATCGTGCTTTTGCTCATCGGCGCCATCATCCTTACCGGATTTATCGCTGAAGCGCTGCGCATTTACGTAACCAATCCTTCCTGGGAATACTGGTCGTTTGTCGGCTGGCTGCTGGCTCACACCTTCACGGGCGTGGAGCCGGATACCGCCCGCACGCTGCATCAGGTCACCTGGTGGGTGCACGCCGTTCTGGGCCTGAGCTTCATCGCCTACATTCCCTATTCCAGACTGCTCCACATCATCACCACCCCGGCCAACCATTTCTTAAGCTCGCGCAAACCGACCGGCTACATCGAGCCGATCCGCGACTTTGAAAACGCCGAAGCGTTCGGTGTCGGCAAGCTGGAAGAGTTCACCTGGAAACAGATTTTTGATTCCGACGCCTGCACGCGCTGCGGACGCTGCCAGGACGGCTGCCCGGCCTATCTGACCGGTAAGCCCCTGTCGCCGAAAAAGTTGACGCAGGATTTGAAAACCTTCTGGCTGGAGCAGTGCCCGGATCCCCTGATGGAAAAGGTATACCAGAAGCTCGGCCTCGCGCCCGCTCCTCCGTCCGGAGGCGAAGCCGCCGCGGAAGCCCCGGCGGAAGAAGCGACCGGAAAGGCCCTGGTCGGCGAAGTCATCGACCTGCACGAACTGTGGGCCTGCACCAACTGCATGTACTGCATGGAGCACTGCTCGGCCTCAATCGAGCACGTGCCGAAGATTATCGACATGCGCCGCTACAAGGTTCTGACGGAAGCGGATTTCTCGCCCGAGCTGCAGCTTTCCTGCCGCAATATGGAAAACAACTCCAACCCGTGGGGCGTGGGCGCGCATCTGCGCGGCGACTGGGCCAAGGAACTGGGCGTGAAAACGCTGGCCGAAGACCCCAACGTCGAATACCTGTTCTACGTGGGCTGCTCCGGTTCGTTTGACGACCGCGGCAAGAAGATTTCCATCGCGTTTGCCAAGATCCTTCAGGAAGCCGGCGTCAGCTTCGGCATTCTCGGCACCGAAGAAGGCTGCTGCGGCGATTCCGCGATGCGCTGCGGCAATGAATACCTCTTCCAGACGCTGGCCCAGGCCAACATCGACGTGATGAACGGCTACGGCGTGAAGAAGATCATCGCCATCTGCCCGCACGGTTACAACGCGCTGAAGAAAGACTACCCGAACTTCGGCGGAAACTTTGAAGTGTATCACCACACCGAAATCCTCGCGAAGCTCATCGAGGAGCGCAAAATCAAACTGACGCAGCCGCTGAAAGGCTCGTTCGTGTACCACGATTCCTGCTTCCTCGGCCGCTACAATAAGATTTACGATCAGCCCCGCAAGATTCTCAAGTCCATTCCGGGCATTGACGTGGTCGAGATGGAGCGGAGCCTCGACAAGAGCTTCTGCTGCGGCGCGGGCGGCGCGAGAATGTGGATGGAAGAGGATATCGGAGAGCGGATCAACAACGCCCGTACCAAACAGGCGATTCAGGCCGGCGCGGACACGATTGCCGTGGGCTGCCCGTTCTGCCTGACGATGATGTCCGACGGCATCAAGGATAACCACAAGGAAGAGACGATGCAGGCCTGGGATCTGGCCGAACTCGTCCTCAAGGCGATGGGTAAGGAAGAAGTCAAACCGCCCGTGGATGCCTGCGCGGTCTGATCCGGACCACAACATCATTAACGATGGAACCCGAGAGCCCGATCTGAAAAGAGAGGGCTCTTTTTTT
>DAOTJI010000054.1:10263-12524 GCA_035448625.1 Smithellaceae bacterium | reverse complement strand
ACTTCCCGCGGGACTTTGTAGGGGGAGAGATACACCTTGCAGTGGCGGATGATGTCCTTTTCGTCCGGATGAAATCCGTCGCGCAGGACCACCTGCGCCTTCACCAACTCCCCGCGCATCAGGTCCTGTTTGCCTACGACGCGGCATTCTTTCACCGCCGGATGCAGCTCCAGAATCGTTTCCACTTCCCGCGGGTAGACATTGAAGCCGCTGGTGATAATCATTCGCTTCTTGATGCCCGTCAGGAAAATGTAGCCTTCCTCGTCCATCCGGCCCAGGTCCCCGGTGTAAAGCCAGCCGTTCTTCAGCACGGCGGCGGTGGCCGCTTCGTCCTTGTAATAGCCCTTCATCACGTTGCCGCCGCGGACGATCAGTTCGCCGATGGTGTTGCGGGGCACTTCCTTTCCGTTTTCATCAACGATTTTAATGTCGATGCCGTCGAGGGCGGTCCCGATGGATCCAGGCTTCGCCACCGCCTCGATCCGGTTGAAGGAGCAGGCGGGCGACGCTTCCGTGAGTCCGTATCCCTCCAGAATGCGCGCATTGAATTTCTGTTCGAAAACGGGGATGAAATCGGCCGGCATGGCCGAGCCGCCGGTGACGCAGAGCTTGAGCGAGCTGAGGTCGTATTTGGACGCTTTTTCGTAAAAGACCATGCCCATGTAGAGGCGGGGAACGGCGACGATGTAGGTGACTTTTTCCCGCTCCATGGTGGAAAAGAGGCCGTCCATGGTCAGGCGGTCCATCATGACGGTGGAGCAGCCTGCCTGGACGACGTTGAGCATGTTCACCGTGACGCCGAAGGAGTGAAAGAGGGGGATCAGGCACAGGCCGATGTCGTCAGGCGTCCTGCGAAACGTTTCGTGACACACATTGAGTTCGGAGGCGAGATTTCCGTGCGTCAGCACCGCCCCCAGCGGTTTTCCGGTCAGGCCGGCGGTATATATGATGACGGCGGGATCCTCGGGGTCAATGGGCACGGAAGGAAGCTCCGGAACCCCGGATTCATTTTCCGAAAGGAAAGCATGCTTCGCCGGATCGACCGTCAGGATGTTGCGGCAGGTGATCAGCTGGTCCCTGATTTCCTGATACCGTTTTTCACCCGCCGCATGCGTCACGAGAATTTTGGCGTCGCTGTTGTTGAGAAGGTAGGTAAGCTCGTAAGGCGTGGATCCCGTGTTGAGTAAAACAGCCACGGCGCCGGATTGGAAAACGGCAAAGCAGCTGTAAACAAATTCGGGGATATTGGGCAGCATGATGGCCACCTTATCGCCCTTTTCAATTCCCATGTTCTTCAAAGACCTCGCGACGGCCGAAACGGCCGACTGCAACTGCCGGTACGTGATGCGCTGATTATCCGCGATCAGGGCGGGCCGGTCGGCGTGCAGTTCTACGGACTCTGTCAGCAGCAATGCCAGATTAACAGCTTTCATATTCCCCCACATTTTTTTGAGGCTCCCTTAACAGAGAATCGGTATTTATTCAAGAAGATATCCGCACGCGCTGCGATTTCCTGTGTGCAGCGGTTTTTTTCTTGCCAGAGTTTTGTTTTTACTCTATATTCCGACGCGCCGGAAGATCACAACCGGTCAGCGGGCCGAAAATTTCAAAAGAGCCATGCCGGGGCGTCCGGCGCGGCAAACGCCGGGCGGCGACAGGGAAAAAAGGAGGGTTATGCCGGTCATTATCGATGGGACTAAAATCGCGCGGGAAATCCTTCAGGAGATCCGGGAAGAGACGCTGGTCTTCACGGAGAAAACCGGCGTTGTGCCCGGTCTTGCCGTCGTCCTCGCGGGTGACGATCCCGCCTCGAAAGTTTACGTGGGAAGAAAGGCCAAGGCCTGCGCGGAAGCGGGTTTCCTGTCGCGCGAATACCGGCTTTCCGCCGATGTCGGAGAGGGAGAGCTTCTGGCCCTGGTTCGCGATCTGAACAACGACCGGCAGATTCACGGCATTTTGGTTCAACTTCCCCTGCCCAAACCCATTGCCGCGGATAAAATCATTTCCGTCATTGACCCGAACAAAGACGTGGACGGATTTCATCCGGCCAATGTCGGTCGTCTCGTCGCCGGATCGCCGCTGTTTGTTCCCTGCACGCCCCGGGGCATCATGGAACTGATCACCCGGTCCGGCATCAATCTTTCCGGAAAAGACGCCGCGGTGATCGGACGCAGCAACATCGTCGGCAAACCCATGGCGTTTCTGCTTCTGGCACAAAATGCCACGGTGACGATGTGCCATTCCAAAACGAAGGACCTGCC
>DAOTJI010000054.1:3605-10163 GCA_035448625.1 Smithellaceae bacterium | reverse complement strand
TTTAGGAGAGTTCGGGTCACGGACCCGCGGGGCTTTCCGGCGCAAGCAGGCCCAGTACTCGGAGAATTCTGGCAAAACGGGCCTCCCAGGTGTGATCGCGCAAGGCGCGTGTGCGTCCTTTTCTCCGGATGGCTTCCGCTTCATCTTCGTGCTGCAGGTAATACCGGATTTTCCCCGTCAGGTCATTCATGCCGCGGTAGGTGAGAATCTCCTCTCCCGGTTTAAACGCATTGGCCAGTTCCGGGTGGTCTTCCGTCAGGTAGAGGCCGCCGCTCATCGGAATCTCAAAATCGCGTCCCTTGAGGCAAAATGTGTTCCGGTGCCCCTCCACCCCGCCGAACCCAAGATTGATTTTGCTTCGGGAATACAGTTTGACCATGTCTTCGATCTCCAGCGGCCCGTTGGGCCAGCCGTAACCGTAGGCTTGGACGGCGATGCCGCTCCGCTGCAGTTCGCGAATCACCCCTTCGCGATTCCCGTAGCGCTGGCCGATAAAGGACACATCGATCGTTTTTTCCAGGTCGAAGGGTTTGTGGATTTCCGGATTTGCCGCTTCCGGCATGTAAATCGGTCTTGCGCCTTCCACCCGGTATTTCATGAGCGCGTCTTCGGTGCTGGACCAGTACAAATCAAAATACCGGCAGATGTCCCGTGCGCCGAACGCGAGGCCGCCGCGGACTTTCCCCACAAACAGCCGCTTGTCGTCGTGTCCCATGTTGACGATCGGAACGCCCCATCCGCGCAAGGCCGCCAGTGTTTCGGGATCGATCAGCTCTCCGGTGACGTACATGAAAATGAAATCCGCCGGTTCCCGTTCCATCCAATGGCGGATTTTTTCCAGGAGGGCCCGGTTCATGCGTTTCTTTCCCGACCGGCGCCAGTCTTTGTTCTGATGGTTGAATTCGCCAAACCAGTCATAGTGGCGCACCGGGCCGAATTGCTGCAGCGCCGGAATCAGCGCGTAGTTTTCCCAGTTGTAATGATGATAAATTGCGATCGTGCGGATTTTTCCGACCGGTCTGGGCGTTAGATCGGGGAAAACCGCTTTCAGCTCGCGGCGCAGTTCGTCGTCGTCGGGAAGGCGAAGCTTCATCTTCTGGAATTTTGCCGCATAGCCGCGCTGCTCCCTGCGCAGCTTTCGTTCGTTGTTCCAGACGCGGAACCGGCGGCGGTATGGCTTCAGCGGATCGTTCATGGAGTTTTTCTCAGCGTGTATAGACGCGCGCCGTTGGACTTGTCCACCCGGTCGTTCATCATGTTCAAAACGTGCCCCGCGTCAATGGCCGGAACGCAAAGCGCCCGCGAGACGTCTTCGCAGATCAGCAACGCGCCCACGCCCGCTCCGACGATGCACAGTTCGGTACCGGCCGGAATTCCATCGAGAACAGGCTTTCTGTACTCTTCCCAGCGGGTGGCCGCGTATTCCTTCGGGATATCGACGAACTTGAGTTCCGGAGCGCTGTTTTGCCGGGCAAACCAGCTCCTGCAACTGGCTTCGTTGCAGTCCGAGTTCAGGATGCAAACCTTCCGGCCGTCCATGGCGGCGGCAAAAACAGGCGAACTCAGGTACGCATAGACCGCATAAAACGGCACGTAATTCTCCGCCGTCAGTCCGATGCCGTGGTCGCGCAGAAAATCCAGAAAGACCGCTGCGGTGGAATCGCGCTTTTGTTTCCTGAAAAAGAATCTGCTGCTGGCGGACGCCTGCGAATTGCCGGGGAAGATCAACGGTGCCAGCAGTCCGTGGTTTGCCAGGCGGGTCATCGCATCGAGGTGCATCGGCATCGCCTTTTCAATGGCTTCGACGGACTGGGCCTGCTTGTAAAGACCATTGCAGCCCAGGCTGCCCCGGTAGAAGGCATATTCCCCGTCGGCGAAGCGAACCACCGGAAGAGGCTGTCTTTTCTCCAGCGCGGCGGTCAGCCGCTCATGGAGCATCCGGAAATACCCGTCGCCGTCGGGGATGACGTTGGCGAACAGGCAGTATTCCTCCCGGAGAATGGCGGGGGAAAAAATCCGCGCTACCGCCTCGTTGTCGATGCCCATGACGGACAGGCGTTGAAAATGAAACTCTCCGCGGAAAATGAGATTTTCCAGATACCGTGTTTGCTTTGGCCGCTTTTTTTTCATGGGGACGACTTTTTCTTGAGGGATCGCCTCAACGGGATAGCGTTTGGTACAGCACATCCGCGACGATCTCATGACCGGAACGGTTCATGTGGTCGTCGAGAACATAAAAATTCCTCTCGTTCAAAACGTCTGAAAGGTCCAGAACAATCATCCGGCGAATATAATCAGGGTAGTTGCCGCCCGCGATCTTCTTCTTCAAGGCCGCCGGGAACGCGCGGTTGTCGTCGGCGATCCGGCCGTTCATCGTAAAAACGATGAGTTGGACCTTTTGCAGATTCACGCCGCTTTGCGTGACGGCGTTGATGAACAGATCGACCTCATCGGGGCCCGCGGGTTTGGATGCCTGGGATTTTTTCCGCTCCCTTTCCTTCACGCGTTTTTCGATCTGCATTTTCAGATATTTTCCCGGAGTATAGGATTTGTCCCGGGCGTCCAGTGCAGCGTAATGCCGGTACTGATCCTCGCTCATGGTGTTCAGCCGATTGCCGTTCAGGTAAAAAGAAAGATTTTCCTCCTCATCGTTTCCGCAATATTGGATGATCAGGAAGCGGAGCCTGTCCATCGGGATTCTTCTGAGCGCCAGCATTTCCCTTGCAGTGCCGTAGGAAGAGATTGCCGCGTTCAGAACCCGCAGACCCGTCCTGCGCTCCAGGAGCTGCGCGTAGGTTTCCTCCTGTTCCACGCCCCATCCCATGGCAAAGGAATCCCCGGTTATGATGATTTCGGGATGATCCAGCGACGCCTCATCGTCCCTGAGCCCGGCACGGTTGACCCGGTATGTGTTGCTGAATTCGTTTCCCGAGAAGACGCACTGGCCCGGTTTGAGCGTATAGCCGAGATTTTCGTCAAACCTCGCGCAGTCCGGCGAAAACTGGATGATACGGCGGTCCCCGTTGTTGTACAGGTAGCCGACGCTGTTCCTGAGACCCATAGGACACTTTCTCAGCAAGTCCGGGTGGCGGATCAGCGCAAAGAGGAATCCTTCGTAGAGCGCCAGGATGATCAGGATGCCGATCAGATTGATGGCGATAACCTTGACGGCTGTTTTCATCGAAAGTTTTCGGGCCTCGCTTCTTCAGAATGTGCTGACGTAGTCAACGCGCGAATGATAGGAAGTCCCCCAACGGGTGTCAAGAAAATTTTGGCCGAAACGTCTGCAGGGGGAAGGCCTCCTAGGGCTTGGCCATATCCAGCATCAGCCGATAGCGCCGCGTTTTATTTTCGTGGGCAAACCGGTCCCGGGAAAAAGGGGCCGTCAGACCCAGCGTGATGAGCCGGTAAATCGCTTTTCGCCTCTGGGACCGCTTGATTCGCGCGACCGTTTGCGGCCGGTAATGTTTTGCATAAAACAAGTATTCCGCCAGCAGCTTTTTTGCAAATACCTCCGGCGGCGGCGTTTGAGCCTCGCTTCGGCCGCCCCAGTGAAACACTTCCGCCTCT
Organism: Smithellaceae bacterium; assembly: GCA_035448625.1. GTDB lineage: Bacteria > Desulfobacterota > Syntrophia > Syntrophales > Smithellaceae > UBA8904. The sequence goes on along the minus strand of DAOTJI010000054.1, from coordinate 6,593 downwards.
TCAATGTAGCCGATGGAAAAGCCTTTTTCGCGGACGCGCCAGGCCAAGTCCTCGTCTTCGCCGTAGAGGAAGAAATCCTCGTCGAATCCGCCCAGCTCGTCGATCAGCGGCCTGCGGGCGATCATGAAGGCGCCCAGAACGCAGGCGATCTTTCCGGGGAGTCCTTTCGTTTCATCTTTTGCGAATTTTTCTCCCGGATAGCGCCAGGAGATCGATTCCTGCGGGGACCCGTCCGGATTGAGGATCCGCGCGCCGGCCAGGCCAATGTCCGGATGCGCGTCCATATATGAGACGGCCCGGGACAGGGCGTCGGGACGTACGACCGTGTCGGGATTCAGAAAGACCACATAGCGGCCCCGGCATATTTTCAGCGCCCGGTTGTTGGCCGCGCCGAAGCCCAGATTTTGCGGATTTTCGATCAATGGGACTTCCGGGAATTTTTTGCGCACGGCGGCTGCACTCCCGTCGGTCGAAGCGTTGTCCACCACGAAAATTTCTTTTTCGCCCGTGGATGAACGAACGGACGCGATGCACCTAAGCGTCAGGTCTGCCGTGTTATAGGAAACGATGATGACGGAAATATCCATTTTACGGATCGTTTATCATTCAATGTTTCGTTGACCGCCGAAAACCTACTTGAACAAGAGGTTGCACCCCCTGTTCTGATGCGCCCTTGCAAAGGGCTTTATGACAAGCTACACTATCACATACCTGGTGGAAATCCTATTTCAAAAAAGAAATCAATGTGCTATCAGCGCAAAATCCTGGTTGCCCATCAGGCGTGCAAGAGGGCAAACCATCATGGCCGGCAATGAACGGAGAAAGCGGGCGAAGCGTGTTTAATCACATCTTGAAGAGTACGGGCGTTGTGATGACTTCCCTGATCGTAAGCCTGTATCTCCTGGAATTTCTGCTCGGTTTCTATTTCGTGAAATCCGTTCTCCGCTTTCCTGTCCCGCCCGGCGCCCGGCAGACCCACACCACCGTCGATTATTCCGTGCAGTATCGCTACAACAATATTTCTTTGAGGGGTGGGGCGTATGACCCGGAGCAGCTCTACGATATGGCCCTGCTGGGCGATTCTTTCCTGTTCGGCCAGGGCGTCGATGAGGAAAGCGCGCTTCAGGGGGTTCTGAAAAAAAGAGGGTTCCACGTTCTTAATATTTCGGAGATCGCCACAAACCCGATCGATTACCACCACAAATTGAAGGTGCTCTCCGGCATGGGAATGAAAACAAAAAATATTGCGGTCGGATTGTGCATGGGCAACGACTTTCAGGGCATCGGCGACAAGAGAATCGACCGCGCTCTTTCGTATGCTTACAGAAAAAATTTTCTTGATTATGGTCCCGCCGCTTTCCTGAAGTTGGAGAGACTCCGATACCGGATCGGTTCCCTGACGGCGCGCCTGACGGAAAAGACGGGGAAAATGTTTGACGGTCAGAAGGGGGAAGAGATTGTGGTGCATGCCTTTGAACGCCGCCGCGTTTTTTACGAAGATTGGCTGCAATTCTTCACCGGCAATCGGCAGGAATTGATGAATGTCATGCGCGGCGGAGAGAGGACCCTCGTGGATTCGGAACGGCTGACTGAAGAGGCGTATCTTCGGAAAATCCAGTTGGATGACGCCTCCCTGGAAAACACGCTTCGGATTCTCCGCGCGATTGCTCGTGCCGCGCGTCCGGCCAAAGTATATCTGCTCCTGATTCCAGACCCTTACTGTATTGCCGCCGGATTTCATTCGAAAAAGTACGAATCGTATGTGCGCCGGCTGGTCGATGAACTGCAGGGTACCATGGACATCGTCGATCTTCACGGCGCGCTCCCGTCTGCCGCGCATTTCCCGCATGACGGGCACTGGAATGCCGAAGGGCACAAGAAAGTGGCGGATATTATAGAAAAGCGTGTCTTGCTGCAGGAACGATGACGAAATTTACGGATGGCCGGTTTTCTGAAATCAAAGGAATATCTTGCCGACCGGCAAAAAAAAGTGGTATAGCTTCCCGGAGCCGTCAGGGACCGAAAACCAATAATTTGTTGATGATATGGCGTCCGGAACATTCAAAAAACTACCGGGACTTTTTCCCGCGACAATAACAAACGATCAGGCCAAAGACACAGGTATGGCGATGGTGTTGATCTGCCTGCTCGTCGCTTTTTTCGCGGATGTCCGGTTTTGCTACGGACTGGCCATCGTTCTGCTGCTGGTCAATATGATCTGGCCCGGCGCTTTCCGGCCGGTCGCCGGAATATGGCTGGGCTTTTCCCATCTGCTGGGATCGGTCATGTCCCGGGTCATTCTGGGCGTCATCTTTCTGGTTCTGGTGTTTCCCGTCGGCATCGTGCGACGGGCCATGGGCAAAGATTCCCTGCGGTTGAAAATGTGGAAAAAGGGCGGGTCCTCCGTTTTCCGGACGCGGGACCATGAGTTTACGTCCGAAGATATTCAGCACCCGTACTGAAAACGAGGAGAGATGCATGGATTTTTTGCATGATTTGTGGGGGTTTCTAAAAGTTCGAAAAAAATTCTGGCTGCTGCCGCTGATCCTGATGCTCCTGCTGTTCGGCGCCCTGATCGTGCTGACGAGCGGTTCGGCCGTTGCGCCGTTTATCTATACGCTGTTTTAGGTGATTTGCATGTCGGGCGCTATTCTGGGCATATCCGCTTATTACCACGACAGCGCCGCCGCGCTCCTTGTGGACGGTAAAATTGTCGCCGCCGCGCATGAAGAGCGGTTTACGCGCGAAAAGCACACCAGTGAATTTCCGCATTTCGCGGCCAAGTACTGCCTGGAGGAAGGCGCCCTGACCATCGGTGATTTGGACTGCGTTGCCTTTTACGACAAGCCCTATCTCAAGTTCGAGCGGCTTCTGGAAACCTACCACGCCTTCACTCCCCGGGGGCTTAAAAGCTTCACGCAGGCGATTCCCGTCTGGATCAAGGAAAAGCTGTTCATGCGGAAAATGCTCCATGACGGAATTGCCGGA
>DAOTJI010000054.1:0-3505 GCA_035448625.1 Smithellaceae bacterium | reverse complement strand
CGGATTCCGAGCAAACCCTCCGGTTCAAAAAAAAGATTCTGGACCATCTGGTCGATATCCGCGAGGACGGTTCCATTCTGCTCAACATGGCTTACTTCGATTACGCGACCGGCCTGACCATGTGCAACGACAAAAAATGGCTGGAGCTCTTCGGCGTCCCCAAAAGGGAACAGGAAAGCGAACTGGACCAGGCTTACATGGATTTGGCGCTGGCTATCCAGCAGGTCACGGAAGAAATTATGATACGTCTGGCCTCCACCGCCAAAAAGCTGACCGGCTGCAAAAACCTGGTTATGGCGGGCGGCGTGGCGCTCAACTGCGTGGCCAACGGCAAACTTCTGCGCAAAGGCATCTTTGACGACATCTGGATCCAGCCGGCGGCGGGCGACGCGGGCGGCGCTCTGGGAGCGGCGTATGCCGTCTGGCACATCGGACAGGGCAGATCCCGGCAGATCACCCCCGGCCAAGACGCCATGGAAGGATCGTACCTCGGGCCGGAATTCGGCCCCGATGACATCAAACGCACCGCCCGGAAATACCGGGCGCCTTATACCCGCTTCAAAAATTACGACGAACTGTGCGAAAGAGTTGCCCAGTTGCTCGATGCCGGCATGGTCGTCGGCTGGTTTCAGGGACGGATGGAATACGGTCCGCGCGCACTGGGAAACCGCAGCATCCTGGGAAATCCCTGCCTTCCGGATACGCAAAAAAAGCTCAATCTGAAAATCAAATACCGGGAAGGCTTCCGGCCGTTCGCGCCGTCCGTGTTAGAGGAAGACATCTCCGAATATTTCGATCTCGACCGTCCGTCGCCTTACATGCTGCTGGTCGCTCAGGTCAAAGAAAACCGCCTCAAGCCGCTGCCGGAAAATTACAACCGGATGAAAATGTATGAACGGCTCTATCATTTGCGCTCCGATGTGCCGGCCATCACCCACATCGACTATTCCGCGCGCATCCAGAGCATCAGCCGGCGGACCAACGAACGTTTCTGGAAGCTGATTCAGGCCTACAAACGCAGAACCGGCTACGGACTGATCGTCAACACCAGTTTCAACGTCCGGGGCGAGCCGATCATCTGCACGCCCGAAGACGCTTACCGCTGCTTCATGCGCACGGAGATGGACTACCTCGTCATGGGCAATGATCTGCTGGATAAGAAAGATCAGCCGAAGCTCTCGGAAACCGAAGATTGGAAAACCAAATTCAAGCTGGACTAGAGGCAGATACGTCTTTCCTCCGGCTTGTTCGAGCACCCGGCCCGTTTCGCGACGGCCGAAAGTTTCACACAGGGGCTTTCGATAAAACCATGATTCCGGATATTTCTTACCTGATTCTGAACTACAATCCCGACGGGGAACCGACAGCCGCGGACTGCCTGGCCGCCACGATCGATGCGTTTTATACGCGCAAAAGCCGAAAACTATCCTGTGAGGTGACCCTGCTGGATCAGGGCTCCGTGCCCGGCCATCGCAGGTGGCTCCAGGAGCAGCAGGAAAAATACAAATTTTCTCTGGTCCTGTTGAACGGCAATCTGGGCATCAGCGGCGCCGTCAACTGGTTGGTCCGCACCGCCAAATCCCCGGTCGTCGGCCTTATCACCTCCGACGTGATCATCACCTCCGGCATGGATGAGGACCTTTTTTCCAAAGCGCAGATTGAGGAAGTTTTTCAGGTAACGCCCTTCACCGACAAAAGCGACGGCGATATGGACTATCAGACCTGGAAGCCCGCGGAGCCTTTCGGTTCGGATGCTCCGGACCTTTCCCGGCTCCGGAAGGAAAAAGCCTCCCGGTGGGGAAACCTGCTGGGGCGGCCCGCGAAGCCCTACGTGCGCGTACTGGCCTCGGAGCTGAACGTCATGTTCTGGCGGCGGGAGATTTTCGAACGGGTCGGCTATTTCGACGAGCGCTGGAAGGCCTGCTACGAAAACAACGATTTTTCGCTTCGATGTTTTCTGGCCGGCGGATGCACCGCCGTGAGCATGGATTCGTTTGTCTGGCATTATCACAAGATGACGGAAAAAAGCCGGGCACGGGAAAAATGCTACGACGGCTGCATCGATTCGGACTGGCCGCGGGAAATCCGCCGTTTATGGGATGAAAAATGGCCGGATCTGGACTCCCTCATAAAAATCTATGAACCTCTGAAAGACAAAACGATCAGGGACTATCCGAAGCTGCTGAAAAAATTTGCCCATAATATCTATCTGCCCTACAAGCAGACCGTCGTTTGGAAACAGGAGAAATAGACCATGCCATTGACTGAAACATTGAACCGCGAAGCGCTGCAGAAGATCGTCCGTAAAATCCGTCGGCGGGCGGAAAAGAAAAAAACGGATATCAGCGACCACCTGGAAACCCTTTTTGTGGAAAGCCTGAACCTGGAATCGCGGCTTATCGTGGAATTGGGCGTCGGAGACGGGGAATCGACTTTTGTTCTGGAGCGGGTGGCCAATTTGTGGGGGGCGAAGCTGATCAGCGTGGATATCGAGGACCGCGCGGATGTTTCAACGTTCAGGGACCGGATTTTTGTCCATGAGGACGATATCGCGTTTGCCGCCCGGTTTCCCGGCTGGTGCCGCGAGCGCGGCATCGAACCCGCCATCGACCTTTTGTTTATCGACACCAGCCATCTTTACGACCACACCGTTTCTGAAATCCGCGACTGGTTCCCGTATCTGGCGCCCCGCTGCAAAGTATTCTTCCATGACACGAACATGGGAGAGATTTTTGTCCGCAAAGACGGCAGCACGGGCAAAGGCTGGGACAACCAGCGCGGCGTTATCCGGGCCATTGAGGAGCATTTGGGGACGACGCTGAATGAAAAGACGGATTTTGCCCTGGAACATCGCGGCTGGTTCATCCGCCACTTTTCCATCTGCAGCGGTTTTCTTGTGATGGAAAGAAGCGGCGCCCGGGTTTAAGACGGCTCAGGCTCCGGCGGTTGAAACGCCCGCTGCTTCCTTTTGCGCCAGGTTCCACAGGATACCGATCATCGCGAGATGAACATACAGCAGAATCCCCTGCGTTCCATAAAGGGCGTCGGTAAAAAAAGCCTGAATCAGATAGGACGCAAGGCAGGCAGCGAGGCCAATGGACCAAGAGCGGAAGAAATCCTCCTTCCGCCGCCGGAAAACATCCCAGAGCATCCAGAAAGCCGTCAACGGAATCAAACAAAACAAAAACAGCCCGATGATTCCCGTCCGGACCGTCACGTCCAGAAACGTATTGTGCGTGGACAGGACAAGGGGCATCTCCTGCCGGTAGGGTTCGGGGAGTCTGGCGTTGTATTTTTCCAGATCGACCAGCTTCCCGTTGCCGTAAATCTCCCCACCATACCCCAGGCCGGCAATGGGACGTTCCTTGATGACCTCCCAGGAGAGGCGAAACATTTTAGAGCGGATGTCCTGGGTTGCGCTCATGCCCCTGCCGGCCATTCTTTCATGCAGAATCGGCGCAATGAACAGCATCGTGAAAGCGATTGCGACGGCGATAAAAATAAG
>DAOTJI010000053.1:0-17410 GCA_035448625.1 Smithellaceae bacterium | reverse complement strand
GCAGTCCGCCGCGTCGCCGTCGATCGTCATGTTCTGGTGCCTGACGCAGGGCGCAATCACCGTGCTTCATGAATTTGCCACCAAGAAACAACAGGACCTGTTCATCCCCAAACTGCGCACCGGCGAGTGGGGAGGCACCATGGGGCTTACCGAACCCGGCGCGGGCTCCGAAGTCGGCGCGGTGCAAAGCAAGGCGTTTCCCACCGACACGCCCGGCAAGTACAAACTCACCGGAACGAAATGCTTCATCTCATCGGGCGACCATGACCTCGCCGAGAACATCATCCACCTGATGCTGGCGAAGACCCCGGGCGCCAAGGAAGGCACCGCGGGCATATCGCTTTTCATCGTGCCCAAGTTCTGGGTCAACGAGGACGGCTCGCTGGGCGCCTGGAATGACGTCACGACCATGGGCATCGAGCACAAGCTGGGCATTCACGGTTCGACGACCGCCACGCTGGCCATGGGTGAAAACGACAACTGCTACGGCTGGATGGTCGGCGAAGCGGAAGTGAAGGACGGACGCGGCATCGGCATGAAGCAGATGTTTGCGTATATGAACGAAGAACGCCTGAACACGGGCCTGTTCTCGCTGGGCTGCATCGGCTCCGCCTATTACGCCGCCCTGGATTACGCCAAGCTGCGCGTGCAGAGCAAGCATTCCACCAACCCCAAGGGCCCCAGCGTCCGGATCATCGAACACGAAGACGTCCGCCGCATGCTTTTGTCCCAGAAAGCCGTTCTGGAGGCCTGCCGGGCGCTCATCTACAAGTCCTATCTCTACCGCGACCTGGCGGTCGACGCCGCCACGCCCGAAGAGCGGGAATATTACGATGATATGTTTGCGATCAACAATCCCATGTGCAAGGCCTATACATCCGATATGGCGCGGCTCACCACCGGCGATGCCATCCAGTGCCACGGCGGTTACGGCTTCACGGAAGAGTACGCCCCGGCGGAACTGTACCGGGATGTGGTGATTTACGGAATCTGGGAAGGCACCAACTTCATCCAGGCGCAGGATTATACCGGCCGCAAATTCACCATGAAGGACGGAGCGCCGTTCAAAAAGTGGGTGCAGGAAATCGACGACTTTGTCGCAAATAAAAAGACGGACGCATTCGCGGCGGAATTCGCCATGATGGCGGAAGCCATGACGGCTTTCAAAGAGATCGTCAACATGAACGACGCCTGGACGAAGGGCGACCGGCAGATGAAACAGCTTTTTGCCACCCGGACGCTGCATGCCGGCGCGAGAGTCTACTGCGGCATGCTGCTTTTGGACCAGGCGCTTCTGGCGGCGGCAAAGATGAAAGAGAAAGGCGCAATCGACGCCGATTTCTACAAGGGCAAAATCGCCACGGCAAGGTTTTATGTCATGAATCATGTTCCCGATATCTTCGGATATCTGAAGACCATGAAGTACGGCGACCGCAGCGCGATCGATATCCCCGAAGAAAGCTTCATGTAGGGCGAGACCGAATCAAGGGGACGGTTCTATTTTCCGGGAGTTCAGATTCGGAAATTAATAGAACCGTCCCCTTTGACGAGCGAAAGTCCATGACAAATCCCATTGCAAACCTCTTCGGTCGCAACGTGTTGATCGGCAGCGGGGCGATCGGCACCTGCCTGCGCAAAGCCGGCGGCCGAAGCGACGAACCGGTGGAACTGCTCAATCTCAGCGAGCCGGCGCTGGTCCGGAGCCTGCACGCCGCTTACCGGGACGCGGGATCGCAGATCCTCGTGACCAACACATTTGCGGCCCAGGCTCATGGCTTCGAAGAGGCGGGCGCAGGCGATCTGTGCGACGATGTAAACCGCGCGGGAGTCGTTCTGGCCAGAGAGGCGGGCGGCGAGGAGTGCGCGGTCTGGGCTTCGGTCGGGCCTTTGGGCCTGGGGCTTCGCCTGGAAGATTATCCGGATGAGGCGCTGGAGGAGATCTACCGCCGCCAGTGCCTCGCGCTTGTCGAAGCCGATGCGCTGCTTCTGGAAACATTTGTGGAGCCGCGCGAAGCCAAAGCCGCTCTGGCCGCGGCCGCCGCAACGGGATTGCCCGTCATTTTCCAGATCGGCAATACCGGCGGGGGAGGGCAGAGATGGGAACGCGTGGACCGCCTGCTCGACGAGGCGCGCCGGGTGAATGTCGCCGCCGTGGGCACCAACTGCCGCCATCCAAACGAAATCGTCCGCGCGGCCGCCTATCTTGCGTCGCACACCGATTGGCCCGTTACCGCTTCGGCCAACGCCGGGCATCCGCAAATCGAACGCGGCACCGTCACCTATGAATTTTCACCGGACGATTTTGCCGTGTTTGCCCTTGCGCTCGCCGATGCCGGCGTCTCGGTGATCGGCGGCTGCTGCGGCACCACGCCGGACCACATCCGCAAACTGTCCGCGGTGCTGGGCGGCCGCGCGGTTGCCCCGCGTCCGCGTCCGGCCGCAGTCGCCCCGCCCCTGCCCGCCGTTTCGGAAGCGAAAACCGCGGCAGAGAACCCTGTCCGCGCGCTCTTGGCCGGCAAGCGTTTTCTGATCAGCGTGGAGATCCGCGCCGAGCGAACGAGATCGCTCGATGACATCGTGCAGGGCGCCACGGTCGTGGCGAAAGCCGGAGCGGATCTCTTCGACGTGCCGGACAATCCCGGCGCCACGGTCGGGCGCGACGCGATGGTCACCGCCGCCCGCCTCCAGTCCGCCCTGGACGTCCCCTCCCTCTGTCATTTGAGCGTAACGCAGTCCAATCTGATGCGTCTGCACTCCTCTATCATCGGCGGATGGGATCTGGGTCTCCGGGGGCTTTTAGCCGTGACGGGCGATGCGCCGTCCATGGGGCACCTGGGCAATCTGGCGCGGCGCGTGACGGATGTACGCTCATCGGTGGAATTGTTGCGGCTTCTCCGCGGATTGCGCGAAGGCCGGATCATCAACGGCGAGAGGCTGGCCGACCCGCCGGATTTCTGCGCCGGCTGCGCGATCGCCCGGCCCATCCCCGCGCAGATCAAGTGGCTCAAAGCCAAAATCGACGCGGGTGCCGAGTTCGTCTTTTCCCAGCCCGTCTTTACGCTTGACGATTTCCGCTCCCTGCGCGACGCACTTGCGGAATTGCCGATCCGCTTTTTCCCCGGCGTGATGCCGCTGACAAACCGGCGCAACGCGGCATTTCTGGCCGGCGGGCGGATTCCCGGCATCGTTGTGCCCGGGGAAATCGCGGCGGAATTCGAGCACTATGAGTCGCCTGAAGATCAGCGCCGCTTCGGCCTGGCGCGAGCCTGCGAGCTGGCAGCGGGGATTGCCGCGGAGGCTTCCGGCCTTTACCTGATCATGCCGTTCGGCAAAAACTGCTATGAAGACGCAGCCCGGATTGTCCGCGAGGTGAGAAAGGGGAAATAGCGGATGTCAAAAAAAGGCCAGAGGCAATGGGCGAGGGGCTATAGGAGAAAGGAAAAAGCTCATGGCTCGTAGTGAATGGTGTATGGTGTATGGTGTATGGTGGATAGTGGATAGTGGATATGAGCTATGAGCTATGAACTACGGATTTTTCTTCCTGCCAGAAACATCAACACGACGGCAATCAGGCTGATCAGCGCTCCGAAAAGAAAGGCATCGTGAAAGCCTGCGGCCAGTTCCCGCGGATGCTCAATGGCGGCGGCGATATGGGTATCGTTCAGAGATATGCTGTGGGGAATCGAACCGGAAAAAACGGTTTCGAAAAAAAGGACGCCCAGAGCGATGGAGAGACTCCGGCACAGGCTTACAACGCCCGCCAGCGCATTTTTTTCGGCCGGCGGCGCGCAGTCCATGACCAGAGCAATGCTCGGCGCCTTGCTGATGCCCTGCGAAAGGCCGAATAGCCCCAGGGCGAGGCAGATTAGAAAAAGCGGAGTTTCGTATCCGAGACCCAGAAAAAGAAGAAACGACAGAACACCGACGGCAAGGCCCGTCAGGCAGACGGAAATTTCACTGAACTTCTCCGAAAGCCTCCCCGCGTAGGGTCCGACGAATTGCCCCAGGGACAGAAGGATCATGATCAGCCCCGCAATATGAACGTCAAGGCCCCGTCCTTCCATGAGATAAAAAGGAAAGATGAACAAGACGCCGCCGGCGGTCATCAGACTGACGCTTAAAGAGAGCAGGCCGAAGGAAATCATGCGGCCGGTAAAAAGCCTGAAACGAATCAATGGATAGTCTATTTTTTTTTCGCGCTGAATAAACAGGATCAGCGCCAGTCCCGACGCGCCGAAACAGGCCAGAATGGAAGGCGAGGTCCAGCCCCATTCCAGTCCTTTGTTGACGGCCAGAAGAAAAAACACAAACGCCAGAAAGGAGAAAACCGCCCCCGCAAAGTCAAAACGCCGGTCGGTAATTCGGGGGAAAGCAACGGGGATAAACCGCAGACCGGCGATGATCGCGGCCAGGCAAAATGGAATATTGACAAAAAATATCCATCGCCAACCCACCGTGGAGGCCAGCCAGCCGCCCAGGGGCGGCCCCAGCCCCACGCCCGCCGCCGCGGCTGTTGTGACAAGGCCAGTGGCGAAAACGCGCCTGCCGGGCGGCAGGTAAATAGGGATAAAAGACATCATGACCGTGAAGAGCATCGCCCCGCCGATGCCCTGAAAAGCCCGGAAGGCGATCAGTCCATCGATGTGCGGCGAGACGCCGCAAGCCAGCGATCCCAGAAGAAAGACGGCAAAGCCCGCGAGATAAACCGTCCGGACGCCTTTCATATCCGACAACTTTCCCATCGGCAGCATAAAACCGGCTTCAAAAAGGAGATAGGTCAGAACCGTCCAGGAGACGGTGCTCGGACTTACGGAAAATTCCTGCGAAAGGACGGGCAGGGTGATGTTGACGATGGTGGCGTCCAGATTGGCGATCAACGCCCCCGCGCAGATGAGCGCAATCAGAAGGTTCTGATGCTTTGGGTCTTCAATGACGTAATCGTCCACACCGCCCCTCGTACAGCTCATCGTTCATGGCTTATAGCGGACATCGCCACCCTTCCGCATCCACTATCCGCCATGAGCTATGAGCCGTGTGCCATGCGCTCTTTACAGTTTTCTCTTATCGATCACGCGACTGGCTTTGCCTTCGGAGCGCTGGATCGTTTTGGGCTCCACCAGTTTGATCTTGGCGGTGATGCCCAGATAATCCTTCATGTCTTTTTTCAGTTGATTTTCCAGACGCTGCAGCACCTTGACTTCATCGGCGCCGTCGAATTGCTTTTCCGTCAATTCCACCTGGACTTCCAGCGTGTCCAGGGTTCCTTCCCGGTCCACGATCAGCTGGTAATGAGGTTCCAGCCCCTCGATGCCGACCAGCACGGCTTCAATCTGCGAGGGGAAAACATTGACGCCGCGGATGATGAGCATGTCGTCGCTTCTGCCCATGACGCGCCCCATGCGGTAATGCGTCCGGCCGCATCGGCAGGGCGCCGGATTCAGGCGGGAGATGTCGCGCGTCCGGTAGCGGATCAGGGGGAAGGCCTCTTTGGTCAGCGTGGTGAAAACCAGTTCGCCTTCATCGCCGGGCGGCAGGACTTCGCCGGTTTTGGGATCGATGGTTTCCACAAGAAAATGATCTTCAAAAATATGCATGCCGTCCCGCGCTTCGTCGCATTCCATGGCCACGCCCGGCCCCATGATTTCGGACAGGCCGTAGATGTTGAAGGCCTTGAGGTTCATCGCTTTTTCGATTTCATCCCGCATTTGCTCGCTCCAGGGCTCGGCGCCGAAAACGCCGACGCGAAGCGCCAGAGATCGCATGTCCACGCCCATGGCGCGGCCCTGCTCCGCCAGGTTCAGCGCGTAGGAAGGCGTGCAGCAGATTGCGGTGGGGCGGAAGTCCTGCAGAATCATGATCTGGCGTTTGGTGTTGCCCCCGGACATCGGCACGACGCTTGCGCCGATCTTTTCCGCGCCGTAATGAGCGCCTAAGCCCCCGGTGAACAGGCCATATCCATAGGCATTGTGAATGATGTCGTTCTTGGTGAGGCCCGCGGCTACAAAGCAGCGCCCCATGAGCTCCGCCCAGGTGTCGATGTCGCGTTTGGTGTAGCCGACCACGGTGGACGCGCCGGTTGTGCCCGATGAGGCGTGCAGGCGGACGACATTGCTCATCGGCGCGGCAAAAAGCCCGAAGGGATAATTGTCCCGCAGGTCCTGCTTGGTGGTGAAAGGAAAGCGTTTCAGGTCATCGAGCGTCTTCAGACCCTCCGGTGTCACGCCCGCCCGGTCGAAGGATTTTTTATAAAAACCGACGGTATGGTAAAGCCGCGAGGCGACCTGCTGGAGTCTTTTGAGCTGCAGCGCCTGGAGCGCCTCCCGGGGCAGGGTTTCAAATTCTTCATTGTATATCATGGGTTTCGGTTCTCCTCCGGCATTCAAGAGTTTTGCTTCCCTATAACACAAACATCCCTCAAAACAAAAGGTTTAAGTAGTTAAGTTTTAAGTGATAAAGCTTTGAGCAAGCCTTGTTTAAAGAATTCCGTCCGGGTATTCGAAAAAAGATGGTGTATCCGGAAAAAAATTATTACTTAACCCTTCAAACTTAAATCTTAAAACTTATTGACTTACGTCGTTGTTCTTTTTATACTCGCGCCGTCCGAATGCTTTTTCAGGTTCGAGCCATCATAACAAGGAGCACACCTATGGAAATCGTCGTTACCAATGAGTCAGACGTCGCGGTTTTTGCCATCACAGGAAGACTGGATGCCGTTTCCGTTCCGCAGCTGGAAGAGCGGCTCAACCAGTGGTTTGAACAGCCGGGGAAAAAGCTGATTTTCGACCTGGAGGGACTCGACTACATCAGCAGCGCCGGCCTGAGAGTCTTTCTGACTACGGCCAAGAAAATGAAAGCGCGCGACGGAAAATTGTGCATGGCCAGGCTCCGGGACAATGTGAAGGACGTATTTACCATTTCGGGCTTTATCGCTCTGATTCCTGCATTCGACACTCTGGGAGCGGCTCAGGACGCCGTCAAGTAGCGCCGGCCGAATTCTTCTATGATCGTAAAGAAAATGCCCGCCCGGGTGGAAAGCTTGCATGAATTGCTGACTTTCATTCGGGCCGAGGCAAAAAAACGGGGGTTCTCCGACAGCGCCCTGAACCGCATCGAGCTGGTTGCGGAGGAGGCGCTGGTCAACGTGTTCGTGCACGGCTACGCCGGAACCCAGGGACAGGTGGAAGTGCATTGCCTGGTTTCGGACGATCCGGCGCTGACGATTGAGGTGCACGACAAGGGCGTCGCCTTCGATCCCCTGTCGCTGGCGGACCCGGATGTTCAAGCCGATCTGACCCAGCGCAAGATCGGCGGCATGGGCGTGTTCTTTATCCGCAAGATGACCGACCGGGTGGCTTATCGCCGGGAGGGAAACCGCAACATTTTATCCATGACTTTTCTGAACCGTTGAACCCGGCGGATCTGCTCTTGGGTCTTTGTCGTGACCGGAAAATCCGTAGAATAAGAAATTTTCGTTGAGTGGTCCGCCAGGAATCTCACGAAGCCTGCGCTTTGAGGAGACCCGGCATCACCGGGCTTAGAGAGGGGCGAGGTGTGCTTCCAGTTCGCTGAAATCAACCGACCCCATGTGCTTCACATGTTCATTGAATCGTTTCAGGCCATCCGCGATTTCTTTCAGGTTCGCGGGCGATGCCACGAGGCAGACCTTTGTATGGGTCAGCCGGGCGATGTCTTCCGACAGGGAGTCGAAGAAACCGGTGAGCATGGCCTCCAGAACGATGGCCGGCGAAAGCGCCGAACGGCCGTTTCCCGGCAGGTCAAACGCAAATTCCCAAAGCTTCATTCTGCCGGCCGCGGTCATCATTTGACGGGCCGCGTCATAAATCCGGTCATAGGAAAGATCGGCAAGAGGGCCCAGACCGAAAAGAAAAAGCATCTCCGCGTTGATTCGCTCCGGCCGGGGGATCGCCACCTGCTCCCTGAAATCGCCCCGGATATGCCCCTTTTTGATTTCTTTGGAAATCAGGCTGTTGAGGCGCCAATCCACCAGCCCGCAGATGCCGCGAGGGGGCTTTTCGTCTTTGAAAAAACCCAAAACCAGGCATTTATGGTTTTGCCGGTCGGGCGGCTGGGTGGATAGAAGAATCTGCATGATTTTTCGCGATCTTCAAATGGAGGGCATCCAGGATGCCGTTGATGAACGAGCCGGAATTTTCCGATCCGAAGGTTTTCCCCAGATCGACCGCTTCATTGATGCTGACTTTGGGTGGAATGTCGTCGCAGTAAAGAAACTCAAAAACGGCCATCCGCAGGATGCTGATGTCCACCTTCGACATCCTTCCCAGCGACCAGTTGTCCGAACAATCGGCGATGAGCCGGTCGATTTCCTCCCGGTGGCTCCAGGTGCCGGAAATCAGCGTGGACGCGAATTCCCTGGCCGACCGGGGAGCAACAAAGTTTCCCCAGAAAAGCTCCTGGGCGCCCTCCGTGTCCAGGTTGACGAAATTCAAACTGTAAAGAACCTGCAAGGCGACTTCGCGCGCCTTTCTCCTTCCCTGCATTGAATCCTCAAACGTCGCGCCGGACCTTGCCGGCGTTGTCCCGCCGTTTCTTCAGGCGTTCATCTTTTTGAACAGGTCCACCATTTCAATGGCCGCCATCGCCGCGTCCGCGCCTTTATTGCCGGACTTGGTGCCCGCCCGTTCAATGGCCTGTTCGATGGTGTCCGTCGTCAGAACGCCGAAGGCCACCGGAATTTCCGCGTCCAGGCCGACGTTGGCGATCCCTTTGGACACTTCCGCGCTGACATATTCAAAGTGCGGCGTCGCGCCGCGGATTACCGCGCCCAGGCAGATCACGGCGTCATAGCGCTTGCTTTTGGCCAGCTTTTTTGCGGCAAGCGGCAGTTCAAACGCGCCGGGAACCTTGTATATCGCGATGTCCTTCTCATCCGCCCCGGCCCGGAGCAGCGTGTCCACCGCGCCGTCGATGAGGCGTCCGCTGATGAAGTCGTTGAACCGGCTTGCGGCGATTGCGAATTTCATCCCCTTGGCGACAATTTTTCCTTCAATGATCTTCGGCATGATTCTGCACCATCCTTGCTTTAGTGTGACGAAAGGGCTCCGGCCCCCTGTCTTTGTCCGCGCGCTCGGGCGCCTCTCTTTTTACAGCTCCAGAATATGGCCCATCTTTTTCTTTTTCGTGGTCATATACCGGATATTGTTTTCGTTGGGCGGAATTTCGATCGGCACTCGTTTCGTCACTTCGATGCTGTAGCCTTCGAGCCCGACGATTTTCTTGGGGTTGTTCGTCATGAGCCGCATCCTGTGCACGCCCAGATCCGCCAGAATCTGCGCGCCGATGCCGTAGTCCCGCAGGTCCGCCTTGAAACCCAGCGCGATGTTGGCTTCCACCGTGTCGTGGCCCTCGTCCTGAAGGGCGTAAGCTTTGATCTTGTTGACCAGGCCGATGCCGCGTCCCTCCTGGCGCATATAGACGATGACGCCTTTTCCTTCCTCCTCGATCATTTCCATGGCGCGGTGGAGCTGATCGCCGCAGTCGCAGCGGGCCGAGGCGAAAATGTCGCCGGTGCAGCATTCCGAATGCACACGCACCAGAACTTCATCCGTCTTCTGGATATCGCCCTTCACCAGCGCGATGTGCTGCATGTCATCCACGTCGTTTTCATATACGATGATCTTGAAGTCGCCGCCGTACAACGTCGGCAGCGAGGCCTGGGCCACGCGGCGGATCAGCGACTCGTGCTGCATCCGGTAATCGATCAGATCGGCGATCGTGGCGATTTTAAGCCGGTGCTCACGGGCGAAGATTTCCAGGTCCGGCATTCTCGCCATCGTGCCGTCGTCCTTCATGACTTCGCAGATCACGCCCGCAGGCGTCAGCCCGGCCAGGCGGCACAGGTCCACCGAGCCTTCGGTCTGGCCGGTGCGCACCAGGACGCCGCCCTTGCGCGCCAGAATCGGAAATACATGCCCGGGGCTGACGAGGTCCTCCGGTTTGGCCGCGGGATTGACCGCCGCCAGAATCGTTGTGGCGCGGTCCGCCGCGGAAATGCCGGTGGTCACGCCGTGGCGCGCTTCAATGGAAACGGTAAAGGCCGTGCCGAAACGCGCCTGATTGTCCTTGACCATCAGGTTGAGTTTCAGGCGCGAGGCGATGTCTTCATTGATGGTCAGACAAATTAATCCGCGCCCCAGGCGGGCCATGAAATTGATCGCTTCCGGCGTCACAAACTGCGCCGCCATGCAGAGGTCGCCCTCGTTTTCCCGGTCTTCGTCATCCACGAGAATGATCATCTTCCCGTTGCGGATGTCTTCGATTGCTTCCGAAATTTTACTGACTGCCATGTTTCATCCTTCGCTATTTGATAAAGCCGTGTTCGGCAAGGAAATCCTTATCGATTCCCCGTGGCGTTTGCAATAACTTTTCCACATACTTGCCCAGGATATCCGTCTCGATATTGACCCATTCACCCTCTTTTTTCACCGCGAGGGTGGTGTGCTCGGCCGTATGCGGGATGATATTAACATAAAACCGGCCTTTTTCAAGCTTGTTCACGGTCAGGCTGATGCCGTCGACGGCTACCGATCCTTTCTCCACGATATAGCGAGACAGCGCTTCGGAGGATTCGAACGCGAAAATGATGGATCCGGACTTCTGCATTCTGGAGAGAACGCGGCCGGTGCCGTCCACGTGGCCCAGCACAAAGTGACCGCCCAGGAATCCTCCGGCGCGCAGGGACTTTTCCAGATTGACGCGGTGCCCCGCCTGCAGGTGCTTCAGCGTGGTTCTCGACAGCGATTCGGCGGAAACATCGGCGGTGAAGCGGTTCCCTTTTTTGGATGTGACGGTCAGACAGGCGCCGTTGACCGCGATGCTGTCGCCGGGGGACACCTCGGCCATGTCGATGCCCGCGTCGATTTCCAAAACGGCATCCGCCCCCTTCCCGGTGAGGCGGACGACTTTTCCCAATCCTTCCACAATGCCGGTAAACATTATTTTTTGCCTTTGCTCAACAGGTCCTTCAACTCGGACATAAACTCTCCCACGTCGCGGAACTGGCGGTACACCGAGGCGAACCGCACGTATGCGACGCCGTCCAGCGTTTTGAGTTCGGCCATCACCTTTTCGCCGATGGCCGAAGAGGGGATTTCCTCTCCCTGCAACTCCTGGCAGGCGGCCTCCACGCTCTCCACCAGCTTCTCGATGTCCTCCGTGCTGATCGGCCGTTTTTCGCACGCCGTCCGCACGCCGCTTCGGATTTTGGTCCGGTCGAACGGCTCGCGCCGCCCGTCTTTCTTCACGACCATCGGCAGGATGTCTTCCACGTACTCATACGTCGTGAAGCGGCGGGAGCAGCCCATGCACTCGCGGCGGCGGCGGATGGCCTTGCCGTCCTTGCTGATCCGTGAATCGATGACTTTGTTTTCCGCGTCGCCGCAAAAAGGACATTTCATGACGTTCGGGGGCCGTTCCTTTACGAGGTCTTCAGGGTTTCAACGCTGATGCCGGCTTCCCGCAACATGTCCGCGGCCAGGGCGTCGCCGTAGCTGTCGCGGATCACGATGCGCGCGACCCCGGCGTTGATGATCATCTTGGCGCAGATCACGCAGGGATGATGAGTGCAGTACAGAGTGGAGTCCTTCGCGCTGACGCCGTGCAGGGCGGCCTGAATGATCGCGTTTTGCTCCGCGTGCAGACCGCGGCATAATTCGTGGCGTTGGCCGGAAGGCACGTGAAGCTGATCGCGCAGGCAGCCGATCTCGAGACAATGCTGCAGTTTGGAAGGAGCGCCGTTATACCCGGTGGCCAGAATTCTTTTGTCGCGGACCAGTCCGGCCCCGACGGCCCTTCTCAGGCAGGTGCTGCGCCTCGAAACCAGCTCGACGATATCCATGAAATACTCGTCCCAGTCGGGACGGGAGCGGACCTGATCCGGCCGACGGCGGGACGGCTCGTTGTTTTCCGACATATCATTCCGCTTTCTGGCCGGCAGCCTGTGCCCTGCCGGATGCTTTTTTACCCCTGGATCCTTCCCGCGTAAAGCGGAAACCGGTCGCAAAGCGTCTTCACTTTTCCGGCGACGGACTGAATCTTCCGCTCGTCGTTGATGTGATGGATCACCTCGGCGATCAGGGAGGCGATCAGGCGCATTTCCTCTTCTTTCATTCCACGGGTCGTGAGCGCCGGCGTGCCGATCCGGATGCCGCTGGTGATCATCGGCCCCAGCGTGTCGAAGGGGATGCCGTTTTTGTTGACGGTGATGGATGCGCGGTCCAGCGCCTCCTGTGCTTCCTTCCCCGTCACGCCTTTGGCGGTCAGATCGACCAGCATCAGGTGGTTGTCCGTACCGCCGGAAACCAGGCGGAATCCTTCCTCCTTCAACTGCGCCGCCATGGCCTGGGCGTTTTTCACGATCTGCTGCTGATAGGACTTGAATTCCGGCGACAGGGCTTCTTTGAAAGCCACGGCCTTGGCGGCGATGACGTGCATCAGCGGGCCGCCCTGCATTCCCGGAAAAACGCGGCTGTTGAGAATCTTTATGTAGGGGGATTTGCACATGATCAGCCCGCCGCGCGGTCCGCGCAGCGTTTTGTGCGTGGTGGTGGTGACGTATTCGCAGACGGGAACCGGAGAAGGGTGCAAGCCGACGGCGACCAGCCCGGCAATGTGGGCGATGTCCGCCATGATGACCGCGCCCACTTCATCCGCCACGGCCCGGAATTTGGTGAAATCGATGATCCTAGGGTAGGCGCTGGCGCCGACCACGATCATTTTGGGCTTGCTTTCCCTGGCGATTTTCGCCAGCTCTTCATAGTCGATGGTTTCCGTG
Organism: Smithellaceae bacterium; assembly: GCA_035448625.1. Classification (GTDB taxonomy): domain Bacteria; phylum Desulfobacterota; class Syntrophia; order Syntrophales; family Smithellaceae; genus UBA8904. Next base: position 4,599 of record DAOTJI010000053.1, on the reverse strand, counting down.
TCGCGGTTGACGCCGTAAGGGACGATTTTGTAAAATTTTCCGGAAAAATTGGCCGGGGAACCATGGGACAGGTGGCCGCCGTGCGACAAATTCATTCCCAATACCGTGTCCCCGGGGGAGCAGGCGGCAAAATAAACGGCCATGTTGGCCTGTGTGCCGGAATGGGGCTGGACGTTGACCTCATCACAGCCAAAAAGCTTTTTGCAGCGCTCGATGGCGAGCTTTTCGGGAATGTCCACGTATTCACAGCCGCCGTAATAGCGCTTGTCCGGATACCCTTCGGCGTATTTGTTCGTCATCACCGAACCCTGGGCTTCAAGGACCGCTTCGCTGACAAAATTTTCCGAGGCGATAAGCTCGAGCTTTCCCGCCTGGCGTTTGGTTTCCAACTGAATGGCCTGTGCGACTTCCGGATCGACCCGATCTAAAAAAGACATGAATGAAAACTCCTTCTTAAAAAAACTATGGTGTATATTTTCTCAATGCGAGAACGGCATTGACGCCGCCGAATCCAAAACTGTTGGACAGGGCGGTGGAAATGTCCTGATGCCTCGCGACCTTCGGCACAAAATCCAAATCGCACTCGTCGTCGGGATCGTCCAGGTTGACGGTGGGCGGAATGACGCCCTCCTGAAGCGCTTTGGCGGTAAAAATCGCCTCTACGGCTCCCGTGCCACCCAGCATATGGCCCGTCATCGATTTGGTTGAACTGATCAGCAGTTTCTTCGCATGCCCGCCGAAAAGAGCCTTGATCGCCTGTGTTTCGTATAGATCGTTTAAGGGGGTGGACGTTCCGTGGGCGTTGATATAATCGATATCGGTCGTTTGCAGGCCGGCGTCGCGGATCGCGACTTTCATGCTGCGGCCCGCGCCTTCATGTCCGGGAGGCGGCGCGGCCAGGTGATAGGCGTCCGATGTGCAGCCGTATCCGATGATCTCCGCATAAATCTTTGCTCCCCGGTTCAGGGCGAAGGATAATTCTTCCAGAATGATAACGCCGCAGCCTTCCGCGATGACAAAGCCGTCGCGCCCTTTGTCGAACGGGCGGCTGGCTTTTTCCGGTTCATCGTTGCGCAGGGAAAGCGCGCGCATGGCGCAAAACCCCGCGATCCCGAGCGGCGTGATCGCGGCCTCGACACCGCCGGCAATCATGGCCTCCGCGTCGCCGTAAGCAATGGTTCTGTATGCGTCACCGATGGACGTCGTTCCCGTGGCGCAGGCCGTTACCGAGCAATTGATGGGGCCTTTGGCGCCGAAGCGCATGGAAACATGGCCGGAGGCCAGATTGGCTAGAATGGCCGGAACGGAGAAGGGGGAAATTTTGCGGGGGCCCGAGGCGTGAAGCACGAGGGCTTCTTCTTCAAAAGTGGCGGCGCCGCCGATCGCGGAGCCGATGATTACGCCGACCCGCTCGGCCGTGTCCGGGCCGAGCGTCAACGCCGCGTCGTCCATCGCCATCTGGGACGCGGCGAGCGCGTAAACGGTGAATTTGTCCTGGCGGCGGACTTCTTTCTTGTCGACAAACTGCAGCGGATCGAAATCTTTGATTTCGCCCGCAATGCGGGAAGCCATAGCGGAAGCATCAAACCGGGTGATGGGGCCGATGCCGGACTTTCCCGCCACGGCGTTTGCCCAGGATTCCGAGGCGGTGTTGCCCAGCGGAGTCACGGCGCCGAGGCCTGTGATCACGACACGCCTTTTCATTGAACGACCCCCCGCTCGCGAATTAATTGATTCCCTTTTTCCGGAGAAAATCGACGACGTCCTGAATCGTCCGGATTTTTTCCAATTCTTCGTCGGCGATTTCCACGCCGAACGCTTCTTCCATTTCCATGATCAGTTCCACCAGATCCAGAGAATCAGCGCCCAGATCGTCAATAAAAGAAGCTTCCAGTTTGCACTGCTCCGGTGTGACGTCCAACTGCTCCGTGACGAGTTTTATGACTTTTTCTTCTAATGACATGCAACCCTCCTCTAGCCCAAGATTAGGTAAAAACGATCCAAAGCGCAACCCCGCCTGTCATCCGCAATCGGCAGGGGCTAAACCGCCTGCCCGAACAACGTTAGTCCATCTTTTCCGCCGAAATTACTTCCCTGCCTTTGTACGTGCCGCAATTCGGGCAGACACGGTGGGGCATTTTCGGCTCACCGCACTGCGGGCAAACCGACACAGAAGGCTGTTTCAGGAAATCGTGCGCCCTGCGCATGTTGCGTCTGGTCTTAGAATGTCTTTTTACTGGGTTTGGCATAGCTTATCCTCTTGATTAAATTAGTTTTTTACTTTGAACTTCTTCAGCACCGCCAGACGGTCATCAACCTTTTCCGAACGGCAGGTGCAGGAACCGGTATTTAAATTGACGCCGCATTGCGGGCATAACCCTTTGCAATTTTCGGTGCAGAGAACCTTCATCGGCGCCAGCAGGATGATCTGTTCGCAGAGGATCGGCGCCAGATCGATAAAATCCCCTCGATAGTAGCTGGTTTCCAGCTCTTCTGCGGAAAGCTCTAAGTGGTCCGCTGTTTCCGTTTTTTCCGGGACCAGCGTATAGGCGAACGCTCCGCCCGCGGTAAACGTCGCGGGCTCCAGACAACGGCTGCATTCCTGGCGCATTTGCGACTTGAGGTCCCCGCGGACATAAATTGTATCACCCGAACGGGTGATCAAACAGTCCACATCCACGCTGACCAGTGAAAATTCCGGCAACGGCCCGCCGTAAAAACATCCCTGAAACCAGGCGCTGCCTTCGGAAAAGGTCAGCCGGAGGCCCTCTTCAGGGAGAATGGCCAGATTAATTTTCAAAGAATCAGACATTGAATCTTGCAGCCCTGTTATTATAAGCCCAACTCCAATTGAGCGGGGAAGTAAATGATAAAATGATTGTATTGTCAAGCATAATTTGCTTGCCGGAGGGCAAAAGACGCTTGACAAATGATCCGTCGCCACCCTATAAAAGCGCAAAAATTAAGGGAAACCGTATGACCGCCAAAATTCGCACGCGCTTTGCCCCGTCCCCGACCGGCTACCTGCACATCGGAGGAGCCCGAACCGCCCTTTTTAGCTGGCTGTTTGCCCGGCACAACGGCGGTGAATTTGTTCTGAGAATCGAAGACACGGATCAGCAGCGCTCCACGGATGAATCCACAAAGGCGATTCTGGACGCCATGCTCTGGATGGGACTCAACTGGGATGAAGGACCGTATTTCCAGGCCCAGCGGGTGGATCTGCACCGTCAGATGGTGCAAAAGCTTCTGGAGGAAGGCAAGGCCTATGTCTGCACCTGTACGCCCGAAGAACTGGAAACCAAAAGAAAAGAGGCGCTTGCGACCGGGAAAAAACCAAAATATGACGGCACCTGCCGCGAGAAAGGTCTCAAGAAATCACCCGGTTCGGTTGTCCGCTTTCGCGGTACGGATGCAGGAGTTACCGTCGTAGAAGACCTTATCAAGGGGAATATCGTATTTCATAACGATGAGTTGGATGATTTGATCATAGAGCGCGGCGACGGGTATCCCACGTATAACTTTGCCGTTGTCATCGATGACGCGATGATGAACATCACGCATGTCATCCGCGGCGACGACCACGTCAACAACACCCCGCGGCAAATTCTGATGTATCAGGCGCTGGGATTTGAGGTTCCCAAGTTCGCCCATGTTCCGATGATTCTGGGATCCGACAAGACCCGTTTGAGCAAGCGCCACGGAGCCACCTCCGTCATGGCCTACAAGGAAATGGGATATTTGCCGGAGGCCCTGGTCAACTACCTGGTTCGCCTGAGCTGGTCGCACGGAGACCAGGAAATTTTTTCCCAGAAGGAACTCATCGATCTCTTTTCGCTCGACGCAGTCGGCAAATCGCCCGCCGTTTTCAATCCCGAAAAACTGCTGTGGCTCAACGCCCACTATATCAAAGAGGCAAGCCCGGCGAGGCTTGCGGAAGAAATGAAGCTGCTGTGGCCCGCCGAAGCGGACGTAAGCGATGAATCCTTCATCCGGAAGATTATTGTGGATTTGCAGCCCCGGGCCAAGACGCTGCTGGAACTGGTGCAGGCGTCGGAATTTTACTTTGCCGGTCAAATCACTTATGAGGCAGAAGCCGCGCAAAAGTTTCTGATCCCTGAAGTAGCCCCGCTTTTGAAGTCCATCGCCGCGGCCATTCCGGGCATCGAAGATTACAGCAAGGCAGGCATCGAAGCGTTTCTGAAAAGCTTTATCGAGGCCAACGGCATCAAGTTCAAAGCGATCGCCCAGCCCCTTCGGGTCGCGCTCACCGGAAGGACCGTCAGCCCCGGCATTGACGAGGTCATGGTTACCCTGGGGAAAGAGCGGGTGGCGCGAAGAATCAACGCGGCCGTGGACTACATCAGCAAGCGGCATTGATCCGGACGCAGGCAGGACACGCTGCGGCATTGTACGGCAATTTTGCCTTGACATTTTGCAGCGCTTTGACTACGTAAGCACGCTCGACGGTCCGCTTCTTTTGGCGACTTGTCCTTTGGCGGCATTCGGAGTTCCAGACCGCACCGCCCGGAATGCAAGAATTTCATGGTCCCATCGTCTAGTGGTTAGGACGCTGGCCTCTCACGCCGGAAACCGGGG
>DAOTJI010000052.1:0-17496 GCA_035448625.1 Smithellaceae bacterium | reverse complement strand
AGCTGGAAGCGGTGAACGCGAACTTCACCAAGCAGCCGCCCAAATTCAAGGATCCGTCCTGACTCCAGGGCAGGTGATGGCGTATTTCTTGATGAATCCGTAAAATTGCATTGTGATTTGCATCATGTCCGGTTTTTCTGATCGCCCATCGGGGATTTCGGCGGACTCGAGCACATTATGCCGAAAGGGACGGAACGCTTGCGGACCAAGGTTCTTGAAAAAGGGCACATGCGCATAAGACCGCTGTCGTTCCGCAGTCGTTTATGCGACAAGACTAGATAGGCCAAGTGGGTCAGAAATCTTTTATCCGAAAATCTTTGAGATCGCCTCTCCAGGGTTCTTCCGTCCAGTCCACCCGGTCCACGCGGGCGTGCGGCGGTCCCTGGCGGCACCACGCCAGCATCCGGTCAACGCTTTCGTCTTCTCCTTCAAAAAGGGCTTCGACACAGCCGTCCTCCCGGTTTAGCACCCAGCCGGCCAGGCCGAGAGAAAGCGCGGTTCGCAGCGTCTCCGCGCGAAAGAAAACTCCCTGAACACGCCCTGAAATCAAAACATGCACTCTTTTCATGACAAACCATCCTGAAATGCGGCGGCCCGGAAAGAATGAGGAATCTTTCAAGCCTGACGGCGAATCGGCCTGCCGATCATGGTTAAAAATTCTTCTTCGCCGATGACGGGGGTGTTTTGTTTTCTGGCCTTTTCCAGTTTTGAGCCCGGATCGCTCCCCGCGACCACATACGAGGTTTTGCCCGTAACGGAGGAGTGGACGACGCCGCCCAGCGATTCGACGACGGCCTTGGCCTCATTTCTCCCCATGCTTTCCAGGGATCCGGTAAAGACAAAAGACTTTCCCTGCAGGTCCTCCCGGGCAGGGGGGGGCGGGTTTCGGGGCGACAGGCCGGCCCGCTGAAACTTTTCCAGGACCATCCTGTTTTTGGACTCCGCGAAAAATTCCAATATGCTCTGGGCGATTTCCGGCCCGATTTCATGGATCGCCGTCAATTCTTCGCAACCGGCGCGCATCAGAGCTTCCAGGCTGCCGAAATGTCCGGCCAGAAGCCTGGCGGTCCGTTCGCCGACGTGGCGGATGCCGAGCGCGAAGATAAATTTGTCCAGGGCGGGGGTCTTGGAGCGTTCAATCGCTTCGAGGAGATTCTCCGCGGATTTTTCCGCCTGCCGATCCAGCCCCATCAGCTGTTCTTTCGTTAAAAAGTACAGATCCGCCGGATCATTGATAAGCTTTGCGTCGAAAAGCTGCGCGGATAATTTTTCTCCAAGGCCTTCAATATCCATTGCGCCGCGCGAGGCGAAATGCCGGATATGTTCCTTCAATTGCGCGGGGCAGGACAGGTTGACGCAGCGGTGGGCGGCTTCCTGGGGCTGACGGACGATTTCCGAACCGCAATCCGGGCAGGTGCGCGGCATGCGAAATTCCTTTTCCCGCCCCGTTCTTTTGGACAAAATGACGCCGACGACCTCCGGGATCACGTCTCCGGCGCGCTGAATCAGCACCGCATCTCCGATGCGGATGTCCTTTTTCAGGATCTCATCCTCATTGTGCAGCGTGGCCCGGCTGACCAGAACGCCTCCGACATTGACCGGCTCCATGACGGCCACGGGCGTCAGCGTGCCCGTCCTTCCCACCTGGACAATGATGTCGAGAAGGACCGTTTCAGCTTGCTGCGCCGGAAATTTGCAGGCCAGCGCCCAGCGGGGAGAGCGTGATACGCTGCCCAGAAGGTTTTGAATCTCCAGGCGGTTGACCTTCAGTACGACGCCGTCAATATCGTAGGGGAGACCGGATCGGATCGCGCCGATCTTTTCATAATATTCGATACACGCGCCGATGTCCGGCATGAGCCGGATGAGCGGATTGACCGGAAATCCCCAGGCGGCAAGCGTTTCGAGGATTTCCCAGTGCCCGGCAAAGGCCGTATCGCCGGCGGAGCCGACGCCGTAGAGGAAAATATTCAAGGGACGGCGTGCCGTGATTTTCGGATCGAGTTGGCGCAGCGATCCGGCGGCGGCATTGCGGGGGTTGGCAAAAGGAGCTTCGCCTTCCTCCGTCCGCTTCCGGTTAAGCTTTTCAAACGGCTCTTTTTCCATGTAGACCTCGCCGCGGATTTCAATGAATTCAGGAATGGGGCGGGAGGCGGCGGCTTTCATCTTCAGGGGCAGGGAGGCGATGGTTTTGAGGTTCTGTGTGACGTCTTCGCCCACGGCGCCGTCGCCGCGTGTCGCGCCGCGGCGGAACCGTCCGTTTTCGTAAATCAGATTCACGGCCAGACCGTCCAGCTTGGGCTCCGCCACATAATCCACGCGTTCGGCTTTCGCCAGGCGGCGGACCCGCGAATCAAAGTCCCTGATTTCTTCGGTGCCGAAGGCGTTCGCCAGACTGAGCATAGGCTGAGGGTGGCGGAAGGGGGAAAATTTGGAAAGCGGGGCGGCTCCGACGCGCTGCGTCGGAGAGGATGCCAGATCATCGTCCGGATAGCGGGCCTCCAGATCCTGCAGTTCTCTCATCAACCGGTCGTATTCGGCGTCGGTAATCTCCGGTGCGTCCTGCTGGTAGTAGCGTGCGTTGTGATATTCGATCGTTTTCCGCAGCTCGGAAATGCGTCGCCACGCCGTTTCTTTGTCTATGATATTACTCGAAGAATCTTCCAAATCGGCCATGGTTCAAATTTTATCTTGCCTTTGGATCAAAGTCAATTCAAAAGCATTCCGGACAAGGGTCTTCGTGAAATAACACTTGTAATTTTTTTATCTTACCGCTAAGAAATTCTCCGGGCGATGAAGGAAAATAAAGTCAAAATCGGGGTGTTGTCCGATACGCATGTTCATGGTTTCGACCCGAACCTGAAGCGGATCATCGACGAAAATTTTTCGGAGGTCGACCTGATTTTTCATGCGGGGGATCTGGTGGATGTGTCCGTCCTTCAGCTTTTCGGCGAAAAGGACGTCAAGGCGGTTTACGGCAACATGGACGGCCCGCAGGTCAGGGAGGCGCTGCCCGAGCAAATGATCCTGGATATCGGCGGGTTTCGCGTCGCCCTGATTCACGGCTGGGGGTCGCCCGCGGGCATGGAACAAAAACTGGCCCAAAAACTGGGGAAGGTGGACTGCATCGTATTCGGTCACACGCACTACCCGGTCAACGCGAAAATCGACGGCGTTTATTTTTTCAATCCGGGATCGGCCATGGACCGGCGTTTTGCGCGGAACCGGAGCGTCGGAATCCTGGAAGTGGGTTCTGAAATCAACGGGAGAATCATCAACCTCAAATAGCGCGATCAGGTACCGGATCAATGGAAACGATGTGTGCACCGTGGCGGATGGAGTACCTCATGTGTGAAAAACCCGAAGGATGCGTGTTCTGTAAAAGTTCTCTGCGCTGCGATGATTATGTGGTGATGGAAGGGAAGACCTGCTTTGTCATGCTGAACCGTTACCCTTATGTCAATGGTCATCTGATGATTATTCCGCTGCGTCATCTGGGCGATCTTGCGGCGTTGTCGCCCGAGGAGCGGATGGAAATATTCACCCTGACGGATATCGCCGTCAAAGTGTTGAAGGAGGCGATGAACCCCCAGGGCTTTAACATCGGCATGAATCTGGGCAAGGCGGCCGGTGCCGGAATTGCCGAGCATATCCATGTTCATGTGATTCCGCGCTGGGAAGGCGACACCAATTTCATGAGCGTCGTCGGCAATGTCCGCGTCATTCCGCAGGACCTGGCCACCACCGCCGCGGCTCTGATCCCCCTGTTTGAAAAATATTGCCGGGAGGTTTAAAACGCGATGAAGATATTCTATTTAATCCTCACCATTGTATTCGCTTTTTTTATCGTGACCTTTTCCCAGTTTAACTCGGCGCCCGTGACCATCCGATATTATTACTTTCAGGATCTGGTCGTTCCGGCCTACATGCTCATTTTTGTCGCGCTCCTGGTGGGCGTCGTCATTACGGGCTTTCTGGGCGTCGTGGAAAGATTTCGGCTCAACCGCACCATCTCCAAGCAGAACAAGGTGATTCGCGACCTTCGCAAGGAGCTGCGGGAACACGAAGCCCCCCCGATGATTGAAGACCGCAAGAAAACCCCCGTTCCACCGGCATGAGCACCCAAACCAAATTTCTCGCCGACGCAACGCTCGCGGGACTGGCCCGGTGGCTCAGGCTGCTGGGATATGATACGGTCTGCGTCCAGGGGAAAGCCGGCCGGCCGTTGATGCGGCTGGCGGCGGGCGAAGGCAGGATTTTGCTCACCCGCAGAAGAGACCTCATGGAGCGGCAGTTTTCCGGGCGTCTGATTCTGCTGCCGGGAACCACCGCGGTGAAGCAGCTTTCTTTTGTGCTCGGAAAGCTGTCGCTGGAAATCCGGGCCCAAACCCTCTACTCGCGTTGTCTGACCTGCAATCAAACACTGATTTCCCTGGAGCGTCAAAGTGTCCGGGATCTCGTGCCGGAATATGTTTTTGAGCATTGCACCGAATATACACAGTGTCCCGAATGCCGGAAAATTTTCTGGCCCGGAACGCACCGGCGAAACGCCATGCGGTTTTTAAAAGACAACGGCATTGTTGTGGCCCGGGCGGAAGAGGCCTAGAAAAAGATTTTCTTACCGATCCGCGACGGCTTCGCGCAGTTTGGCCGCCAGATCCTTCATCAAAAACGGTTTCTGAATGAAATGAACTCCTTCGTCCAGGACGCCCTGGCGGGCGATCACATTGGCAGGGTAGCCGGACATGAAAAGGAGACGGATCTGCGGATGGAGGGATGCGATGCTCCGGGCCAGGTCCCGCCCGTTCATTTCGGGCATGATCACGTCGGACATCAGAAGATGAATCTCACCGGTGAAGTTGCGGGCCAGTTCCATCGCTTCCGTCGGCTTGCCGGCTGAAAGAACGGTGTAGCCCAGCCGCCGGATCATGATTCGGACCATTTCCAGAATCGCCGGTTCGTCCTCGACCAGCAGAATGGTTTCCGTTCCGGTGGCGGCCGCCGCGCTTTCCTTTCCGGCCGGTTCCGCGGAGGCGTCAAGATGACGGGGCAGATAGATTCTGAAGGTCGAGCCCTTGCCCGGTTCACTGTAAACATGGATGAAGCCGCTGTGCTGCTGAACGATGCCGTAGACGGTGGACAACCCCAGACCGGTGCCCTGACCCACTGCCTTGGTGGTGAAAAAAGGCTCAAACAATTTGTCCAGGGTTGCCGCGTCCATGCCGCAGCCGTTGTCGCTGACACAGAGGGTCGCATAGTCTCCCGGGAGGAAGTCTCGGTGAACGGCGCAGTGGTCGTCATCGAATATTGCGTTTTCCGTTTCGATGATGATCCTGCCCACACCCCCAATCGCATCCTTGGCGTTGACGCATAGGTTGAACAGGATCTGGTCAATCTGCACCGGATCCATTTTAACCGGTGATGGCGCTTTGCCCGGTCGCCAGACGATTTCGATGTCCTCGCCGATCAGTCTTTGAAGGATCTTCAGCATTCTTTCCACGGTTTCATTCAGATCGAGCACCTTCAGCGATACGGTCTGCTTGCGTGCGAAGGCCAGGAGCTGACGGGTGAGATTGGCGGATCGTTCGGCGGCTTTCCGGATTTCCTGCAGGTCCTTATACAGCGGCTGAGCCGGGTCCACCCGCATCATGCCCATGTCCACGCGCCCCAGGATGACGGACAACATATTGTTGAAGTCATGGGCGATGCCTCCGGCGAGCCTTCCGACGGATTCCATCTTCTGCGCCTGGGTCAACTGGATCCGGAGCTTTTCCTTTTCCTGCTCTTCGCGTTTGCGATCCGTGACGTTCCAGATGAAACCTTCCAGGAAGAGCAACTCCCCTGACGGATCGAAAACGCCGCGTCCGCGCTCCCATACCCATCGGGTTTCCCCCGAAGCGGCGATAATCGGATACTCGTCTTCGAAAAAATCTTTCCGCCGGAGCGTCTCCTGCCACTTTTCTCTTAACGGTTCCCGGTAGTCCGGACGAACGATCTCATTGTAGGTAATTTTATTCTGCAGAAAATCGGAGGCGCGGTAGCCGGTGAGCTCGGCGCACTGTTCGCTGATGAAGGTCATCGTCCAGTCGTGATCGTTCGCGCAGCGGTAAACGAAGCCGGGCAGATTGGAGATCATGGAGGACAGCTGCCGTTCCCGTTCCTTGAGTTCTTCGGCTGCGCATTTCTGTTCGGTGACGTCGGTGAGGGTGGCAACCAGCCCTACGACTCGGGCGCCGCTGTAAAACGGTTCATAGGCTACGCTGACGAGCCTTTTCCGGCCTTCCGGATCGACCACTTGGTTTTCATACCATACGGACTGTCCGCCCAGCGCTTTTTTGATGTTGGCGGAGGCCCTTTCATAAGCATCCGGTTTCAGAAGTTCGGAAACTTTTTTCCCGATCAGATCTTCCTGCCGAACACGGTACCAGCTCGCATAGGCCCGGTTCACAAACCCGTATCTTTCCTCGCGGTCAATATACGCGATCAGAAAGGACACGGCGTTGAGGACGCTCAAAAGCGTTTCCGCGCTTTCGGGCAGTCGTTTCGCCGCTTTCGCGCTTTGGTCCGCTTCTACGTTTCTTTCGATTTTTTGCACGGAATCACCAGCGGAGCGTTTTCGGGCATAAGCCGGTGCTCCTGTGGATTATTTAACGGTCTTGTTCCTTCGTTAGCGGCTTGGGCTACATCGTCTTTTTAATGCCCAGCATGGGGTAAAGCGGGCAGTATCCCGATACCACGCTGGAGAGAAGCATTCCGGCAAGGACGCAGAGGACAACGCCTGCAATGCCGCTGATCCAGCCCGCGATGACGGTAACGATCAAAAGAACCGCGATGACGAGACGAATAATCCTGTCGATGGTTCCCACGTTTCGTTCCATTGGACTCCTCCTTCAAGCAAAAAGCGGTTATAGGGTTGTCTACGGCGATGCCGCGCAATCCCTTTCGTCGCCCTGGATTTTTTCCATGGCGTGCGAAAGCGCGGGCATCACGACGGAAAGGTTTTCACGGGCCCCTTTGGGGCTGCCGGGGAGGTTGATGATCAGGGATCGGCCGCGGATGCCGGCGACAGCGCGGGAGATCATGGCATGCGGCGTTATCTTCAGGCTGGCGGCCCGCATGGCTTCCGCTATTCCGGGAATTTCCTTGTCCAGAACCGGAAGGGTGGCGTCCGGCGTGAGATCGCGCGGGCTGACCCCCGTGCCGCCGGTCGTCAAAATCAGGTCCAGCTTTTCAACATCCGCGAACCGGATGATGGCTGCGGAAATCTGCTCGACTTCGTCGGGGATGATGAGCGTTTTCTCGATGGAAACGGCGGCGCCCGCCAGCATTTCGGCGATGACGGGGCCGCTTTTGTCTTCCCGTTTTCCCTGCGAGCCTTTATCGCTCACCGTGATGATTCCCGCACGGAACATGTTATTCTTCCGCGTTCTTCTTGGCTTCGGCGATGATCTTTTCGGCGATGAACGCCGGAACTTCCTCGTAGTGCGAATGGGTGTAGGTGAAATTCCCGCGTCCGCTGGTCATGGATCGCAGATCGGGCGCGTACTTCAGAATTTCCGCCAGCGGCACCTGGCCCTTGATGACTTGATTGGTTCCATTGGTGTCCATGCCCTGAACGCGTCCGCGCCGGCTGTTGAGATCGCCGATGACGTCGCCCATGTACTCATCCGGAACTTCGATGGCAATATTCACGATCGGCTCCAGCAGGACCGGTTGGCATTCCATAACGCCCTTCTGGAACGCCATGGACCCGGCGATCTTGAAGGCCATTTCCGAGGAGTCCACGGTGTGGTAGGAACCGTCCACCAGCGAAATGCGGAAATCGACGACCGGGTAGCCTGCAATGACGCCCTTGGCGGCCGCCTCGACAATGCCTTTCTCCACGGCGGGGCGGTACTGGCCGGGAATCACGCCGCCGACGATCTTGTCCAGAAACTCAAAGCCCGCGCCGCGCGGCAGGGGTTCGATGTCGATCCAGCAGTCGCCGAACTGGCCGCGTCCGCCGGACTGTTTCTTGTAGCGGCCCTGCACGTTGGTTTTGCCCTTGATCGTTTCCAGATAGGGGACCTTCGGCGTGTTGAGGTTGACTTCGACGCCGAATTTCCGCTTCATCTTTTCAATGTTGACTTCGATATGCACCTGCCCCATGCCGGAGAGGATCATTTCCTTGGTCTGCGTGTTGCGCGTGAAGACGATGGTCGGGTCTTCCTCCGTCAGGCGGTGAATGGAAGAGGCGATCTTGTCTTCATCGCCGCGGGATTTCGGTTCGACGGCAAAAGACATGATCGGGGGCGGGATGGCGACTTTTTCAAAGAGAATGGGAACTTTTTCATTGCACAGCGTGTCTCCCGTGACCGTTTCTTTTAATTTGGCCACGCCGGCGATATCGCCCGGGATCAGAACTTCCGCCTGTTTCTGGTTTTTGCCTTCCAGAAAGAAAATGTGGCCGAATTTTTCCGTGATCTTTTTCGAGGAATTGTAAACGGCGGAATCCGAGTTGAGTTTTCCGGAATACACCCGGAACAGCGTCAGACGGCCCGCATAGGGATCGGCGATCGTTTTGAACACGATGGCGGAAAAAGCCTCGTCTTCCGAAGGTTTTCTTTCCTCGGCATCCTGTGTTCCCGGTTTGACGCCTTTGACCGGTCCGCGGTCCACCGGGGACGCGAAGGAGCTGACCGCCAGGTCCATCAGCATCGTCACCCCGATGCCTTTGGCGGCGGATCCGCAGACGACCGGAACGATGGCGCCGGAAATGACGCCTTTTCTCAGGCCCGTTTTGATTTCCTCCGGGGAGAGTTCGCCTTCTTCCAGATATTTGTTCATCAGATCTTCATCCGCCTCCGCGATGTCCTCCACCATCGAGGAGCGAAGTTCGTTGGCTTCTTCAACCAGGTCGGCGGGGATGTCGACCGCTTTTCCGGCGCCTTTGTTGTCGGCAAACGTGTACGCCTTCATGGCGATCAGGTCCACGATGCCCTGAAACTTGTCCTCCGCGCCGATGGGCAGGCAGACGGGGGTGCCTTTCTTTTTCAGTTTGGTTTTGACGCTCTCCAGCACCTTTTGGAAATCCGCCCGTTCGCGGTCCATGCGGTTGATGAAAATCACGCGGGGCAGGGAATATTCATCCGCGATTTCCCACACTTTCTGCGTCTGGAATTCCACGCCGCCCACGGAGTCGATGACCACGACCGCATTGTCCACAACGCTCATGGAACACTTGATGTCAAAGGTGAAATTGGAGTCTCCCGGCGTATCGAGCAGGTTGATTTTGTGTTTGTCCCACTCGAGGAAATTGGCCGCCGACGAAATGGACACATGCCTTTTTTGTTCTTCCGGTTCGTAATCCATGGTGGAGGTGTTGTCGTCCACGCGGCCGAGCCGTTCGTTTTTGCCGGAAACATACAGAAGAGACTCACAAAGAGAGGTTTTGCCTGTGCCGCCGTGGCCGATGACGGCGAGATTTCTGAGTTGTTTGGATTCGTACTTTGCCATGAAAACTCCTTTCGATATCTCAACAAATCCGCAGAAGATCTGATGAAACGGGTCATTGCAGAATGCGGGCTTGTTTAGCGTATCCAACAAGTAAAATCAAGATAATTTTCGGCTTCTGGCGATTTACAGGATTCCTTTTGGCCTGCCGGGGTGCCGGGCGGAGGATCATCTTTTCAGCAGATTCTTCTCCCCCTGGCTCATGGGGTAAAAGACCGCAAAGATGCACAGAAACAGCGCAAGGCAAAAGGACAGAATAAACCAGAGGATCTGAGGCAGGGAAAAGGCATGACCGTGCATCCTGGACATGAAGATTCTGTAAACCGGACCGGCCTCCAGCATGATGACCAGGGCGATCAGGCCGAAGGAAAGCAGCATGAACAGGACTCCGCCGAAACTGGTCGCCGACAAAGCCGGGTTTTCCGACTTGAAGTTCGGATAGCGCGCCCCCAGACCCACGGCCAGGCCGACAATGGCCGGGACCAGAAAGAAGATGGTGACGGTCGATAAAAACATCATGAAAGGCGTCACGCCCAGGAGGAAATTGGAAGCGATAATCAGGAGTTCCGAGAGGACGAGCAGCGGTATGTAGTAGAGAAAATACTTGATCCAGAGAAAGGTTCTCATGGAAACCGGGGCGGACTGAATAATCCAGAAGGCTTCTCCTTCCATACTCACCGCGGGAAAAACAAATCGCGCGGCAATGGCCGAAAGCACGAACGCCGCCAGCCCGACGTTCAAAAAGGAAAACACGTTCTGGAGATAGATCGTTTTCATAGGGGATTTATCCAAAGGCAGGACGGAGAAGTTGTAAAGATAGACGACGATCAGGGCGCAGATCAAAAAGAGCTGCGGCCACTGGGTCGAATCCCGGAAGAAGGAGCGGATTTCCTTGACGGCGAAGGCTCTTGCCGGCCGGGAAAGAAAATTCAAAAGGCTTTCCCAGCCGTACCCGTGGAATTTTACCGGCGTAAAAAGACGTTTGGCGGTTGTCTGCGCGCGGGAGAATCCCCGGAAATAGAGGAAGCCCGCGGCGGTTCGGGTAAAAAACATCAATGAAAAAAAACAGCTTGCGGATAGCGCCAGATTGAAAAGAGACAGGCCCCATTCCTTTTTCAGGGCCAGACGAACCGTATCCGTAATCCAGGTGGTGGGGAGCCATGGCCAGTCCAGCGCCTGCATGGAGTTGAGATAGAGAACGGCCGAGGCAAAGCTGTCCGGGTTGACCAGTTGTTCCGGGCGAATCATGCGAAGAACCAGGACAAGCAAAAGCGCCAGGCCGACGCCCAGAATGACGAAAAGGGTCCGGATTTTTCCGGCGGGGAGGACGGCCGCCCCCAGCAGGACCAGCAGGCTGCCGGTTGCGGAAGCGAGCAGGCACAGGAAGAAGACCGCGCAAAGAACGATGGGGTAATAGGCAAGGCCGGCCTGATAGACGAGGCCGTAGGAGAGGAAAACGGGAAGGCTGAAAGCCGCCACCATCCAGGAGGAATCGAACGTGCTGCCCAGCCAGCGGGAAAGAAATGCATCCCCGACGCTGACCGGAAGGGAATGAACCAGGGACAGGTCCCGGCTCAGGTACAGGTGCGACAGGCTGTTGATGATCCCGCTGAACAGCAAAAGCGTGAAGAAGGTGACGACCATCATGGACATAAGCTTCATGGCCAGGATGTCGCCGAAATCCTGTACGTTTTGGAAGTAGGTCAGGACGCGGTAAAAAACGGCAAAGGCGCCGCCCCAGAAAACGGAGCCGATGAGTCCAAACAGGGCAAGACGCGCACGGTTTGTGCCGCGTGCGTCAGGTTTCAGGCCGGAACGCGCGGACAGCAGCCTGGGTCTCAATAATGTCCAAACGGTTTGGCTCATCGGCTTACGCTTCCCGGACCAGCGTTAAAAATACTTCTTCAAGACGCGCCTCGCCCGTTTTGGCGGCCAGGTTCAACTCGGCGACGGTTCCCTGCGCGAGGAGGGTTCCCTTGTGAATCACACCGATCCGGTCGCACAAATCCTCGGCGAGGCTGAGCGTGTGCGTGGACACAAAAATCGTCACGTTTTGCGAGGCCAGTCCCTTCAGGATGTCCCGGACCATTCGCACCGCTTCCGGGTCCAACCCGACCATCGGCTCGTCGATGATCATCACCCGCGGGTCGTGAAGCAGCGCCGCGGCAATAATCAGTCGCTGCTTCATGCCGTGAGAATAGGCCTCGATGATTTCGTCTTTCCATGGCAGCAGAGCGAATTGCTCCAAGAGCTCCAGGGACCTTCGGGAGAATGCCCGGAGATCGAGGCGATACAAATCCGCGATGAATTTCATGAACTCCATACCGGTGAGTTTTTCATACAAAAACGGCCTGTCCGGAACGAACCCGATGATCTTTTTGGCGCCGACCGGGTCCCGGCTTACGTCGATTCCGCCGATGAGAATTTTCCCGCCGGTCGGCTCGATGATGCCGCCCATCATGCGGATGGTCGTGGTTTTGCCTGCGCCGTTGGGGCCGATGAAACCGTAAATCTCCCCGGCGGCCACGTCCAGGCTCAGGCGGTTGACGGCCAGCGTCGTTTTGAAATCCTTGGTCAGATCGATCAGTTTAATCATGTTTGAAAGAAAGAACCTCCAGGGTTATTTTGCCCATGACACCCAGCAAGTCGAGCTGCTCGGCGCCTTCGCCGCGCGCCAGCCGAATGTGCGTGACGTCGGCCGGAACTTGGTCGAAAACGGCGTCGGCCGTCACCCACCGGCCCACATAGGCCGTGTTCCAGGCGTGATAATAAAAACGGCCGTTCAGGTATACCAGGCCGGTTTCCATTTGCGCGGGAACGTTTGCGGCCCGAAGCAGCGCGGCGGTGAGAATCGCATGTTCGTTGCAGTCCCCCGCCTTGTTTTGCAAAACCTCCAGCGCGTTGGGGACGGACAGGACCGGCTTTTTTTCGACGTTGCGGTAAACCCAGTGCACGATTTTCCTGAGCCTGGCCGGCGGGCTGTCCTTCGGGGAAACAATTTTGGCCGCCTGTTTTTGAATCTCCGGGGCGTCGGACTGAAGCAGCGGCGAAGGCTGGAGATACTGCTGAAACAGCTCGGGACCTTTGTCCGGCAGGGCCGCGTCGGGCATTTCCTCTTTGGTGATCGTAAGAATGCCGGAAGAATATTTTTGCCTTCCGCCGTAAAGCAGAAGGGGTAGATTGCGGATACCGCCGGCCCGGATGACGATTTCCGTGAGGGTGGAGGGCTCCGGAAGAATCCGGTTCGAGGCGATCGAAGCGATCTCGGTAAAATCGGCCACACCTACGGCCGTGATGCCTTCACGAGCCGTTTGGGCATCCACTTTTTCCATGGACAGGCCCAGCATGCCCGATTCTTTCAGGACTTCTCCGTCTTTGGCCAGCCACGCGCAGTTTTTGGCGCCCATGAAGTCGGCACAGAACTTTTTCGTCAGAACACGCTTTCCCATACTCGGGATGATCTCATCGGCAAAGCGCGTGACCGCCACACTGCGAAGGCCGAGCGTCGAGGGGTCAAAAACGCTGAAGCTTCGGGTCCGGCCCTTTTCCAGCCCGCCGCGAAAGGCCGCTTCATAGATGTTTGCGCTGATGTGGGCAAGGTTCTTGAGGGGAAGGACGATTTTTTTGGGGGAGTGGGGCAGCCCGGCAAAGACGATGAGTTTTTCCCGGCCCGCATAGCCCCGGGCGGAAAAGCGAAACAGACTGGAATTGAGCTCAAAATGGAAAGAGGAAAAGGTCATGTCGGGATTGAGCTCCGATTCGGTGGACAAATTCAGCGCCTGCACGACGCCCATGGTATTGATCTGCATGACGACGCTTTCCCGGGTCTGGAAGCGGCCGTTTTCCAGCGCCGTGAAGGTGCGGTGGGCCACGCCGATTTTTTTCTTGTTTTGATAGATATTCATCCAGGCTTCCGGAGAACGGGTGATTTGAACCGTTTGCGGCTCCGGAGCGTCGGCCGGTTTTTCCCGGAAAATCTCCAGGCGATGGGCCAGGAGCCCGAGAAAGACCGCCGTGATGCCGATGCCCCAGATCCAATTCCACTTGATTTTTGCCATGCGCGTTAAACTTTCCCAGCCGTATCCACCGGCGAAGTTTGAGAGGAGTATATCGGCATGACACGGCCGGGTCAACTACCAGTATCGGACAATCCCATTGACAGGGAAAGTCATCCTTCGTATAGTCGCGTCATGAAAAAGCAATATCTGATCTCTCTCGGAGTCCTTTGCTGGATGCTTTCGTCCTGCGCAGGTTGGATGACGGAACAGCCTTCCGTTCAGCTGCGCCGGGTTTCGCTTCACCCCCGCTCTTTGACTGAAATCCATTTGGCCCTCGAACTGGACGTGCAAAATCCGAATCGCTTCGATCTTACGATCCGGTCTTTTCAGTACAAACTTTTCTTAAACGATCGTGAAATCGGAAGCGGACGTCTGGAAAAGGAAGTCCGGATTCCCGCAAACGCCGCCGTCCGGGTTCAGGCGCCGGTCGTGGCCGGCTTCAAAAACTGGAACGAAAGCCTTCGGGCCGTGATCGCCGACAGGGACATTCCCTATCGCATCGAGGGGGAGGCGAAAGTCAGGACGATTTTCGGAAGCAAGAGCTACCCTTTCTCCAAGGGAGGAAAGATCGATTGAAGAGCAGCGAAGGAAAGATCCGCACGGCCAATGGACGCCTCTGGTACAGCGTTCACGGCAAAGGCGAAAAGAAGACACCCATCCTCGTTCTCCACGGCGGCCCCGGTTTCTTAAGCATGGACGACGGTCTCGAAACGCTGTGGAAAGACCGGCCGGTGTTTTTCTACGACCAGCTGGGCTGCGGCAAAAGCGACCGGGCCCCGGACAAGAATTTTTATTCGGTGGAAAACTACGTCACCGAGCTGGCCCAGGTGCGGGCCTCCTTAAGACTGGACGAAGTTTACCTGATGGGATTTTCCTGGGGCTGCGCGTTGGCCTGCGCCTATCTTTTGGATCGAAAGCCGACCGGCGTAAAGGGCGTGATGTTGTGCGCTCCGTATCTTTCGTCTCCGGCATGGGATGCCGACCAGCGCCGGAACATCGCCCGCTTGCCGCAGGACATCCGCAGCGCCATTGAGGAAGGCGAGAAAACGGGCGATTTCGGCGAGGCCTACGAATCGGCCATGATGGCCTACTACGACCGGCATGTCTGCCTGCTCAGACCCTGGCCCGGCTCGCTCAAGAAGGCTTTTTCCGAACTGAATCCCGATGTTTACAATATGATGTGGGGCAGAAGCGAATTCACCATTACCGGAGCGCTCAAGGACTTTGATCTGACGCCTAGACTCCGGGAAATCCGCGAGCCCGTCCTCCTCACCTGCGGGGACCGGGACGAGGCGGGCGTCAAAACCGTAAAGGATTTTCAGCAGCTCTTTCCCGACGCCCGCATGGCCGTTATTCCCAACGCTTCCCATCTGCATCAAATCGAACGCCCGGAAATATTTGCCGCCGTGGTCGGCGATTTCCTGCGGGATGTCGATACTCGCTGACCCCCGGTGAAGGAGAGTAAAACATGAGAATCCATTCCAGCCTTTTAACCGTCCTGATGATTTTTCTATGCGTCCTGCTGCCGTCGGTGAATGCGGCTGAATTGCAACAGACGGCTCCGAGCAAAACGCCATTGGTCGTGGAGTGGAAAGGGAACGTTTCCAATCAGAAAGACGAATTCATCAAAGTGGTCGAAACACGCATGGAGTGGAACGATCTCTGGCTTCGAGCCTTTGACAAACCGGCGCCGAAGGTGGATTTTAAAAAATATGTTGTCGCCTGCGTTTTTCTCGGGCATCAGGCGGACTGGCTTTACTCCATTGGATTTGATGAACCGGTCCGGCGCGGCGATGTCTGGGCCATTCCCTATGGTCTGACGGAAATCGTCCTCGAACTTGCCAAACCCTATAAGGCTTCCGGACAATACGCCATGAAAGTTTTCGCAAAACGCAAAGGCGCCGAAATGATTCTGGAAGAAACGCCGGATTCAATCCGGAGAAGATAATGATTGCAAGGGAAATCGCCGCCACCTCTGTCGGAAGAAACGCTCTGACCCTAGGATTCATCTGTCATGTCGCGGCGCTGCTGGTCGGCATGATGACCTTGTCCGGCGCGGATGCATTTTTCAAGCTGGTTTATCCGGCTTCCTGGATTTTGATGACGGCCGGGGCTTTTGCCGAATTGCGGCACCGGAGCGCCAGTCCCCTGAAGACCTGCCGGTTCTACGTTGCCGCGACGGCATCCGTGTTTCCGCTTTTGGGACCGCTTGCGGTCTTTGGCCTGATTTACACCTGCCCGGAAGAAGGCAGGGAAGGGCAGGCCGGTCTGTCGGGATTTGTTTCGGCGATCTTCAGGCTTCGGGCCGACCTGCTTCTTCTTTTTGGTTTCATCATGATTCTGTTCCTGCTGTTTGCCGTTGTGACCGGCACGAACGATCCGTATTTCAGAAGAAAATAAAAACCGGGAGTTTTTATGAAAACAAACAAAACACACTTGCGGCCGTGGACGATCGTGCTGTCTTGGCTGGCGGCGCTGGTGGTGATGCCCGTCGGGCTTTGGGCGGCAAACCCTGCCGCTTCCTGTGATGAAAGGCCGAAGACGGAAATCTTCATTCAGACCGGGCATTCCGGTTCCGTGAACGCGGTGGAGTGGTCGCCTGACGGCAGGTATATTCTTTCGGGAAGCGGCGACGGCAGCATCAAACTGTGGGACGCCCAAAGCGGAAGGCTGATCCGCACGTTTTCGGAAGGCGCAGGGGTCTTGTACGTTCATTTTCTGCCCGGCGGCAAATCCTTCTTTTGTGTAAACGAAAAGGGCGGCGTAGGGATATGGGACGTCGCCGGAGGCGGGCGGGTCCGACAGTTTGCCTTAAGCGGGGAAAAAGAACCGACGATCATCGATCCCGTTTCCTCCGACGGCTCCGTTGTGCGGGCTATCGTATCTTCCAGACTTTACGCCACGCAGCTCGCGGAAGGGAAGGGATTGCCCGCGGAGCAACTGCCGGAGGGCGCACCCGTCAAAAAATATTTTTCCGGATACGATTTCGGACAAAAGAACCTGGTGACCGCGGACGGCAAAAGGATGCTTTCCGCCGTTTCCGAGGATCCGTCGGATACCCGGTTCAAAAAACTGATCCTGTGGGAGCTTTCCACGGGGAAAATTCTTTTTTCGCTGGACGGCCACAGAGACCGGATCGATGTGGTGGCCCTGTCCATGGACGAATCCTGTGCCGCGTCGGGCGGGCGGGACAAAACCGTCCGAGTGTGGGATTTAAAAACGGGAAAGGCCGTTGCCGTGCTGGCCGGCCATCAGAAGGAAGTCGAAGCGCTCGCCTTTTCACCCGACCGGAAATATATGCTTTCCGGAAGCCGCGACCATACCATGAAGATGTGGGACATCGAAGCGGGGAAGGAAGTTCGGGCCTTTGCCCATCCGGGGAGGGTTACCTTTGTCCGTTTTTCGCCGGACGGCAGGTTTGCCGTATCCGGGGACGCGGAAGGATCCATCCGCATCTGGGACATCCTGACCGGCGAAGAGGTGATGGCGCTCAAAAGCCAAGCCGACAGCGGCTATGTGCTGGTGATGTCGGCCGACGGCCGGCATGTTTTGAGCGGAACACCGGACGGGAAAATCCGACTGTGGGACAAGACCTCCGGGAAACTGCTGAAAAGCATTCAGGCCCATACGGGAAGGGTTGCCGCCGTGCACTTTACGCCCGACGGCCAACACGCATTGTCGGCCGGTGAGGACAAAACCCTGAAGCTGTGGAATCTGACAAGCGGCGCGCTGGAGAAGACGTTTGCCGGTCATCACGAGAAAATATCCAGAGCCGCGATCTCGGCGGACGGTCGAAATATTCTCAGTCTGGCGGGAGCCGGCGACGTCCGGCTCTGGAATCTGGCATCCGGTGCCGAGCGGAAAGCCTTCACATTTCCCGGCCGCGTTCTTTCCATCGGATTTGCGGACGACAGCCGTCATCTGCTGATCGCATACGATGATAAGG
>DAOTJI010000051.1:0-18979 GCA_035448625.1 Smithellaceae bacterium | reverse complement strand
AAAAGGGTTTTTGTCTTATTTGCCTTACTCCTAATGAAAAACCCGTGCCAAAATTGGAAAACCAACGAAGAAGAACCGCAACCGCATGATTTGCAAAGCAAATCCGCAGAAAATCTTGTGAAGGTTCATGGTTCTCAATGTCCTTTTCTCAGCCTTTCCCTTCATTAAATGTTCAACGGGGTTGAACGTTATGATGAAAATCGGGTATAAGAAAGCCGTTTTCAAAAGATTCTTTTTAAGGGGCAAGCAGGTGAAAAATCTCCTGGCCGGCATACCCGAACCGCTGGAAGAAGAATGGAAGGAAACGCTTCTTTCGATGCCCGGTTTTCGCATCGAGAGAATTGTTTCCCGCGGTCATCGCTCGCCCGACGGTTTCTGGTATGATCAGGAAGAGAATGAATGGATTCTTCTGTTGCAGGGAAGCGCCGGTCTGCGGTTGGAGGGGCAAAAGGAAATCCTGGTGTTGCGTCCGGGAGATTCCTTTCACATCGATCGGCGCCGGAAACACCGGGTGGAATGGACGGATCCCAAAAAGAATACGGTATGGCTGGCCGTTTATTACGCCGGCTCCTCTTACTTCAAATAAAGGAGGTACGCGATGCAATTGAACCACCCCGAGGCAACGCAGCAGGCGCTCGGCATGTTAAGAAGCGGCGATCCCTTTCAGTGGTATGTCATTCCTCTTCTGGTGATCGTTTTGTATATCTATGCCAATGAATATGAAAAGGGCAATTACCGTGTGATCGCCGGCGGACTGGCCCTTTACATGGTCCACTGGTTTGTGGAGATCGTCAACGCCCTCGTGCAACATTTCTCCGGCCATGCCCTGTGGACCGTTCCGGCGGGAACCGCCTTTGAAATTCTGGTGGGTGTCGGAATCGAAATCAGCCTGATGTTTTCGATCGCCGGTCTTGTGGTCTGCAAACTGATGCCGAAAGATCCGGCCGTGAAGATTGTCGGAATCCCGAATCGGTTGTTCTTCGCCGTCGTCAACGCGGCTTTTGCCTCCATTCTGGAAATCTTCCTGGTGCGGACGCCTGCGTTTGTCTGGGTCTATGAATGGTGGGGCGCTTTTCCGGTTTTCGTGACGGTTTATATTCCCTTCTTTGCCGCCGCCTGCTACGTGCATGACTGGCAGCCGCGCAATCAGAAGCGGTTTGTCGGATCGCTGTTCCTTTTGAATGCCGCGGCCCTCGCCGTGTTCGGGGGGATTCTCGGGTGGATCTGAGGAAATGAGGATACGAAAATGAAACGATTGTTGAAGGTTGTCATCGCAGGAGGGTTTGTCCTGGCATTCGCCGCCGGCTGCGCCTCTTCCGGCCCGATGCTCAAAAGCGAGGCGGTGAGCGCCTTGCCGGACAAAAAATTTGAGAAGATCATTCGGCTCGACACGCCGGAATGCCTTCCGCTGCAGCCGGATGCCGGTTTTATCTTTGTCGAACCGGGTGGAAAAGTCATTACGGATTTCCCGCGGCAGATCGCCGTGACCAACCTCGATTCCCTGGATCGGTACGAACGTCTGAACCGCGATCGGATGGGGGCGTTTGTCATCAAAGACCGCGAGGGCAGGGTGCGCGGGTACTATCAATTGCTGTTCGAATACCGGGCGTTTCTCTGGGAGCGAGGGGACGATATTTTATTGCAGATTACGTTTCCCAGAGGAAGGAGGGGAACCATCGCAGACGCCGGAATAAACGCCGCGGGCATGGGGGCGATTTCCGTCGGCCGATGAACCGGGCTTCATGCAGATCGTTGTCCGGGGTCGAGGACGAAGCGGCGCCGGAGCGGCTATTCGGAAACGGCGGCCTTCCGGCGGGCATACCGGGCCATGTAGGAAAGAGAGCGGACGGCTTTTCGGCTGTTCAGGAAAAAGGGAATGCCGTGGCGTTCGGCCAGTTTTCCGAAATCGCAAACCAGCTGCAACGACGGCCCGTAGCACCAGCTGACGACCGGTTTTGCCCGGAAGGATCCGATCCGGCCGAGCAGTTCTTCATAAAAAGCCGGATTCAATCCGTTGGAAACATACGTGTTCAGGTAAATGCAGTCGATGTTTTCATCCGCCGCGAGAATGTCGAAGCATTTTTGGTAAAGGTCGAAGATTCCCGGACCTGCCGTGGCGGAAGCCGGACCGATGTCGATCGGGTGGCTGCCCAGCGTGCCGTTCAGGGAGGCCAGCTTCCGCCGGCTTTCCGGGGAAAGCGATCCGGGACAAAGGCCGAAGGCTTCGGCGGCATCGATGCACTGAATGCCGATGGCCCCGGAGAAGGTGATGATGCCGAGGCGATTGCCTTGGGGCAGGGGATAACGAAGAAATGGAGTGGCGCAATCGCGGAGGTCTTCGTATTCTGCGACCCGGATAGCGCCCCCCTGCTTCAGCAGGGCATCATACAGGTCGGCGTTTCCGGCCAGGGATCCCGTGTGCGAGGCCATGGCCTGCGCCGCGCCCGGAGAGCCGCCCGGCATGAGGCACAAGACGGGCTTGCGCAGCGAAACTTTCTTTAAAACGTCGAGCAGCATTCGCGGTCTGCGGGAGTGCTCCATATAGAGGGAGATCACATCCGTGCTGTCATCCTCGCCGAGATAGTCCAGGCAATCCGTCTCATCGATATCGCACATATTTCCCAGATCAATGACTTTATTGACCCCGGCTTCGTACTCGTGCCATGCCATGGCCTGCGGGCTGTACATGCCGGTCTGGGTGATGATGGAAAGCCTTCCCTGCTTTTGGTACTCATATCCCCGGTCGTAGGGAACGGTGGTGAACCGGCTTTCGGAGTTGAAGACTCCGACGGTGTTCGGTCCCATAACCCGGATGCCGTGGGATTTTGCGATCCGGGTGAGTTCTTTCTGCCGGATTCTCCCTTCGGGCCCCGCTTCTCCGAAGCCGTCGGAAACGATGACGGCAGCCTTGATCCCCTTTGCCCCGCACTGTTCGAGAATGCCGGGTGCGTGCCTGAAGGAGGTGACGATAACGGCCAGTTCGGGAATGTCCTTCACCCGGGCCAGATCCTGAAAGACCGGGATTCCGTAAACGGTTCGTGCGGTGGGATGAACGGGATAGATGCTTCCCTTGTAATTCCATTTCAAAAGATCGTTGACGATGACGGCGGCGCCGAAAAACCAGCCTTCCTGCATGCTGCCGAACAGGGCGACGCTCCTGGGACGGAAAAACGGATCCAGCCGGTGAACCTTTCGCTTCATGCCAGTGCTCCTTATGGGGAAGTGACGTGTGCCGCCATCCTTATCGTAACCGACAAAACATTTCAAATGGTAATTGACCGGACGGGGTGGCCGCGAATCCGGGCCGGGGATTTTCCGCCGTGATGTTGCGAAGTCGAGGAGGGAATAAAAAAAGCGCGCCGTTTTGCGGCGCGCTTTTGCGGAGGTTTCCGCTCAGACCTTAGAGGGCCCGGACGTTTTCCGCTTCCAATCCCTTTTTGCCCTGAACCACGTCAAAGCTGACCTGCTGGCCTTCCGTGAGGGTTTTGAAGCCGCTGGACTGGATGGCGCTGAAGTGAACAAAGATATCACTTCCGCCCTCTTGCTCGATGAAGCCGAAGCCCTTGCGTTCGTTAAACCACTTTACTTTGCCTTCTGACATTGTGCTCGTCCTCCTTTCTCAAAATTTCCTAAGTCGAATGATCACAACGGCAGAAACAAAAAGGCCGCCAGGTTTTAAAGTACTTGGCGGCCGACCTTGTGCTTTATTCATGACACGATTCAACTTATTCCTTCGCTTTTTTTGCGTTGACCCGCGAAGTTGGTCGCACCCTAGTGGAGTTCTCCGCGGTTGTCAAGCTTTATTTTTTTATCCCTATCGGTTGTTCCGAACCGGAAGCGCCCGCATGCCGTAAGTGTGCGACTGGAGATACCAGTCGGTTCTCCCGTAAATGAAATTGTACAAAGCGGCATCGGCATTGCGCGTTTCGGAAGCCCAGGCGGCAAAACAGGTGAACTGGATCCGCTCCGTGGTCATGTGAATGTTGAAATTACCGGCGCACGGCGCCTCGCGGGTTTGGCGCGCGTCGTACAAACCGGCCAGTTCCTCGCTGGTCGGCATCCGCCAGTCCTTGTAATGGCCGGCGGCGTAATTCTCGCAGTAGGATTTCGCGCCGGCCCAGTTGACGTCGCTGCCGTTGTCTCTGGCCGCCCACATCAGGTTTGTCCGGGTGTCGAGAACCGTCCCGTTCGTGTGATGGACAATAAAACGGTCCTGGCTCGCACAGGCTGACGTGATGAAGGCGATCAGCACCAACACCGGTATTTTGCTCAGGGTATTTTTCATGGGGGTCTCCTTGTCGGTTGAGGAAAGTAAAATGAATCAACACCGCCTTTCCTTATATGCGCCAAAAGTATAGGGAAAGCGGGTGAAACTGTCAAGAGAATCTTGGGCTTTGGC
Source organism: Smithellaceae bacterium (assembly GCA_035448625.1). Lineage (GTDB taxonomy): Bacteria > Desulfobacterota > Syntrophia > Syntrophales > Smithellaceae > UBA8904. The sequence continues at coordinate 14,580 of DAOTJI010000051.1, read as the reverse complement.
CGGGCCCGAAGCAGGCGACCCGACAGGAAAAATATTACACGTTAATTTTTGCGCCAAAACGTGTTATGGCTCCGCAGGCGAAAGGAAGGAGTCTTGCCTGATCCCCCGGAGGCGGCCGCATTTTGGTTGACGAAGAACCCCGGCATGATCATGCTCCGGCGGCTGCCGGAGATCAAAATACGATAAGGAGTAAACCCAAAGATGACGTCTGAAAACCACCCTGCAAAATTTGCCGGGGCATCGCGCTATGTTCTGGATGATGAGCTTGCTAAAATTGTCAACATTTCCATGGCATTGGAGATGCCGCTTCTGCTCAAGGGCGAGCCGGGGACGGGCAAAACCATGCTGGCGCATGCCATTGCCGAAAATCTGCGCATGCCGCTCATTATCCTGAATGTCAAATCCAGCATGAAGCTGGTTGACGCCCTGTATCAGTACGACACGCTGACCCGACTGAACGACAGCCGGTTTTCCGATTCCGGGCGGGATGTGAGCAAAATCGAAGAATATATCAAGATGGGCAAAATCGGCCAGGCGTTTGTCTCCGACAAAAAAGTCGTGCTGCTCATCGACGAGATCGACAAGGCCGACACGGATTTTCAGGATGATATGCTCGACATTCTCGACCAGATGCAGTTCGACATCATGGAAATCGACCGGACGGTGAAGGCCAAGCACCGTCCGGTGATCGTGATCACGTCCAACGCGAAGAAAGATCTGTCCGATCCTTTTTTAGGGCGCTGCAATTTCCATCACATCGCATTTCCCGACCGCGAAATGATGCGCAGGATCATCGGCGTGCATTTTCCGGATTTGAACAGGGATCTGACTTCCGCCTGCCTGGATACGTTTTACCGCCTGCGCGAGGTGCGCGGCGTGGAAAAAAAGCCGGCCACACGCGAACTGATCAACTGGATGCGGGCGCTCGAGGCCGATCCGGATTTCAATGTCAAAAGCCTCCGGTCGTCCAACGTTCCCTTTCTGGGCGTACTGTTCAAAAAGAGCACCGACCTTTATCTGGCCGCGCACCAGTAGGGACGGCAGGCGCCGCGCCGACGGGGATTTACCCGCGCGGAAGGGCTTGCATATCCGTGCCGGGTTTTGGGGAGACGAGAGATGTTTGTCAACTTTTTCTACACGCTTCGGGACAAGGGCATTCCCGTAACGCCCACATCCTTCCTGCGCCTGCAGAAAGCCCTGGGAATGGGACTCGTCGCGTCGCTGGATGATTTTTACAGCGTCGCGCGCAGCCTTCTGGTCAAAAGCGAACGATATTTTGACCTTTATGATCAGGTGTTTTCCGTCGCCTTTCGGGGGATGACCGAGGTCGATCCCACCGATGCGGAGCTGACCGAGGTCGTCCAGGCGATGCTTTCCGAGTGGCTCAGGGATCCGGGCGGCCTGGCCCGGGCGCTGGGGCTTGACGAGGACGAGATCAAAAACATGACGCCCGACGAACTGGTCCGGCATTTTCTCAAGCGCCTCAAGGAGCAGACCGAAGCCCACCACGGCGGCAACTACTGGATCGGCTCGCGCGGCACGTCGCCCACGGGGCACTCCGGTCATCATCCGGGCGGCATGCGGGTGGGTGGGGCGTCGCGCAACAAGTCCGCCATCAAAGTGGCGATGGAGCGCCGCTACCGGGATTATTCGCAGTCCGGCCCCATCACGGCTTCGCAGATGGGTGAAGCGCTCAAAAGACTGAAGCACCTTCAGCCTGCGGGGCCCCGGGACGTGGTCAACATCGACAAAACGATTGATTCGACCATGCGCAACGCGGGGGAAATTGAAATCATTTTTGACCGCAGGATGGCCGACCGGCTGAAAGTCAAACTGATGATCGACAACGGAGGCTGGTCCATGGACCCTTACGTGGACATCGTTCAAACGCTGTTCCACTATGCACAGTTTCAGTTCAAGGAGCTGGACATTTATTATTTTCACAACACCATTTATTCCAAGATCTGGCTGGATCCGGCCCGCAGCAAGAAACCGGTGCGCGTGGATGAACTGGTTCGCTCGGATCCGGAAACGCGGCTGATTATCGTGGGGGACGCGTCCATGGCGCCCTATGAACTCAATGACGCGCACGGAGCGATTTATATCGGCCAGAATGAGGCCCGGCCGTCCATGGATTATCTGAAATTTCTGGCCCGGACGTTTCGACACGCGGTCTGGCTCAATCCCCAGACGCAGGATTCGTGGTTTTATACATGGACGGTTAAACAGATCGCCGGCATTTTCCCGATGTTCGAGCTGTCGCTGGACGGGCTGGATAAAGCCGTCCACCGCCTGAGATCCCGAAATTGACAAGGAGGAGTCATGAGAAAACCAATTGCTTTGATGATGTTGCTGGTGTTTTTAGCTCTGCCGGCCCTGCTCGGCGCACAGACACAGCCGCCGCAGGTGGGAGCGTCGCTCCCGGATATGAAAATTCAGAAGCCCGCGGATTCGGACGGCATGAAATATCTGGGCCTTTCCGGCTCCGGTACATTTTCCGCGGATCAGGTCAGGGCACAGGTGCTGATTATTCAGATCTTCAGCCTCTACTGCCCCTATTGCCAGAAGGACGCGCCCAACATGAACCGCTTTTTCAGCCTGATCGAGGGGAATCCGCGTCTCAAGGGAAAAATTAAAATTCTCGGCATCGGTGCGGGAAACACGCAGTTTGAAGTGAACACTTTCAAAAAGAAGTATAAGGTTGAATTTGCGCTGGTTCCGGATGGTGATTTTGCGATTCACAAAATCATCGGCGAAGTTCGCACTCCGTATTTCATAGTGGTGAAACTGGGCGGTCCCAAAAAACGGGAAGTGGTTTATTCCAGGCTGGGGGCTCACGAAGACGTGGAAGCGTTTCTGGCCGAAGTGATCCGTCTGACCGGAATTCAGTAAACAGGAGGTCTTCATGAAAAGAAAGATTGCAGGTGCGTTGCTGATCCTCGGGCTTTTCGCAGCCCCGGCGTTTGCCCTTTCCGACGCTTACAAAGAAAATATTTTTACGGTCGGCAAACTGAAGCCGGTGGACAGCGTCCTGAAAGTCAAAATCGGCCGGGCCGCCCCCGGCTTTACGCTGAGGGCCGTTAGCGGCCGGAAGGTGTCGCTTGCGGACTACCGGGGAAAAAAGAATGTCGTCCTTTCCTTTGTGCCGGCGGCCTGGACACCGGTTTGTTCCGACCAGTGGCCGGGGTACAACGTGGTTCAGGAACTCTTTGAAGAAAACAATGCCGTGCTGCTGGGCATCAGCGTCGACAATATTCCGACGCTCTATTCCTGGACCCACCAGATGGGGCGCCTCTGGTTTGATGTGCTTTCCGATTTCTGGCCGCACGGCGCGGTCGCTTCCCGCTACGGCATTCTGCGCTCCGACGGAACGGCGGAGCGGGCGATCATCATCATCGATCAAAAAGGCATCATCCGTTACATCGACGTTCATGACATCAACGAGCGTCCGCCCCTGGAAAGTATTATCCTCCAGCTTGAAAAACTGCGAAAATAAGCTCTTTAATTTTTCTTGACAGGGGTTTTCAATTGCGGTACGCAAGATGACCGTAAGTCATGATCCCGTTCCGTTAATATTTGCCAAGTATTAACAGAGACTTGCAAAAAAGACGAAGAGATGTCTTCATTATGGCATCCGGAGGGGGCTGGTCTTGAGCTCGGAAGAAAGAAGAAAAAAAGAAAAGGAAAACCGGAAAAATTCCATTTTGAGAGCCGCCCGCAAGCTGTTTTTTGAGCGGGGCTTCAAGTCCGTCACCGTTGACTTAATCGCCGCCAAGGCGGAGGTGAGCAAGGGCTCCATTTACCTTTATTTTGACAGCAAGGAAGAAATCTACACCCAGATTTTAATTTCGGCCAATATCGATCGTCACAAGGAATGGGGCGTTTTTTCCAAGCAGGAGGGAAGTGCTTCGGAGGCGTTGATCGCTTTCGCTCATGAATATGTGAGCTATTTTCTGGACAACAACGAATTGTTCCGAATCCTGATGACGTTCATGCTGCAGGCGGAAAACATGAATCTGACGGATGAGCAAAATGCGCAGCTCATCCATACGACCAATGAAAACGTGCATGTGATTGCGGAAATTCTGCAAAAAGGTGTGGATTCAGGCGAATTTATTTCCGGCATGGACATCCGGCGGATGCAATACGCCGTCTGGGGTCTGCTCAACGGAGTGATTTCTCTTTATCTTTACACCGGTGCGCCCGAAAGAAGGGGAGAACGCATCTTCACGATTGTTCACGACAGTCTCAGCGCTCTGCTCAAAGGCATAAAAGCTTAAGATCCATCGGTTTTTCCGGTTTTCTCCTCCACCCGCAGCAGTTTTTGAAAATCCTGGTCTGCCGCGCGGAGAAGCCGCTCCACGTCTTTTTCCAGCTTTTCAAAGCGTTCGATGATGGATCGGGCTTGCCCGGTCAACTGCATGGATTTGTCGTGAACGCCGATTTCCACCAGTTTCATGCCTGTTCGTTCTTCCGAAGCTTTCAACCGGCCCCATGCCGCCCGATAGGACATTTCCAGCTTTTTGGCCGCGGCATTGAGGCTTCTCTGTTCGTCAATGGTTTTGAGAATGTTTTCTCTCCCCTTGCCGAACACCACTTTCCCGTCTTTCTCGATCCAAACCTTATATTTGATTTCCATGGGAAGAATTCCTCCTGTCTGCGGGCCTGATGAAGCGCATTGTATAGGGAAGTTGGGCGGAAAATGCAATCAAATCATTTTTCCCCGCCGGTCTGCGCCCGGAGCGTCGCTGCGTGGAGGTTTTTGGCGGGCATCCGTCCGGTCAGGGAGCATGCAGGATGCGGCCGGAATCCTGAAAATCGTAGCCGCCGATGTTTTCAACGCGTTTCCGGAATGCGTCCGACCGGAGGGTTTCGATAAACGCCTGAACGGCCGGCTCAAAAAACGTCTTTTGATCCAGAATCATGTCAAAGCGTTCGCTGATCAGGGGCAGGAATTTCAGGTCAAATATTTTGGCCGTCGCGGCCGACGCGATTCCAAAATCCGCCTCGCCTGAAACGATGGAAAGCCCGACCTCCAGGTGCGTGTAAACTTCGGCATCATAGCCGGTGATCTCTGACGGAGAGATGCCTCTTTTTTTCAGTTCGTCATCGAGCAGAACCCGAATGCCCGATCCGCTTTGCCGGTTGACGAAGCGGAGCCTTTTATCCGCCAGATTTTCCCACCCGTTAAATATTTTTTCCCCGGAGCGGCCCACCAGAAACCCGATCCGGCGGTAAAACAGGTTGACGACCACCGGTTGATGATCCGGGCAATACTCTTTTAAAAATGGAATATTGTAATCGCCGGTTTCCGGATCGAGAAGGTGGGAAAAAGCGATGTCCGTGAGCCCGGCGTTGAGCGCTTTCAGTCCGTTGACGCTCCCGGTGTTGGCGGAAAAAATGGTGAAGGCCGGATGATATTTTTTGACCGTTGTCAGCAGGATGTCCATCACGGGATCGTTGCTGCCCGCCGCCAAAAGCGAACCCTCGACGGAATGGATTCTCTTTCCGGCTTTTCGAAGGCCGTCCGTGATGCTGTTTTGCAGCCACTCATCGATGAGTTTGACGGGAAAAATCCATTTGCCGGTGATCTTGGTGCAGGGGATTTTCCCCGCCTTGATGAGCAGGTAAACCTGTTTTTCGTGGATGTCGAGATACCGGGCGACTTCTTTGGTATTCATCAATTCTCTGGACACGGCGCTTCTCCCGTCGGAACTGTAGTTTCCTGATTGAACGCAAGGCCTGAAAAACGGTAATTTCCAATGGATTTTACTATAGTTTTCCCGGCCGAACGCATTGGCCTTTGGTGCGCAGCATAGCGTTTTTCAAAAGCATCCGCAATATATGCTAAAATTGACATAAGTCATAATTGATAGAATTGACAAAGGGAGGGGTTGCCTATAAAAACTGCTGGTCAGTCATGATGAACATACGCTGCAAGAAAAATATTCGAATATCGATTTTTTGAAACTGGAGAAGACATAATGGACACGAAGATTACAGTGACAATTGACGGACAGGAAGTTTCGGCGGATCCCGGGCAAACGATTTTGGAGGTGGCGAGAAGCCGGGGAATCTACATTCCCACCCTCTGCCATTATTCAAAGACGACCAATGTGGGCGCCTGCCGGGTCTGCGTCGTGGAAGTGGAGAATGCGAGAAGCTATGTCGCCTCCTGCTGCGCTCCCATTGCTCCCGGCATGGTCATCCGCACCAACACGCCGGCCATTCGCGCCGCGCAGAGAATGATCGTTGAACTCATGTGGTCGTCCGGTGACCACAACTGTCTGACCTGCGAACAAAACGGCGCCTGCGAACTGCAGGACCTGGTGTACTGGTTGCAGATTGAAAAACCCCGCTTCCCGATCGAGCATCCCGCCTACAATCCGGACAACACCAATACCATGATCACCCGCGACCTGAACAAGTGCATTCTCTGCGGGCGCTGCGTCCGGGCCTGCAATGAAATTCAGGTCAATGAGGTGCTGGATTTCGCCAACCGCGGCTCCTACGCGAAAGTCGGCCCCGCTTTTGACGCGGATTACATTGATTCGGCCTGCGTCTTCTGCGGCGAGTGCGCGCAGGTCTGCCCCACGGGCGCCATTACCTTCAAACAGGCGAAATTCGCCGGCCGTCCCTGGGAACTCAAAAAAACCCGCACCACCTGCGCCTACTGCGGCGTCGGCTGCCAGATCGACCTTTACACGAAGGACAATAAAATCGTCAAAGTCATGGGCAACCGCGAATACGGTCCGCCCAACGAAGGCAGCCTCTGCGTCAAGGGCCGCTTCGGCATGGATTTTATCTCCCACCCCGACCGGCTCACCAAACCGCTGATTCGCCGTCAGAAAGGCGAAGATTTCCAAGAGGCCGCCTGGGACGAAGCTTACGCCTTCATCGCGGAAAAGCTGGCGGCGATTAAAAAAGAATACGGCCCGGACAGCATTGCCGGCCTATCTTCCGCACGCTGCACCAACGAAGAAAACTACCTGTTCCAGAAATTCCTGAGGGGGGTCGTCGGAACCAACAACGTCGATCACTGCGCGAGGCTCTGACACTCCGTAACGGTGGCCGGTCTGGCCGCCACATTCGGCAGCGGAGCAATGACCAATTCGATCGACGAACTGGAATATACGGATTTGATCCTGGCCACGGGAACCAATACGACAGAAAACCATCCCGTGATCGGCGCGAAGGTCAAGCGGGCCGTCCGTCGGCACGGCGCGAAGCTGATCGTCATCGACCCGCGGGAAATCGATCTGGTGAAGTACGCGGACATCTGGCTCAGGCAAAAACCGGGCACGGATGTGGCGGTCTTCAACGGCCTGATGAACGTGATCATCGCGGAAGGCCTTTACGACAAGGAGTACGTCGCGGGGCGCACCGAAGGATTTGAGGCGCTCAAAGAAATGGTCGCCAAATACACACCCGACGTCGTCGAAAAGATTTCCGGCGTCCCGGCCGAAGATCTGAAAAAAGCGGCCCGCATGTACGCCGGAGCCGCCCGCGCCTCCATCATTTACGCGATGGGCATCACGCAGCACATCAGCGGCACGGACAACGTCAAGAGCACCGCCAATCTCGCCATGCTGTGCGGCAACGTTGGCATTGAAGGGGGCGGCGTGAATCCGCTGCGCGGCCAGAACAATGTTCAGGGCGCCTGCGACATGGGAGCGCTGCCCACGGTGTATCCGGCCTACCAGCCGGTTCCCAATGAAGACGTCCGCAAGAAATTCGAGGCGGCCTGGAAAGCGGTTCTGTCCCCCAAGCCCGGTCTGACCCTGATGGAAATCATGGCGGCGGCCGGCAGCGGAAAAGTCAAGGCGCTTTATGTGATGGGCGAGAACCCGCTGCTTTCCGACCCGGATTTGCAGCACGTCAAAAAGGAACTGCAGAAACTGGATCTGATGGTCGTGCAGGATATTTTTCTGACCGAAACGGCGCAGCTGGCGGACGTGGTTCTGCCGGCGACGGCCTTTGCCGAAAAGGAAGGAACCTTTACCAACACCGAACGGCGCGTGCAGCGCGTCCGCAAAGCGCTGGAGCCGCCCGGAGAGGCCAAAACGGACTGGGAAATCATCTGCGGCATTTCCAACAAAATGGGCTACCCGATGAACTATGCGTCCGCGCAGGAAATTTTTGAGGAAGTCAGGACGGTTGCACCCAGCTACGCAGGCATTACCTACGAGCGTCTGGAGAAAGAAGGCATTCAGTGGCCCTGTCCGACCGTCGGTCATACGGGGACCAAGTTCCTGCACAAAGACAAGTTCTCGCGGGGCCTGGGACTGTTTACGGCTCTGGAGCATATTCCGCCCGATGAACTGCCGGATCAGGAATATCCCTTCCTGCTTTCGACGGGGCGAGTCCTGTATCACTACCACACCGGCACGATGACGACGCGCGCCAAGGGACCCAGCGAACGCTGCCCCGAAAGCCTGGTGGAAATTCATCCGGAAGACGCCGGAAAGCTGGGGATTGCCGACGGGCAGAAGGTCCGAGTGACGTCCCGGCGCGGCAAGGTGGAAGCCAAAGCCCATATTACGGAAAAGAGCGCTCCCGGATCGATCTTCATGAACTTCCATTTTACCGAGGCGCCCGTCAATTTGCTGACCAATCCGGCCTTGGATCCCACCGGCAAGATTCCGGAATACAAGGTTTGCGCGGTGAAACTGGAAGCCGCCTGATTCTCAACGGCCTTTGAGCCATTGCCCCATCTTGAGCGTTCCCGGAAGAACCTGGATTTCGGGAACGCTCGACCCCTCTGCGTGAATACCGTGCCTGTCCGCAGAACCGCCGCCGGACGGCTTCTCCGGTTGAGCGGCGGAAGAACAGGGGGCACATTTCACAAGGCCTGCACGGCCGGGATCGATCGTCCGGCGGAAAAACCGGAAAAAATCCCGCGATCATCATGCGGGATGTTTTTTTCCTCGGATGTATGTTATTGATAACATAATCGACAGAGCGGGAAAGCGTTGAGCCGTGAAGAAAGCCGTTTCCATCATCTTTCTGATATTGAATGTTCTCGCCGCTTTGCCGGCCGCTTCCGCTTCGGACAAAATTTCCGTAGCGGTGGAGGAAAACTTTTTCTCCGCCTTTACGGAAATCGCAGCGAATTTTGAGGAGCAGACCGGCGTGAAGGTGGAGGCGACGTTTTCTTCGACGGGCGATCTGTACCGCCGGATCAAAAACGGTGTCCCCTATGACGTGTTTCTGGCCGTGGACGAGCGATGGCCGGATCTTCTGCAGCAGGAAGGGTGGACGGACGGGACCTTTATTTATGCGCGCGGACCGACGATTCTGTGGTCGGCCGACGGGGAGTTCTGCAAAGCCCCCACTTGGCAGGATGCCTTGAAAAGCGACCGGATCCGGAAGGTTTCCATGGTCCACCCCGTTGCGGACGCCTACGGGGCGGCCGCCAAAACGGCCCTGCAAAAAGCCGGGCTGTGGGAGGCGCTGCAGGGCAAACTCGTCAACGGCCCTGACAGCGGGAAGGTCTTCCGGCATGTCGTTATGCAGGCGGCGGATGCCGGTTTCTGTGCGCATGCGGCCCAGACGGGCCGGCAGGGGGAAGAAGGATGCTTTTTCAGCATTTCCGAGGCACCGGATGTGTTGCAGACCGGATGCATTTTGCGAAAGGCCGTAAATCCAAGATGCGCGGAACTCTTCATGGCCTATCTGCTCGGTGCAGACGCAGCCAAAACGAAGAAGAAATACGGTTTTCGGTAAACGATGGATGATTTCGTCTTTCGGGCAGCGTTGAAGGAGAATCCGATGATGACGTTTGTCTTGACGGTTTTGGCCGCATCCTCTGCGGGGCGGAGCCGCCGACTCCACGGGAGGACCGTTGCATGACCGTCAGGGCCTCGTTCAGAAAAAGATTGAGATTCTTTGATCTGGAGCTTTCGATGGCCTGCGGGCCGGGAAAGATGGCCGTGATGATCGGCCCGTCCGGCGGCGGCAAGACCACGGTCATTCGAATGCTGGCGGGGCTGACGGTGCCGGACGCCGGACGGGTGATTTTCGGCGACGAGGTCTGGTTTGATTCGGACCGCGGGATCAACATCAAACCGCAGAAGCGGCGCCTGGGCTATGTCTTTCAGGATTACAATCTCTTCCCGCATCTGAATCTGTTCGACAACGCCGCGTTTGCGGCAGCGAACAAAAAAGAAGTCGATGAACTCTTCGATCTTTTCAAAATCGGCCATTTGAAAAAGCGCAGGCCGCACATGGTTTCCGGCGGAGAGCGCCAGCGCTGCGCGATCTGCCAGGCACTGGCCCGGCATCCGCGCCTGCTCCTGCTCGATGAGCCGTTTTCCGCGCTCGACGTGGTGACGCGCCGCGGACTGCGCGAAGAGCTGAAAAGCCTGAAGGGGAGGCTGTCCTGTCCCGTGATTTACGTGACGCACGACATCCATGAAGCTCTGTTTCTGGCCGATGAGATTCTGCCGGTCGTGGACGGAAGAATCGACCGGGGCTGGATGCAGCGCACCATCACCCGGGAGCCGGGAGAGGGTTCGGCAGCCCGCGGGGCACGCGAGCCGCGCCTGTCGCTGGTCTATTGAAATATTTGTGCAGGGAGCCGTTGCGACGGTCCCCTGCAACAGAATAAGGAGATGTAAGCATCGATGAACATCTGCACCTATTCCTACGAAGAATATCTCCATCTGGTCAAATCCTTTCACGGCAATCTCGCGCCGGGACTGATTATCGGCGGTTTCATCGTGGACCTCGCGATGAAGCATCTGCCGGAGGGGGAGTTTTTCGACGCCGTCTGTGAAACGCCGGTTTGTCTTCCCGACGCCGTGCAGATTCTGACCCCCTGCACGATCGGCAACGGCTGGCTTTCCGTGCTTCCCTTCGGCAAATTTGCCGTAACGCTTTATGAAAAATACAGCGGCCGTGGCGTGCGGGTTTATCTGGACACGAAAAAACTGGAGGCCTGGCCGGAAATTCACGACTGGTATCTCAAGAAAAAGAAAAAAAGCGAACAAAATATCGACCTGCTTCTGGCGCAAATCAAGGAAGCGGGGCCGAGCCTGCTCGGCGTCCGGCATGTGCAGGTGGATCCGGAGAAAGTCCGCCGCAAGAAGATGGGTCCGGTGGCGGTCTGTCCGGTCTGCGGGGAGGCCTATCCGACCCGCGACGGAGACAGGTGCCGCGGCTGCGGGGGAGAGTCTCCCTACAAGGATTTGGCTGCCGGGAACGAAAAGAAATGACCGAGTTCGACAAGGGTATCTCGCTGCACCGCCTTTATGAGAGGCTCATGCCGGCCGCAAAAAACCGGTGGATTGCCGATTTGCGCATCGGCTTGAGCTATGCGGGTGTTCTCATGGATAACGGAGCGGCGGGGCTGGCGGCCGTATGGTCGGATTCCTCGCCGCGAGGATGCACCGTTTTGAAAGGTGCGGGGACATTTGCGGGTTCATCGGCTTCCGATGTGCTGCAGTATCTTGTCAACGGCAAAAATGCCCTGCATCGCGCCCTGGGCTTAGCGGTCGCCAATGCGCTTACGGGAAGTCCCGGAAATCCTTCGGAAAACTGCGAGGCTACCACCTGTTTTGATTTGAAACCGGGCGAAAATGTTGCGATGGTCGGTCTTTTTGCACCGCTGGTCGAACGCATCCGCGGGACCGGCGCGACGCTGACGGTCATTGAAAAAAATCCGGAACGCATCGATCTGCTGTCTCCGGAAGAAAGGCGCAAAGCGCTGGTCGAATGCAATGTTGCCATCATCACGGCTACAACTCTGCTCAATAACACCTTTGAAGAAACCGTCGGCCTTTTGGGAGCGCCGCGCATCGTCGCGTTGATCGGTCCTTCCACTCCGCTTGTGCCCGAAGCATTCAAGGATATGCCCGTCACGCATCTGGGCGGCGCCGTCGTTGCCGACAGCGCCCGCGTTCTGCGCATCATCTCCGAAGGCGGCGGCACACCGGCTCTTCGTCCCTATTTGCGCTTTGTGAATCTGAACATCGGCAAGTGAGAAGGCGGCGCCGGCCGTCCGGGCATCCATCGCAAAGTCAGCAGCAGCCTCCTCTCCCGCACCAGGGCCTTTCCCGTTTACGGACCTCGGGCTTTGACCCGACCTCATGAAACGATTGGAGGCTTTTCCCGGCGGATTTATTCGCCCGCGTGGGCGCGCGCGGTGCTCTTGCCCCGTTCTTCATCGACGAACAAAACGATCACGACGGCGATAAAGAAAAAAGCGGAACAGACCAGAATCGCGTTGTGAAGGCCGAACCAAGCCTGCAGCAGGCCCAGCCCCATGAGCCCCGCGATGGCGGACAGGCGGCTGGTGAGGCTCCACAGGCCGAAGAACTCACCGGCTTTGGTGTCCGGCGAGAACAGCCCCACCATCGCGCGGCACGCGGACTGCGTCGATCCCAGCCCCAGACCGGCGATCGATCCGATGAGCAGGAAAATGTGCTCCTCTTTTAAAGTCGTTCCCGCAAGGCCGTTCACCCATGCGGTGACGGGAGCAACGCCGTAAATCAGGCTGACGGCCGCCACCCAGATGATGAGCGTCAGGATGAAGGTCCGCTTCGCTCCCCAGACGTCCTGAAGAACGCCGAAAAGAAGAGCGCCGCCGGCCGCTGTGAATTGCGTGATCACAAACATCAGAATCTGCGTCTTGCCCGTCCACCGGATGACCTGGTCTCCGTAAATAAAGGCGAAGGCGATCACGATGGAGAGGCCGGCATACGCGAAAAAGAAGGAGGAAAGAAGAACGATCAGATCTTTGTAATCCCGAATGTCGGTAAAGGTCTTTTGGAGCCTTTTCGCGCCGATCGAAAAATAATTTTCATTGGGCGGCAGGACCCTGGCGAGGGTCCGTTCCCGAACCCAGAGAAACGTCGGAATCGCGGCGATGAGGAAAAACAGGCCCGTGGCCGGTCCCACCCACCGCAGACGGAAGAAATTCTCCGGCGTGTAAACGCCCGCTCCCAGCCCGAAGATGACGATGGCCGTGGAGGTCAGACCGCCCATATAGCCGAGCCCCCAGGCGTAGCCCGAAATTTTTCCCAGATCCCGGGAAGGGCCCAGCCCCGGAAGAAAGCTGGATATAAACGCTTCGCTGTAGGAAAAACCGATATTGGAAAGGATGATGAGCAGCATTCCCGCCAGAATATCGCCCGGTCCCACAAAATAAAGTGCGGCAGTGGCGAGTGCGCAAAGCCAGCAGCTGCCGAGAAGGAATTTTTTTTTGGATCCGGCATAGTCCATAATGGCGCCCAGAAGCGGCGCGGTGAACAGCACGATCAGGTAGCTTATGGAGATGGAAGCGCTCCACAGGAGATTGCCCCATCGAAATTCCGGTCCGTCTCCGACGATGAGCCGCGGAAAAATGACGCAAAATACCACGGTGATGATTACGGTCGTATAGGATGAGTTGGCGAAATCAAACATGGCCCATCCGAACAGCTCTTTGCGCGACGCTCTTTTGATTTCTTCCATTGGCCTTTCCTTCGTTCTGCACGGTTCAGGATTGATGGGTGAGGGTTCCCGCGGGTTTTCCGCTTAAGGCTTTGTCGGCCCTTTTCCGGACCGTTGATGATTTGAATCGTCCGGGCCGCCTTGCCTTCGCTGTTGTATTTCACTATAAATTTGCCGCTGATTAGTGTCAACTCAATTCATCGCCCCGAAATGAATCCTGTATGGACGAAGGCGGCTTTTTCACGTTTTGACTAAAGGTCATCAACTCTTTCGCCCATAGGGAGAAAACCGCATTGCTACGATCTGACAGGACTTTTATATTATGCCAAATATGACATTAATCAATGAAATGACTCATTTTTTTGCGTTGACAATGACTTGCATTCCATATATAGAATTTCCGCGTGAAATTACAGTTTTTCGGGTGGCAGGCGCTGGCTATTGCCCCATGTTTATCCTGGAGATCAAATTTCCCCGCTGAAAAGCTTTTCATCCGGCAGCCAAGGGAGCGGGGTATAAAGAAGACACCTAAATTCCTTAGGAAAGGAGAAAGAATTCATGAACGTCAGCAGAAGAGGTTTCTTGAAACTCTCCGGCGCCGTCGCCGCGGCGAGCGGTTTGGGCATCACCCTGAAGCCGACCGCCGCGCATGCGAAGGAGCTGAAGATCAAGTACGCCAAAGAAACCACGACGGTTTGTCCGTACTGCTCCGTCGGATGCAGCATTATCGTGTCCGTGCGCGACGGGAAGGTCGTCAACACTGAGGGGGATCCCGACAGCCCCATCAACAGAGGGTCTCTGTGCAGCAAAGGCGGTTCAATTTATCAGATGGCCGTCAACGAAAACCGTTTGGGCAAGCCGCTTTACCGTGCGCCTTTCGCGACCGAGTGGAAGGAAGTCGAGTGGGAATGGGCGTTTGAAAAGATTGCGGAAAACGTCAAAAAAAGCCGCGATGCCAGTTTCAAAAAAACCAACGCGAAAGGCGAACTCGTCAATCGCACCGAAGGGATCGCCTCCGTAGGCAGTGCGGCGATGGACCTGGAGGAATGCTTCACATATCAAAAATTCTTGAGGGGGTTGGGCCTGGTCTACATCGAACATCAGGCCCGTATCTGACACAGCCCGACTGTACCGGCTCTGGCAGAG
>DAOTJI010000050.1:0-19814 GCA_035448625.1 Smithellaceae bacterium | reverse complement strand
CGACCAACTGGTAGCAGCGGCCCGGCTCGTGGAAGACCATCTGCGCAGCAGCGGTTTGTTCCTTCGCGTCGGAATCGCCGATGAGGCGGGTGTGTTTCCGGAGCTGATGGCGCATGTTCGGGAGCATCTGCCGTCACTGTTGAGTGCGGAGGATCTCGAGCGGAACATCACACCGCTTCTGACATCCGAGAAAATCCGGAAGGCGATGGCGGAAAACCGGCGCAGCCTGGAGGAACTCCAGGGCATCGGCCGCGCGGAAATGATCGCCCGGGATCCGCTGGGATTTTCCTCGGTGATCCTGGAGCGGATGTCCGTTCTCCTGCCGGCCGGTTCCGCCCGGTTTTATTCCGGCCGGCTTTTGTCTTCCGACGGCCGCCACGCGCTCATCATCGCCCGACTGGCCGGCTCAGGCACGGATACGACCCATGCCGCGCAAATCTCCGCACGGATTGACGATTGCGCGAGAATGCTCCAGGCGCGCCTGGGGAAAAGCGGCCGCTTTACGCTGACGCCGGTGGGTACCTACCGCGCGGCGCTGGATAATGAAACCGTCGCCAAGCGCGATACGCGGCTGGCGGTTTTGCTCACGACGCTGGGCATCGCGCTTCTGCTGATTCTTGCCTTTCCCCGACCCCTCATCGGACTCCTGGCGCTCTTGCCCTCGGCCGTGGGGGCCATTGCCGCGTTGTTTGTTTGTTCCCTGCTGTTCCGATCCATGTCCATCCTTGCGGTGGGGTTCGGCGGTGCGATTCTGGCCTTTACGGTCGATCTGGGCCTTACGTATCTTTTGTTTCTGGATCAGCCCCGAATCACGGCAGGCCGTGAGGCGGCGCGGGAGGTGTGGTCGGCGGAATTCGCGGCGGTATTGACGACTGTAGGCGCCTTTTTGCTGCTGCTGATCAGCGATTTTGACATTCTGGCCCAAATCGGCGTTTTTGCCGCGCTGGGCATCGTCTTTGCTTTTCTGTTTGTTCACTTCATTTTTCCCGTCATCTTTCCGGCGATGCCGCCGGCACGGCGCGAACCCAACCGGCGGCTGGCGCTCGCAGTCCGGACCCTCGCCGCTCCGGCCTGGTGGAAGACGGCGGGCGCTCTGGTTTTCGGACTGATGATGCTGTTTTTCGCCAAGCCGGTTTTCAACGTGGACCTGCAGGCCATGAATTCCGTAAGCCCCGCGACGCTCGCCGCCGAAAAAAAGCTGCAGGGGATCTGGGGTAATCTTTCCGGCCGGTGCTATCTCCTTGTGGAAGCGCCGACCGTCGAGGCGCTGCAGAAGAAAAACGAGCGGCTGGAAACGCTGCTCGCGGAAGAGGTGCAAAACGAAAGGCTGGCCCCGGCGTTTCTGCCGACGGTTCTTTTCCCGACGCCGGAGTCGGCTGCGCGTCATTTTGAAGCCTGGCGGGCGTTCTGGACGCCCGGCCGCGTATCGGCGCTGGAACGCGATCTCAGGGAAGCGGCGCAAGAAAATGGTTTTACGCCGAATGCCTTCGCCCCTTTCCTGCGGATGCTGACCAGGGACGCGCCGGTCGCGGCCGCGATTCCGTCCAAATATTTCGGCCTGTTGGGCATCGCACAGACAACCGACGGCTTTGCGCAGATCAGTTTGCTGGCAGCCGGGAAACATTACAACGCACCGGAATTTTTTGCCCGGCTGGCCGGCGCCGGGCAGGTTGATCTGTTCGACGCGGATTGGTTCAACCTCCGTCTGGGGGAGTTTCTCAAGAACATCTTTGTCGAAATCGCCGTCATCGTCGGCATCGGCCTGACGGTCGTGATCTTCCTCTTGTTTCTGGAGTGGCGCCTTTCGCTGGCCGTTCTGGCGCCCGTGGCTTTTGCGCTTGTCTCGACACTGGGGACGCTCAAACTGCTGGGCCGTCCCCTGGACATTCCCGGCATCATGCTTTGGGTCGTGATTCTGGGCATGGGCGTGGACTACGCGGTCTACTATGTCTGCACCTACCAGCGCCATCCGGATGAGCAGTCGCCCGCGATGAACACCGTCAAACTGTCCATCTTCCTTTCCGCCGCGACGACGTTCATCGGCTTCGGCGTTTTAACGCTGGCCGGTCATTCGCTCCTGCGCAGTATCGGCCTGGTTTCTCTTTTGGGGATCGGCTACTCGCTTCTGGGCGCCTATTTCATTTTGCCCTTCCTGATGAAGAGCATCTTCTCCCCGTTCGATTTTCCCTTGGGCGCGCTTCAGACGGGGTCTCGCGAACATGTCCGCCGCGTCCTTTTGCGCTACCGTCTGCTGCCCGGCTATCCGCGGGTATTCGCCCGCTTCAAGATGAAGATGGACCCGATGTTTTCCGAACTGCATCGATATGTGCAAAATCCCCGACGGATGCTCGACATCGGCTGCGGCTTCGGCGTTCCCGCGACCTGGCTGCTGGAGATACATCCGGAAGCGAAGGTTTACGGCCTGGAACCCGATGAAGAGAGGGTGCGCATTGCCCGCCGCGTAATCGGCGCGCGAGGCGGGGTGCAGGTCGGACGGGCGCCGGATCTGCCGGATGTCGAAGGTCCGGTGGATCACGTTCTGATGCTGGACATGCTGCATCTGATCGACGATCGGGAATTGCAGCTTGTCTTTCAGCGGATTTACGATAAGCTCGGGCCGGACGGGGCGCTGGTGATCCGGGCGACGGTTCCCTCGGCCGGAAAAGTTCCCTGGAAGAGATGGATGGAAACGGCCCGTTTGAAGTGGACGGGAATGCCGCAGCGCTTCCGAGGGGAAAGAGAAATCGCCGGATTCATGGAGGCGGCGGGATTTGCCGTCAGGGTCCACGCCTCGCCGGTTCCCGGCGTGGAAGAAAAGTGGTTCATCGGGAAGAAGCAGGGGGAGATTTCCGGCCCTTCCGCGCGGGTCACGGATAACCGTTGACGGACAAGTGTCTTGGACGGCTGCCGACGAGGCGGCCGTCCATAAAATTCTAAGGAGGTTCGAACATGTATGAGCAGAAACCCTGGCTGAAGTTTTACGGGAGCGTTCCGCATTCCATCGATTATCCCCGCGTCACCATGTATGAAGCGCTTTTGCAGACGGCGCGGGAGAAAGCCGATGCCGTCGCCTACGATTTCATGGGATACACGTCCACCTACAGCAGATTTATTTCCGAAATCGACCGGTGCGCCGACGCGCTGGCCTCGCTGGGCCTGAAGCAGGGCGACCGCATCACCATCTCCATGCCCACCTCTCCGCAGGGCATCATCGCTTTTTACGCCGCCAACAAACTGGGAGCGGTGGCCAGCATGATTCACCCTCTCTCCACGGCGAAGGAAATTGAATTTTATCTCAATGTCGCCAAAAGCCGCTTCGCGCTCACGCTGGATGCCTTTTACGCCAAGTTCAAGGAGGTGAAGGCCGCGACGCCGCTTCAGACGCTGATTCTGGCCCGCATTCCGGATTATCTGAGCTTTTTCAAACGCGTCGGATTCAATCTGACCAAAGGACGGCAGATTCCGAAAGTCCCGGCGGACCCCATGGTGAAGTGGTGGGCGGATCTCATGAAAGGCAGCTACCCCGGCGCCCCGCAGGCCAAAATGGATACGGACGACCTGGCCGTCATCCTTTACAGCGGCGGAACGACAGGCGTTCCCAAAGGCATCATGCTGTCCAACATGAATTTCATTTCCGAGGGGAAAATGGTGTCGGAATGGGGGAAGCTGGACGACGCCACGTCCGTGCTGGCCATTTTGCCGATCTTTCACGGCTTCGGCCTCGGGGTCTGCGTCAACGCCTGTTTCATGGGCGGCGGCAAAAGCATTCTGGTGCCGGTCTTTACTCCCGAGACGGTGGCCGACCTGATCCGTTCGCGAAAGCCTTCGTTCGTCATCGGCGTGCCGACGCTCTTTGATGCGCTCTCCCGCAACCCCAAAATGCAAAAGGCGGACCTGAGCTGTCTGCGGGCGACGTTTTCCGGCGCGGACATGCTTCCCCGGCCCGTCAAGGAGCGCTTTGAAGAAATGGTCAAGAGGCAGGGCGGCAACGTTCAGCTTCTGGAAGGCTACGGACTTACCGAGGCCGTCACCGCCATCATGGCCACGCCCCTCGGCAACTACCGCGAAGGCAGCATCGGCGTGCCTTTCCCGGACATGCTGGCCAAGATCGTGAAACTCGACACGATCGAGGAGGCGCCGCTGGGCGAGGAAGGCGAGATCTGCGTGGCCGGCCCCGCCGTGATGATGGGCTACCTCGACCAGCCGGAGGAAACGGCCGACACGCTCCGGAAGCATGCCGACGGACGCATCTGGCTGCACACCGGCGACATCGGCACGATGGACGCCGACGGGTTCTTCTATTTCAAGCTCCGCCAGAAACGGATGATCAAATCCTCCGGCATGAATGTCTATCCCGCGCAGGTGGAAGAGCTGCTCTACAAGCATGACAAGGTGCGCGACGCCTGCGTCATCGGCGTGCCCGACGAAGCCCAGGTGCAGGCGGTGAAGGCGTTCGTGGTATTGAAAAATCCCGCCGACGCGGGCCCGGCAACGGAAAAGGAACTCATCCACTATTGCCGCGAGAATCTGATCAAGTGGAGCTGCCCGCGCTCCATCGAATTCCGCGCCGATCTGCCCAAAACCCTGGTGGGCAAAATCGCCTTCAACACGCTGGAGAAGGAGGAAATCGAAAAGCTGAAAAAGGAAGGAAAGTTCGCGGGATGACGGCATGAAAAGGCAACCGGTGCAAACCTTGCACCGATTGCCTCCGATGACAAAACGCCGGATGAACATTTGAGGATTTCCTGTTTCAAGCGGGTTCCGACAGTCTTTCTTGCTAAATCGCACTGACCGGTATTGAGGAAACCCTCTCCGTGATCGGCAGAGATTGAGCTGCCAGACAAACCACACCGCCCCCGCCGACTTTCATATTCAATTTTTCCAGCAGGGTGAAATGCTGGACGGTTCTTTTGTCCGGCGATGATGTTTTCTTGAATTCCAGGGGGTAAATCGTGTTGTCGCGAATGATCAGCAGGTCGATTTCTTTGCCGTCTTTGTCCCGATAGAAATAGAAAGGCGGCGTCTGCCCGTTGTGCAGCCATGATTTGAGAATTTCCACAAAAATCCAGGTCTCCAGAATTGCTCCGGAGAAAGCGCCCGCTTCCAGGGTTTCCGGGCTTGACCATTCGGTCAGCCATGTACACAAGCCGGTATCCAGAAAATAGAGTTTAGGCGTTTTGACCAGCCGTTTGGTGACATTCGTGAAATAAGGTTCCAGCAGGTAAACCAGACCGGATGCCTGCAGAATGGAAAGCCAGCTTTTGGCGGTATTGTACGCGACATCCACATCCCGCGCCATATCGGCAAGGTTCAGCATCTGTCCTGTTCGCGCGGCAGCCGCACGGAGGAATTTCAGGAAGGCCATTTCATCGCCGACTCGCGCCAGATCCCGGACGTCGCGCTGAAGGTAGGTTTGGACATAAGAATGATAGAACAAATCACGATCGCTGCTTTTCGAAACGGCGATAGCCGGAAAGGAGCCGCGCCAGATCATGTTGAAGATGTCCTTGAGCGTCAAAGCGACACCGGACTTCAATCGTTTGGCGATCTCCCGGGAAGAGGGGAGGAAAGGTGTGGATGTTTCCCCCTCGCCGGATTGTTCGCGGCGGGAAAAGCCCAGCAGTCGGACGATGCCGACGCGTCCGGCAAGTGATTCCGAAACCCCTTTCATCAAATGAAAATGCTGTGAACCGGTCAGCCAGAAAAGACCGGTTTTACGATTCCGGTCGGATTCCATCTTGATATAAGGAAGCAATTCCGGAGCGTACTGAATTTCGTCAATCAAAAGAGGTGCGGGAAAGCGCTGCATGAAAAGAGCCGGATCGTTTTTGGCAAGATTCAATACCAGCGGATCATCCAGCGTGACATAGGTTCTGTTGTTGCCGGTTAAATGCTGCAGGAACGTGGTCTTACCCACTTGCCGGGCGCCGGTCACCAGAGATACGGGAAACTGATGGGCCGCTTGCAGGAAATACTTTTCCAGTGTTCTGGTATAGTACATCATCGCCATGATCCTTTCGGCTATATTGCAGTTCGATTGCAATATAGCCGAAAATGGTTTGTCCTGTCAAAGGTTTTATAGGTTGATAAATTGGGGGAATTGCATTTAAAGAAAGACACGGAATAGGAAATTACATTTGGCCTGCGATTCGGGAATTCGATGAAGAAAATATTTTATAAAGTCGCGCTTTTCCTGTCCCACCGGCTGGGCCTGTGGTTTTTCCGGATCTTTTCGTGGTGCATCGCGACGGGGTACTTCTTTTTGTTTCCGGGTCGCGTTCGGGACAGCCTTCGGTTTTACCGGGCGCTTTTGCCGGGGCGAAGCTTTCGACATCACCTGTACTGCGTCTGGAAGCAGTTTCACAACTTCACGGGCGTCTACGTCCACCGCTTCATTCCCTGGGCGGCCGAGGAGGCGAAGTTCACCCGCGAGGGCTGGCAGCATCTGGATGAGGCCGTAGCTCAAAAAACCGGCGCGATTGTGGTGATGTCGCACATCGGCAACTGGGAGCTTGCCGCGCAGAAGCTCCAGGAAAAAGGCCTGCCGGTCATGCTTTATCTTGGCGCCAAGCACAAGGAACAGATCGAAAAGCTGCAGAAGGAAAAACTGGCCGAAGCGGGCATCCGGATCGTGACGACCGATGAGAAGGAAAAGTCTCCCTTCGCGCTGCTGGAAGGCGTCGGCTTTCTGCGCGAAGGGGGCATCGTTTCCATGGCGGGCGACCGCCTCTGGGGAGAACAGACCTGGGTGGAGGTCGATTTTCTGGGACACAGGGTCCGCCTTCCGGACACGCCTCATCTGTTTGCGCTCATGAGCGGCGCGCCGCTGATGACGTTTTTTGTCCATGAAAAAGCGCCGGGCCACTACCACGTGCAGGTTTCTAAAGGACGGAAGGTGGCGGCGGCGTCCCGCGCCGAAAGGAAGAAAACGGTGCAGGAATCCGCGCAGGCTTACGCGGACGACCTGGCGCGCTTTGCCGCGGCGCATCCCTTCGAGTGGCATCACTTCGAGCCGTTTCTCGGTGAAAAAATCATCCGGTAAAAGAAGAGCGACGCCGGGCAGAATTTGCTTTGCACCGGGGGGGAATTAGTATAAAAAGGCATTGAAATCTTTAAAGGAGCTTTGGAGAATGAACGTCCGCGAAGTGCCGCAGGACATCACCTATTACGAGGGGAAAAAGCGTGCCTGCTGGGCGCTCAATGACGAGGGGAAATACGTAATTGTGCCCAGTTCCGGCTGGGAGGTGGAAGCGGTGGTCAACGGCCTGGCCGTTGACGAGATGGCGGCAAGCCTGGAAGCGACAAGAAAGGCGGTGCTGGCCGGCGGCAAAAGCCCGCTTTGCTATCACATGGAGCGTCGCCAGATGACGCCGGAGATTCTGGGAAAAACGGCGCACATCGCTGCTTTCAGGGTGAAAAGGCATTTCCGGCCGGACGTGTTTGCCAAACTGCGTCCGTCGATTCTGGAACGCTACGCCAAAGCGCTGGCCGTCACCCTCGAAGAGCTCAAAACCGTTCCGCAAATCTGATTCTGGAGGGGCGCTTTACATGACTACGGAAGTCACCGCAGCCGGGAAACCCTTTGTGCACGTTCATTCCGCGCACTGTGAGAGCGGCGTTACCGCCGCACTGTTTCGCGACAAAGGCGTGGAAATCTCCGAGCCGATGGTTTTCGGCATCGGCAGCGGCATTTTTTTCGGCCACCTGCCGTTTGTGAAGATGGCCGGCGTGACGATCAGCACATTTCGCTCCCAGCCCGGGGCCGTTTTCCGCAAATCCGCCAAGCGCCTCGGCGGCAAATTCAAAACCGCGCGGTTTCGCAAACCGCAAAAGGGAATGGACGAACTGAGGCGCGTCCTCGCGACCGGCCAGATTGTCGGGCTGACCACCAATATCTACTGGCTTTCCTATTTCCCCAACCGGTTCCGCTTTCAGTTCAACGGCCATAACATCGTTGTTCTGCATGAGATCGAAAACGGTTTCCGCGTCAGCGACCCGATGCTGGAGGAGCCGGTGGATTGTTCCGCGGAAGATCTGGAAAGGGCAAGGTTTGCGCACGGTCCGCTCGAGCCGAGAGGGTTTATGTACTATCCCCAATCCGTCAACCCCGATCCCGATCTGCGCTCGGCCGGCCTCAAGGGCATGAAAGACACCTGCAACATGATGCTGAAAATTCCCGTGCCCATTTTCGGCATCCGGGGAATGCGCTACCTGGCCAAAAAGATCATTCGCAGCCCCGAGAAGCTGGGTTTCATGGGGGCCTGCCGCGAGTTGTCCAGCGTGGTCCGGATGCAGGAAGAAGTGGGCACGGGCGGCGCAGGATTCCGTTATATGTACGCGGCGTTTCTTCAGGAAGCCGCCGAACTCTTCGCTTCGGAGGAGCTTGCCCGTTTATCCGGCGAAATGACGGCCATCGGCGACATCTGGCGGGAATTCGCTGTCGTCTCCGCTCGCATCATCAAGCAGCGCGGGCAGGCGGAAGAGACCTTTGAAAAGGCGGGGGCGCTGATGCTGGTCTGCGCCGGGCGCGAGGAGCAGCTTTTCAAGGATTTGTCTCTGGCGGCGGGAAAGCTCAAGGCATGAACGCACTGGACATTTCTTCGGTGACTTTTCGATACGACGGATCGTCCGCTCCGGCGCTTCGGGATTTTTCCATGGCCGTCGCGGACGGGCAAATGCACGCGCTCCTGGGGCCCAACGGCGCGGGGAAATCGACGCTGATGCGGATCATTACCGGGCAGCTTCGGGGACAGTCCGGCGGGGTGTCCGTGTACGGACTTCCAATGCCCGACGCAAAGGCTCTTTCGTTGATCGGGTGCGCGCCGCAACCGATATCCCTTTACCCGTCTTTGACCGCGCGGGAGAATCTGCGTTTTTTCGGTGCGATGGCGGGGATGTCCAAGGAGCAAATCGCTCTGCGCTCGGAATGGGCGCTCGAAAAAACGGGCCTCGCGGACTATTCCGAGGCGGCCGTGGCGACTTTTTCCGGCGGCATGCTGAGGCGCCTCAATCTGGCGGCGGCGCTTCTGCACTCCCCAAAGCTTCTGCTGCTGGATGAACCCTCGGCGGGCGTCGATCCTCAAAGCCGGAACAACTTGTATGAGACGCTGGCGGAGCTCAACGGGCAGGGCGTCACGGTTTTGCTGTGCACGCATATGATGGAAGAGGCCCAGCGCCTGTGCTCCGGTCTCACGCTTCTGGACCGGGGTGAACGGATTTATGACGGCCGGATGTCCGATATTGACAATCTGGAAGAATTTTTCCTGAAGAAGACGGGAAGGGGGCTGCGCGATCCTTAGGACAAAAACGGATTCTTCTGCGCATAACTTTGTTGGCGGCGTCGCAGGCGTCCTTGACGTATTGGCCATACGCCTGCGGGACCTGCTCCTTGCCGCCTCGTTCTGCTTTGAATAATCCGTTTTTGTGATTTTGTCGGGGGTGAAAGTCATTTGATGTACCGACAGCTGATAGAACTGGTCCGCAAGGAAATGCTGGTGCTGATCCGCGACCGGCAGACCATCCTGCTTCTTTTCCTGATGCCGGTGGCTCTGATTTTCTTCATGTCGCTGGCGCTGGAAGGCGTCTGGGCGGACAAACTGATCGGACGGAAGATTCCGATGGCGGTGGACAACCAGAGCCGATCTCCCCAGGCCAGGCTTCTGGAGGGAAAAATCAAGGCCCATCCGCTGATCGTGCCGGTCGAAAAACCGGCTGATGCGGATGTGGATAGAATCTTTGCCGAAGGAATAGCGCAGGCCGTCGTGACGATTCCCCCGGGTTTCGAAGAGGGAGACCGGCCGGTGGAAATCTGCTTCGATCCCGTGATGGACGCGAGCTATCGAATCGCCGCCCGTTCGCTCGTCACGTCCCTCACCGTGGAAGTTGTCATGGGCGTCGACCATCTGGAAGCGGTGGTGGCCGGCCTGGTCGTCGAGCGAAGCGGGCCCAACCGGGAGCTGCCCACGCCCTTGCAGCAGACGGTACCGGCCTACGCCATTTTCGCGATGTTTTTTATTGCCATTCCCATGTCCGTCGGTTTCCTGAGGGAAAAGAAAGACGGAACGCTTCAGCGTCTCTTCACCTATCCGGTGTCCGCGAACCTGGTGACGCTGGGCAAAATCATCCCCTATTACCTGATCAACGTGATTCAGTTTGCGCTGATGATGCTGGTGGGGATTTTTGTCATGTCCCGCTTTATTACCCCGGCGTTTCACGCGGGGGCGCACCCCTGGCACATGCTGCCGGTGACGCTGGTGGTCGCGGCCGCGACGACAGGCTTCGGCGTGCTGGTGGCGGCGACGGCCAAAACGCCCGAGCAGTCTTCCACGCTGGCGGCGACGGGCGCGATTTTGATGGGCGTCTTCGGCGGCATCATGGTGCCGCACGTGGTGATGCCGCCGGTGATGAAAAAACTGGCCATGATCTCACCGATGTTCTGGGCCCATCAGGCCTATCTGGATATCTTTCTGCGGGATGCCGCGTTTGGGACCATCCTGCCCAGGTTAATCATCTTGACACTGTTTGCGATAATCTGCTTTTATATTGCGGGGAGGAAGGTTCGATGGATTTAGAACAGGCGTACAGGGATCTGAACGTGACGTCGCGGGAGGATCTCATTTTTAAACTCAAGGAACTGGTCATTCGGGCCTGTGAAATCCGGGACGTCCGGCCCGAGGATGTGCCCACGGACGTGCCGTTTATCGGCGGACCCGGTCCGCTCAAACTCGACTCGCTCGACGCGATGGAAATCGCGATGGAACTGCGCTACACGTTCGGCGTGGAGCTGAAAAACGCTTCCACGGCCGCAAAGGCGATGCAGAACTTCGATACGCTGGCTGATTTTGTGCTTGCCGCGCCGAAGGTGAAAAAGTGAAAAACGGCAATATCCACATTCGCGGGTGGGGCGCCGTCACCGCCCTGGGGTGGGGCGCGTCGGAAGGCGCCCGCCGTCTGATCGCGGGAGATGTCCGCCCGGCGGGAATCTGCGGGTCAGCCCACCTGGTCAACCGGGAGTTCAAGGCGTTTGAAGTTCCCGATGACGGCAATCCCCTGGAAAAGTCGCTCAAGATGCTGGATGCGTCGATTACCGAAGCCTTCAAGCGCGGGGGCCTTTCCGCGTCCGAGATTGCCGAATCCGCTCTGCTCGTGGGCACCACCGGCGGCATTTTCATTCGCAACGAGCATGAGTTTACCGAATCCGTGCGCCAAAATCCCGGCAAGGAATCGCCGCCGATTGTCTGCCGCAACCGGGGGCCCGGTGAGGTGGCCGACGTGATCGCCCGGCAATACGGCATTCGGGGCCTGCCCATAACCTTCAGCATGGCCTGTGTTTCGAGTTCACATGCGCTCGTCGTGGCGGCGGATCTGATCGCGCAGAAAAGAATCCGGCGGGCCGTCGTGGTCGGCTTTGAACCGCTTTTGAATCTGACCCTTCAGGGTTTTGCCAGTCTGCTCCTTTACGATCCGGACGAGTGCCGCCCCTTCTGCAACCGGCGCATGGGCATGCAGATCGGCGAGGCGGCCTCCTGCTTGATCCTGGAAGAAGGGGAAAGCGCCGCCGCGGACCAAAGCGGCTTTTGGTTTGCCGGCGGCCATCTGTATAACGACAACAGAAGCCTGACCTCCGCCGGCACGGACGGCGAAATGGTCAGGGGCGTCGTTGCGAGGGCGCTTTTGAAAGCCGGAACGGACCCCGGGGACATTGTCGCCGTCAAGGCGCACGGAACGGGCACGAGAGACAATGATCTTTCCGAGGGAAGGGGGTTGGCGAAAGTCTTCGGGGATCGTCTGCCGCCCGTCGTTTCGCTCAAGGGCGTCATCGGCCACACACTGGGCGCGGCCGGGACGGTCGAGACGGCTCTGTGGCTTTCCTGTCTGGACCAAGGCGTGATTCCGAAAAGTTTCGGCTTTGCCGAAACGGATCCCGAAATCGGTTTTGCTCCGTCGCAGGAAAATCTTCCGGCGGCCGCCGGGGCGTATCTCTTCACCTTCTTCGGCTTCGGCGGAACCTGCACGGCCTATGTCATCAGAAAAATGGCATCTTAAGATATGACGACAAAATTACAAAATTCTTCCCTGCCGGTCATGGCGGCGAGCTATCTAGGGCCTGCGCTGGTGCCCAATGCGGATGCCGCGTGGGACGAGGCGAAACTGCCGGCGAATCCCGATGAGCTGGTGCAGAAAATGATGGGTCAGCCCATGCGTCGCGCGGGCCGGTTCATCAAGCTGGTCTGCTGCGGTGCGCTGGCCTGCATGTCCCGCGTTCCCGAAGAAGCGCTGCGGGGGCGGAACATCGGCATTTTTCTGGCCACCGGCCTGGGCAACATCGATGAAATCCTGCCGTTCATCACGCAGGTGTTCAAGCACGACGGAGGGTTTCCCAGCCCCAACCAGTTCGCCAATTCCGTGAGCAACTCCGCCGCGTTCTTTCTGGCGAAGTTTTGCGGCATCAAGGGCGTTGTCCTCACCGTCTCGCAGGAAGAGCTGTCTTTTGAATCCGCTCTGTGGCTGGCGCAGAGCTACCTGGCGGCAGGCGAGATCGATCTGGCGCTGGTCGGAGGCTGTGACGTGTTCACGCCGTCCGTGGAAGACTATCGGGAGCGGCTGAACCTGGCTCCCGGCCGCTATCGGCGGGCCCCCCTGGGAGAAGGCAGCGGCTGGCTTTTGCTGGGCGGCGACGGGGAAATGAAAATCGGAGATATTCTATCCGTTGAATTTTCGAGCGGATTAACGGACGCAGAAAGACCGTCCTCGGACGATCTGCTGAAATACTGTGAAAAACAGTTTGAAGAATTGCGGCACAAAATGGAATCCCCGGACGATGGCTGCAAGCCCACCCCGTTGTCATTCCCGCGAAAGCGGAAATCTACAGAAACACCGAAAAAACCGGATTCCCGCCTTCGCGGGAATGACAGAGAAAATGTCACGAAGCTGTTCCTGCCCGGTTTTCGTCTTTCAGACATGAACGAGGCTCTTTGGCAAAAAAACGGCTGGGAAATGGACGATTATCTGATCGCCTGCGGCATCTCTTCCACGGCTTCCGCCTGCGGACTGGCGCGGACCCTGCTTTCCCGCCGAAGAACGTTCCTGGTCCACGGGAATTTTTCCTCGTCCGGCAGACCGGCCCTGATCGCGGCGGCAACGGAATAGCCTGTCATTCCTATGATAGTAGGACCAAGGCAAAGAAACAAGCGCACCTAAAGGTACGCACTACATAAAAAAAATGTAGGGCGGGTCTTTAGACCCGCTAATAACCTCGGCGCACTGATTATTTTCATGCCCGTGTGGCGTCACGAGGGACAAATAAATCATGGTGTTACGCCAACAAAAAAAACGCATCGTCCTGGTTCATCCCCGCGGGTTCAACTGGTTTCCGGGAAGGCGCGACATCACCGACATTGCCAACCGGATGGTGCCGCAGGGGATGCTCTCCATCGCGTCCTGGCTGATGCGCGAAGGACACGACGTCTTTGTCTATGACTGCCTGGGCCCCGGCGCGCCGATAGATATCCGGCAACAGGTTCGGGACATTGTAGCGTTTGACCCGCAGGTCGTGGGCTTTTCCGCCACGACATCATCGTTTCCCGACGCGGCCGACCTTGCGCAAAAAATCAAGGACAGCCGGCCCGACATCGTTACCGTCTGCGGCGGCGTGCATGTCTCCGCACTGAGAGAGAAACTTCTGGAGGCTTATCCTTCCTTCGATTATCTGGCGGCGGGAGAGGGAGAGCAAACGATGGGCGAACTGGCGTCAGGCGCCGATCCGGCGGCGATCTCGGGTCTGATCCGCCGGGAAAACGGCGTGGCCGTCGCCAACGACCCGAGAAAGCATATCGCGAACCTCGATGACCTGCCGTTTCCGGCCTATGAAAAACTGCGGGGATTCCCCAAAGACTATCACCTCCCGCTTTTCAGCTACAAACAAACTCCCGGCGCGACGATGATCACCTCTCGCGGCTGCATGTATTCCTGCTCCTACTGCGACCGCTCGGTGTTTCAGAAGGGATTCCGCTACAACTCGGCCGCCTACATTTACGACCACATGAAATACCTGCGCGATCAATTCGGCGCGCGCCACGTCAATATCTACGACGATCTCTTCACCGCCAACCGCGGGCGCATCGTGGAGCTGTGCGAAAAGCTTGCGCGCGTTCCCTTGGGCATGAACTTCAACTGCGCCGTGCGCGTGGGCTACACGGACGACGATCTGCTCGGAATGCTCAAAGAGGCGGGCTGTCTGATGGTGTCGCTGGGGATTGAATCGGCCGATCCGGAAATGCTTGCGCGCCACAAGTCCGGCGTGTCGCTCGATGACGTGCGCGATACCGTGCGGCGCATTCAGGCGGCGGGACTGCGCGCCAAAGGGTTGTTTATGATGGGGCTGCCGGGAGAAACGGAAGCGTCCATTAAAAAGACATCCGACTTTATTATTTCCCTGGGGCTCGACGACATGAACATGGCCAAGTTCACTCCGTTTCCCGGCGCGCCGCTGTGGCCGACGATCCGCGAGGAAGGAACCTTTACGGAAGACTGGCGGCTGATGAACTGCCTGAATTTTGTTTTTATTCCGCGTGGAATCGAGTCCAAAGAAAAACTCGATCACCTCTACAACGAGCACGTCAAACGCTTTTATTCCGATCCGGCCTGGCGCAGGCGGTTCCGGGGCCGCATCTGGGAGCACCGCAAAAGCCTGCTGTATCTGCTGAGGCATCTTCCCTCCTTCTGGTCGGCCAAAAACCAGTTTGAGCCGGAGTAGAATTACTCCTGCATCCGGAGGTATGTGTCGGGATATCAAAAAGCGCTTGAAACTTATTGTTTAAAATCATAATATATAATCGTGATTTATGAATCTCATAAAACATAGCACGGAAAAAGACGAAATTGTATGGTGGATATCAGCAAGCAAATTCAATATTGGAAAACGTCGGCCATTGAAGACTGGGATGTGGCCAGGCAGCTTTTAGACGGCGGGAAGACAAGATATGCTTTGTTTTTCGTCCACCTTGCTTTAGAGAAAGCTTTGAAATCGCTTGTCTGCAAACGAATAAATGATTTGGCCCCTCGCATCCATAATTTAAATAGACTTGCTGAAATGGCCGGGCTTGAAGTCAGCGATGATTATTCGGATATTTTGTCGGAGATGATGGCATTTCATGTTGAAGGAAGATATCCCGATTCATTAAGTAAGTCTCCGACGATGCAAGAAGCCATTGCATATTTCAATCGCGGACGGGAGGTTTTTCAGTGGTTGATGAAATGATCATAGGCTGTGTCAGCAGGTATCTCAACCGGCTCAAGGAAAGAGGGTTGGATGTTGAATTCGGCGTTATTTACGGTTCCTATGCGCAGGCAAGAGCCGATCAAATGAGTGATATTGACGTTGTCGTGGTTTCTCCGATTTTTGACGGACGTAAAAGCAGGCGGGATATCGACCTTTTGTGGCATGTTGCGGCAAAAACGGACAACCGGATAGAACCGGTTCCCTGCGGCCTCCGTCAATGGCAGGAAGACGACGCAAGCATGATTGTTGAAATGGCACGCCGCGAAGGCCAAAAAGTTATTTTGTGATCTGGAACATGATGGAAAAACAGAGGAGGCGCGTGATTCACGCGCCTCCTCTTTGGTTGATGTTCAAATCATTGATCAGGTTAACCCTTTTTCAAACGCGCCGCCTTACTTGACTATGCCTGCCGCTGTGCCGGTAAAGGTTCCGGCGGTGGGATTGACGGTCCCCGCTGCTCCACCCTGGAAGGTCATTGCAGCATGTGTGGCGCTTCCGCCTTGTGGAGCCGTCAGCGAATTTGCCGGCGCGTTGCCGTTTGTTACGGTTGCGCCCCAGGTTGACGCCCCGAATTGCTGGACATTGAAGTTGGCGGTGATTCCGTTTGTCGTTCCTGTCGTGCCGGGTGCATAGCCGGAGAGGTTGACGGTGCCTGCGGTCGGACTGCCCGTGTATGCCCCGTTCACTGAACCGGAAGCCCAGACTTGGGGTTTTGCACCGGTTGAGTAGGCATAGAAGCCCGTATTGAGGATTCCCCTGCCGGCATCCGATGCGCTCCCAAGATTAATGGAACCTCCCGTCACGCTCCCGCTGCCTCGCAGATCCGTTGTTCCCACCAGAACCGCCGGGATCTTCATCGCCGTCATAAAGGCGTTCTTTTCCGCATCGGTAGAGAAGCTGTTGACCAGGTTTACAAAAGCCGCGGTTTCGAGAGAAGTTCCATTTCTGACGGCCTGCCAGGTGGATGCGACAGGATCGAAGAGTCCCTTGATCTCTCCTCCGGTGATGGATGTGCTGCCATTCTCCCAGTTGACGTCGGCATTCACTGTATTTCCTTTAAACGTATGGTTGCTTTCGGTTATCGTCAGGTCTGTTACGCTGATGAAGCTTGTGTGATCATTTGTATACGGCGTGAACGTCCAAGTCCAATTGGTCGGCAGATTGCTGCCGCTGAACTTTCCGCCGATCGTGCCGGTTCCGAGACTCAAGTAGGACGACATAACCTGTTCCCCAAGAGGATAAACAAAGGGGAAACCGACGCCGGCTTCATAAATAGCGGCAAAATTGATTCCTGTTCCTCCGCTGACATGGCCGTCTTCCCAGATGGGTGAAAAGCTCATATTATTTTCCCAGCTTTGGCCCCATCCCGATTGCAGTTTGCTAGCAAAAGACTCGGGCATCACCGATGAGTCGGTGATGTTCGAGGCGTTGAGCAACTTGTAGGTATAGACATTGCCTTCAGCCTTCCACATACCGGTGGTCGCATCAAAGGATCCGGCTAGGGGTGCATCGGTGTATATCAAACCGATCTTCCGGTTCTGATCCATGTAAAAAGCACGGAAGAAACCGGAAAGGGTGTTGTCCGGGGCTGCGGTTCCGCCGAGGAACCCGTAGTAGGCCCCGTACTTTCCATCGATGACAGGGCTTTTAGAATTCATGAAGGGATTCAAACCGGCCAGCGGATCGAAACTCACAACCGTTCCGGTAAAGAGACGAGGCTCAATCTTATCGAATTTATTGATGTCTCCCATCATATAGATCCTCGTGGGAGAGGATGTGTAGGGGGACTCTGCCGTGGGTGTCGCCGCTCCAATATTGGCCCATAGATTATCCACGCCCGCCAGAATTCCGTTGAAATCCGATTCCCGGAAATTCATTTGATCCGTTGACGGGAGCGGGTTTTGGCTTACCGGATCCTTCTGCAGGCTTGCCATATCGGTATTATATGCCTCCAGCGAATCGTAAACGATGGTTGTGAAGGTGTAGGAGTCGTCAACCGTATTATAGACCCACACATCTTTATGCGCTTTCTCGGCGCCAGGAGGACCCTGAATGTCGAAACGCGTAATCGTTTTGGTTCTTGCCGTTTTGTTGTCATAGGTGCTGTCACCGTAATTATTTAGGCTTTCCGGATCGTTGTTATACCAGTAGAAGTAAGAGCTGCCGTCCCCGTAGTCTGATTTGCCGCCTGTTTTTGCGGTTGCCAGTGCATAGTGGTTTCCCCAGATCTCGCTGCTGAAGAGGACGTCCCGGGTTTTCACATAGGTGCCTGCGGCTGCGGCCTGCCAGATCCCGGATGTCGTGCCGTCATAAGTTCCTAACAGTGAACCCTCCAACGTGCCGATCTTCTTGTGCGTGAGGAAATCGCCGGCCAGTATGCCCGTCAATTTCCCCCCTGTCCATGTGCCGGCTGTGATGTTTGCGCTCCAGTAGCCCAGGTCTCTATACGTTCCGCTGGAGTAGGTCGGATAATTTCCGAATTCCCCCGATCCGAGCAGGGCCGCTGTCCAGGCGTCGGAACTGCCTGCCGGCTTGCTGAATGTATTGGCGAGTCCGATCTGCATGGAGAAGATTCCCCAGCAAGGGGTGCTGCCGATAGAGAAAGTTTGCCCCATGAGACCCATGGGGGTATCAATCCAACCGCTGCCGCCGAAGGTGCCGTGCATGGCTGAATTGATTCCGGCGCCGATGTTGCCACGGAAATAGGCCGACAGAGCAGAAGGACTCAGGCTGTAAGCATTTGTGGAGTAGCGATAGAGAGTTGCCGAACCTAAAGCATCGGTGGACTCCCACATATTGACCGAGCCTGTGTAGGAAGCGCCGGTAAAGTTTCCCTTCAACACGCCTGCGTTTCCATTGGGATCGACATAGAGCCCGACGATCAGGCCTTCGAGGGGATTCTCACTGTAGGCTGTGGTCGCATCGGTGTCCTGAATGATTCCGGTGAGGACACCAAGATAGCCGCCGGTACCGATGATTCCGCCCATTGACGTTCCGAAAATTTGAGATCCGTTATAGGCATTGTGATTCCCCATCAGGATCAGATTGGTCTTGTTTTCCGAGCTGGAGTTCCACAGTGACACATTGTTCAGACCGCCCAAAATGCCGGTGAAGGCTCCGTTCTGTACGAGCGCATTGGTGGATGGCCATTCGGAATAGAAAGACTTGACGTGTTGAGCACTCGTCAGGGATGAGACGGTGCCGGGCGTGACTACGACCACACCATCGATCAGGGTGGCGCTCCCGGGTGTGTTGTCAACAATATTGACTGAACCGGAAATGGGTGTCACCGGCGGATTCGATGAGAAATCGGTCGTGGAGGGCGTGTCGATGCTCTCTGTTTCGAAAGTGACCCCCATGCCTTTCATGACCGGAACGTACTTGCCGTTCGGAAAATAGTGATATTCAATATTTCCGCCATTGATGATTCTGTAGGATTCAAAGGCAATCGTCCGCCTGACATCATAGGGATAGGTCGTGACATCAGCAGGTGCGAAATAGTTGATTTCATACCTCAAGGGGTTGAACCAGCTGGATGATCCTGATGAGTTCCAGAGAGGTTGTTTGTATTCCTTGTTATACACGGTTCCCGGAACCACCTGATAGAGATTTCCGGTCAGCACGCTGCTGAAAGCCAGTGCCTCCGTGCGTTCCATCTGGCCAATGCCAAGCGCCTGCCAGGTCTTTGATGAAGAGTCATAAACGCCCAGAATATCGCCGGAACTTCTTCCTGTGCCCTCCAGGCTCAGGAAGCGGCCGCTGGTCGTTGCCGCAAGTTGTCCGTCCGTCCAGTCCTTTCCCGTGAGATGTGAAATGGAGTAGCTCTGAATTGCATTATTCACCATTTCCACGGTGCCTTCCACACCCGTCCATCCGCTGGTCGGATCGCTCGTGTAAGTGCCGCCCGTCTCAGCCCTCCAGACGCCCCATGTGCCGTCCGCCTGGGTAAAATACATATCATAACCGTTGGAAACGCCTTTGATACCGCCGTTGCCGGAAATCGAGCCGATGCGCGGTGTATCCGTTACGGTAATATTGGGTGTGATATCGCTTTGGGTGTCAAGAGTTCCTTTCGAAGAGGATGTCATTGCGCCCGATGTCAATTCCCACATTCCGATGCCGGAGTAGAAATTACCTGTTACGTCTCCTGTGCTCAAAAAGCCGACATCGTAATTGGTGCCGTTGAAGTTGGCATAGAGCCCCATCATCCTTCCCGACAGGCTTGTCGAATTCTTAACGCCGCCAAACCAGAGGTTAAGCGAATCGGCTTTGTTCGGAACATTGAGGTTTTTGGAGATATTTATCTCATACAGCGGATAGACACTTGCGGCGTAATATGTTCCGATGCCGGAAAGCAGAGCGGAAGCGCCGATGAAGGAAGTGGCGCTGCCAATAATTCCTTTGAGATAGGTCCCGCTAGGATCGCCGTAAATCATTTGCTTGGTGTTAAGATCGAAATAACCGCAGCTCCCCCAATCGATGCTTGCACTGAAGGCCAGGGATTGGCCCTCGTAATTGCCGACGCTCTGGCCGA
>DAOTJI010000049.1:0-19872 GCA_035448625.1 Smithellaceae bacterium | reverse complement strand
CAGAGCTACGGCGGCTGCAAAGTCGGCGTGGGCGACGTCCTCATCGGCGCGGCGGCGCTGGCGGCGGATTACAACGGCGCGGCCAGGGCCTCCCATGTCAAAGACAAGCTCATCGAGATGACGCACCTCAACGAAACGCTTTTTTCCTGCGGCATCGCCTGTTCGGCCCAGGGCTACAAGACGGCGTCCGGCACCTACCTCATCGACCTTTTGCTGGCCAACGTCTGCAAGCAGAACGTCACCCGTTTCCCCTATGAAATCTGCCGGCTGGCCGAAGACATCGCGGGCGGGATGATGGTCACCATGGCCTCCGAGAAGGATTTCAAGAATCCGGAAATCGGCCGGGTGCTGGAGAAGTACCTGAAGGGGACCGCCAATGTTTCCTGTGAAGATCGGGCGCGGATCATGCGGCTGGTGGAAAACCTGACGCTGGGCACGGCGGCGGTCGGTTACCGCACGGAGTCGATGCACGGCGCAGGCTCGCCCCAGGCGCAGCGCATCATGATCGCCCGCCAGGGCAATCTGGAGCAGAAGAAAAATCTGGCCAAAAATATCGCAGGGATCAAGGAAGAAAAGAAATAAAAACCGATGTTCGCCGCCCAGGGAGAATGACATGAAAATTTTACGCGTATCGCTGAACGACGGAAAAATATCCTACGAATCGCTTCCCTCGGAATGGACTTGCGTGGGCGGCAGCGCTCTGATCGCCAAAATTCTCAACCGGGAAGTTCCGCCGCAATGCGATCCGCTGGGGCCCGAAAACAAGTTGATCGTCGCGTGCGGTCCGCTCGCCGGAACGCGCGCGCCGCAACTGGGACGCGTGTCCATCGGCGCGAAAAGCCCGCTCACCCAGGGCATCAAGGAAGCCAATGCGGGCGGGCCCGCCGGTCAGTATCTGGATCGTCTGGGATTGCGCGCCATCGTGTTCGAGGGCATGCCGCAGGACGGAAAACTGCGCGCGCTTGTGGTGACGAAGGACGGGGCAAAGCTGGTGACGGCGGAAGAATACCGCGGCCTGAAAAACTACGACCTGGTTTCCGCCGTCCATAAACGGTATTCCGACAAAGTCGCCGTCATCTCCACGGGAGTGGCCGGAGAGCGCCAGTACAAGGGAGCGTCCATATCGCTGACCGATATCTTCGGCGATCCGTCCCGCAACGCCGCCCGCGGCGGCCTGGGCGCGGTGATGGGCGCCAAGGGTCTCAAAGCGATCCTTCTGGATCCGACCGGAACCGAACCGATCGCGCTGGCCGATCCCGACGCCTTCCGCAAAATCGTCCGCGACTGGGCGGACGTGATGAAGCACGACGTCACCATCAGTCTTTACACGCGCTTCGGCACGCCGTTTGCGATCAACAACTCCGCGGGGCACGGCACCCTTCCGGCCCTCAATTACCGCTCCGGACGCCCCGAAAATTTCACGGCGGTCAGCGGCAACAACATCCAGAAGATTCTGTTCGAGCGCGGCGGAAAAATGCACGGCTGCATGCCCGGCTGTCTGGTGCAGTGTTCGATCATCTATCCGGACAGGGACGGCAAAAAGATCTGCGCGGCGTATGAATACGAAACGATCGCCCTTCTGGGAACCAACCTGGGCATCACCGACAACGACGCCATCGCCCGGCTGAAGTTCCTGTGCGACGACATCGGCCTCGACGGCATCGAGGCGGGCAGCGCCCTGGGCGTCGCGGCCGAAGCGGGCAAAATGAACTGGGGCGACGCCAGAGGCGCGGAAAGCCTGCTTTTGGAAATCGAAAAGGAAACGCCGCTCGGCTTCGCGCTGGGCAACGGCGTCGTGACGACGGCCCGTTTCCTCAATGTGGAGCGCATCCCCGCCTTCAAGGGGCAGGCCCTGCCCGCCCACGATCCCCGCGCGGTCAAAGGAACGGGCGTCACGTACTTTTCCTCGCCCATGGGCGCGGACCACACGGCCGGCCTCACCTACCGACAACCCAAGGAAAAGAAGGACCAGGTCCGGACGTCGCTGGCGACACAGATCAAGGCGGCGGCCTGCGATGCGATGGGCTACTGCCTCAACGCCGTTCCCGGCGGCGAATCCGTTTATCCTTTTTTTGCCGGGCTCTTGAACGCTCGATACGGCCTGAAACTGACCGAAGAGGACATTCTTGCCGCCGCCAAGGAAACGCTCCGCGATCAACTGGCCTTCAACGAAAAAGCGCAGTTCAGCCGACTCGACACGACGATTCCCGCCTTTTTCCGCGAGGAGCTCGTCGCCCCGACCGGCTCCGTTTTCGATGTCGATGAAGCGGAAGTCCGGAACGTGTGGCAGGGGCTTGAGACTTTCCGGGAAACGAAAAAAATCTGGGAAATCCGAATTCCGCCGATGCCCGACATTCTGATGGGCGCAGGCGTCGCCAAAAACATGGGGCCGAAAATCCGCTCCATGAAGGTGTCGAAGGTTTTCCTGGTCACCGATCCGTTCATGTTCAAAAGCGGACGGGCCGCCGAAGTCGCCGACATTTTGAAGAAAAGCGGCATCGAAACGGAATTCTTCGCCGAGGTCGAGCCGGACCCGCCCATTGAGCTTGTCGAGCGCGCAGGCGCCCTTTACAAGGAAACGGGCTGCAACGGCATTTTGGGGCTGGGCGGAGGCTCTTCGCTGGACACGGCCAAGACGCTGGGCCTGCGCGTCACGCATCCGGGCGACCTGCGCGAATACGAAGGCATCGTCGGCGGCGGCGGCAAAATCAAACCGATTTTTCCGCCGATCATCTGCCTGCCGACCACCTCCGGCACCGGCAGCGAAGTCAACCCCTGCGCCGTTTTGACGGACAAGGCCCGGGATTTGAAGTTCATCCTGATGAGCAACCACTTCATTCCGAAGCTCGCGGTGATCGATCCGCTCTTCACCAAAACCATGCCGCCGAATCTCACCGTTGAATCCGGCATCGACGCGCTGTCACACTGCATCGAGGGATATGTTTCGCTCGCGACGCCTTACCATCCCTACTTTGAATCCAAGGCGCTCTACGGCATCAAGCTCATCGGCCGGAGCCTCATTCCTGCTTACCGCGAGCCGGAAAACCTGCGCGCGAGGACCGACATGTGCATGGCGGCCCTCTGCGGCGGCCTGGCCTTTCTCAAAGGCCTGGGGCTGGGCCACGCTCTGACCCACGCCATCGGCGCCCATTATCATCTGCCGCACGGACGGGCGGCCATTTTCGGT
Source organism: Smithellaceae bacterium (assembly GCA_035448625.1). GTDB lineage: Bacteria > Desulfobacterota > Syntrophia > Syntrophales > Smithellaceae > UBA8904. The sequence continues at coordinate 16,685 of DAOTJI010000049.1, read as the reverse complement.
CTGCTGGGCTTCGTGATGGCCAACAAGGAAACCTGCCGCGACGCGTTTATGGATATGGCCTACCTGATCAACCGCTCGGATGACCTGGAAACGGCGCTCCGCCGGCTTTACACAGAACTGCAAATCGACCTGCGGCTCAAATCCTACGGCATTTCCCGGGAAGCCTTGAGGGAAATCGCCTTTTATACATCGCGTGACGCGGTCAACATGGCCACGGACCCGACCGCGCCCGGCCAGTCCAAAATTCTGGAACTGCTCACGTCCCTGTATGAATGAACCAGCCGTGCGCAATGGAATGGAAATCCGCTGCATAAGGAAGACCGATCATCAATAAAATATTCGGCAATACTTCAGGCCTCGGCGCCCAGCAAATCAAATCCCTGGAACGGCTTTACCGGCGGACCATCCCACCCGAAAGCCTGATCAGTCATGAACTTGCCCGCGAGATCGCTTTTTTATCCGGCTCACTCAACCGGCAGATCGGCCTGCTCATTAACCGCAAGGGTGAAATCAGCATGGTGATTCTGGGCGACCACAAAGGCATCTTTATCCCGAGTCTGGACGCATTTCGCGCCGCCTCCACCCGCTTCAAGGGACTGCGTCTGATTCACACGCATTTGGAGGATGAAGAGCTTTCCCCGGAGGATCTGACGGACCTTTCCCATCTGCGCCTGGATATGATCGGCGCTCTCCAGGTGCTCCAAGACGGTTCTCCCGGAAGGCTTTTCTGGGCGCACCTGATCCCGGAAAACCCGCAGGGCTCCTACTGGCTGATCCACGATCCCCAGGAACCGCACCGGTTGAATCTCAACTTTCAATCTTTCATCAACGCGCTGGAAGACGAATTCGCCCGGCGGCAGAAAAGCCGGCGCATGGATGCGGCGGAAAAAGCCATTCTGGTCCGGGTGGAAAAAAATCCCCTTTCCGGAGCGGAAGCCTCGCTGGAAGAACTGCGGCAGCTGGCGTCAACCTGCGGGGTGGAGGTTTTCGACGCGCAGATTCAATGCCGGCCGCAGCCGGACCCGAAATATCTGGTCGGCCGGGGCAGACTGTCGGACATCGATCTTCGGGCCACGCAGATCGGAGCGAATTTGCTGATCTTTGATCATGAACTGACGCCCGCACAGGTGCGTTCCATCGGCGATTTTACCGGTCTCAAGGTGATCGACCGCACCCAGGTGATTCTGGACATCTTTGCCCGCCGCGCGCACAGCCGTGAAGGAAAAATTCAGGTGGAGCTGGCGCAGCTCAAGTATCTGCTGCCCCGCCTGATGCACAAAGACACTTCCTTGTCCAGACTGGCGGGAGGCATCGGGGGGACGGGCCCCGGCGAGACCAAGCTGGAAATCGACCGCCGCCGGATTCGCGAGCGCATCCACCGTCTGGAGAAAGATCTGAAATCCGTGGCCAAGTCGCGCGGCCAGCGAAGGGGCCGAAGAGAAAAATCCGGTCTTCCGGTGATCTCCATCGTCGGTTACACCAACGCGGGAAAATCCACGCTGCTCAACACCCTGACGCAAAGCGCCGTTCTCGCGGAAGACAAGCTGTTTGCCACGCTCGACACGAAAAGCGCGAGGCTACGGTTTCCGCAGGACACGCAAGCCATCATTACGGACACGGTGGGGTTTATCCGGAACCTGCCCAGGGAATTGTTCAGCGCTTTCCGGGCGACGCTTGACGAACTTCAGGAAGCGGATCTGCTGCTGCACGTCATTGATGTGAGCAGCAGCCGGTTTGAAGAGCAGATGGCCGCGGTCGAACGCATTCTGGAAGAACTGGAGATCCACGACAAGCCGTCCATCCGCGTTTTCAACAAGGCGGACCGCTTTGAAAACAAGGATCTCCTTGATACGCTGTGCGGGCGGTTTGACGCAGTGGCCGTATCCGCTCTGGACAAAACCACGCTCTTCGGGCTCCTGGAAAGGATTGAAGCGGCCCTCCCCGACCAAAACTTTTCAGGCCGGGGAAATTATGATAGGGAAGCGGGGGAAAGCGACGAGTGACGAGCAATGCGTGAACGGCAAAGGGCGATGGGTACTCTTTGCGCTTTCCGCGCCTCGCTCGGCGCTGTTCCGGTCATGGTAAACCGGTTGAATCATGAGGAAAAAAATGAAAAAATTCACGTTCATCATCGCGGTCTGGGCCATCGTGTTTTTCACAGCCGGTGGTTTGGCCGCTGAAAAACGGATCACCATCGTGCACACCAATGACATGCACTCCCATCTGCAGGGGTTTTCACCGGAAATCGACTATCAGCCCTTCATCGTGAATGCCGACGAGACGCGCGGCGGCTGGTCGCGCGTGGCCGCCGTCATCCAAAAAACCAAACGAGAGAAATCCAATCCCGTCCTGGTTGTGGATGCGGGCGACTATACGATGGGATCGTTTTTTCACATGCTGAACCGCGAAGAGGCCTTCGAACTGCGGCTGCTGAAAGCGATGGGTTACGACGTCGTTTCGCTGGGAAATCACGAATTCGACCTCAAGCCGGCGGGCCTGACCGCCACGCTCAGGACGGCCCAAGCCAGAGGCGGCACGCCTCAGATCGTTTTCGCCAACGCCGTCTTTGACCGGCAAAAGCCTGAGCTGGCGGATCTGGAAAACGCGTTTGGACAAGCCGGTGTGAAAAGCTATACGATCCTGGAGAGGGACGGACTGAAAATCGGCGTCTTTGGAATCCTGGGAAAAGACGCCATCGAGGTCTCGCCGTTTGCCAAGCCTCTGAAATTCAGCGACCCGATCCAAGCCGCGCGGGACATGGTGAAGATCCTTCGGGAGCAGCAAAAAGCGGATCTGGTCGTCTGCCTGTCGCACAGCGGACTTCGAGACAACCCCAAAAAGTCTGAAGATGAAATTCTGGCCTCCGAAGTCAAGGGCATCGATATCATCGTCAGCGGACACACGCACACGCTGCTCGGCAAGCCGCTCCTCGTCAACGGCACCCTTATCGTCCAGGCCGGAAGTTATGGAAAGCACGTCGGCGTTTTGGATATTGCCTGGGAATCAGGCCGCGTGGCGTTGAAAAACTACACGCTCATCCCCGTCGACAGTTCCGTTGCCGGAGACCCGAAAATTCAGCGGATGATCGATTCTTTCAAACAGCAACTGAACGCACGGCTCTTGGGTCCGAACAATTGGTCCTATGACCGGATCGTCGCCGAAACCGCGTGGGATTTGAAGCTCGCCGCCGAGGAATCGCCTTTGGGCAATCTGCTGGCTGATTCCATCCGCTGGTCCGTCAACCGGGTCTCTTTCGATCCGGGAGATCCCTCAAGCCGGGTAATCGTTGCCGTCGAATCCAACGGCGTCATTCGCGACGACCTGCTGAGAGGAAAAACCGGACAGGTCGGCTTCGGCGACTTGTTCCGCACGATTCCGCTGGGCATCGGCGTGGACGACACGATGAGCTACCCCCTGGTTTCCTTTTATTTGTATGGATATGAACTCAAAAGAGCGCTGGAAATTCTGACCACCGTAAGGCCGCTCAAGAGCAACAATGACTACTTCCTGCAGCTCTCCGGGCTCCGCTTCACCTACAATCCCCGCCGGGTCCCCTTTGACCGCGTCACCGCCGTTGAAATCGGCAGCGAGGAAGAAGGGTATCAGCCACTCGATTACAGCGCCTCCAACACGCGGTTGTATCGGGTTGCCGCCAATATCTACAACGCGACTTTTTTAAAGGTCGTGGGCCGGTTCACCTACTCGCTTTTGGAAATTACCCCGAAAGACCAAAACGGGAGGCCCCTGGAAAAACTCTCCGGGGCGCTTGTGGACGCCGACCCGTCCCTGCCCGGCATTCAGGAGCTGAAAGAATGGGAGGGCGTCCTTCGATACGTTCAGTCCTTTCCGGACACCAACGGCAACGGCATTCCGGATTTTCCCGCAAAATATTCGGGAAAACTCGGCCGCATCGTGGAGGCGCCCAGCTGCAATCCGGTCCATCTGTTCTCCAGACCGGCCACTCCGACCATTATTGTGCTGGCCGGCGCGGGCGTCGTTTTATGGTTGATTGTTGTTACGGTTGCGGTTATACAGTCGCGAAGAAAAGTCCGGAGAGGGAAATGATTACCAGCTATCATCCATGACCTATTGCCCTCAACCGATAGCCTATATACTGAAAACCGAGGTTTCTTATGAACAAAGAGTTTATTGCCATCCGCTGGCACGGACGAGGCGGCCAGGGCGCGATCACGGCGGCCAAGATTGTGGCCGGCGCCGCATTCGTTTCCGGCTATGCAGGCGTGGTCATGGCGCCGACCTTCGGCACCGAGCGCAGAGGCGCGCCGGTCATGACGTCGCTCAAGATCTCGAAGACGAAAATTTATGATCTGTCGCCCATCGAAACGCCGGATATCGTCGTCGTCCTGGACCATCTGCTCCTCAAGGAGGCGGACGTCACCCACGGCCTCAAGCCCGGCGGCATCATTGTCCTGAACACGCCGATGGCCCATGATTCCTATCATTTTGAAGACTACCGGCTGGCGACTGCGGACATCACGGCCATCTCCGTGGAAGCGGGTCTGCCGCACGGCATGGTCAACACCGGCATTATCGGCTCCCTGGAAAAAGCCACGAATCTCCTGGGAATCGACCTTTTGATCACCGGGATCGAAGAGGAATTCCGCACGCGAAAACCGGAAAAGAACTCCCTGGCGGCGAAAATCGCCTACGAGAGAACCGTGGCGGGAGGCTGAACATGGGCACAAGAAATTACAGAAGAAAAACGTCCCACAGCGAACACGGGGCGGGAGACGGCGGAAGGACGGGATCCTGGAGAGTGGAGCGGCCGGTCCTCGACCCAAGCCTCTGCATTCCCTGCAAGAGAAATAAGGAGGCCTGCTTCATCTGCTGGCTGTTCTGTCCCGATGTCGTGATCTCGAGGACGATACCGCCCACCATCAACCTGGAATACTGCAAGGGCTGCGGCATCTGCGCCGAAGAATGCCCCACCAAGGCCATCACCATGGCGGATGAAGCCAAATTCGCGGAAGAAGACAAGGAGTAGAGGCCATGCACATCATTGAAAACGGAAACGCCGCGGCCGCTCTGGGCGTCAAGCTCTGCCGGGCCAGCGTGATCGCGGCCTATCCCATCACGCCCCAGACGCCGCTTACGGAAAAGCTCTCCGAGTACGTCGAGCTAGGCGAGATGAAGGCACAGTATATTCCCGTGGAAAGCGAGCACTCCGCGCTGGCCGTCTGCATTGCCGCTTCCTCCGCCGGCGCCCGGTCGTTTACGGCCACCAGCGCCAACGGACTGCTGTACATGCACGAGCAGGTGCAATGGGCATCGGGCGCGAGGCTGCCGATCGTCATGTGCGTGGTCAACCGTGCCGTGGGGGCGCCCTGGAATGTCTGGAACGATCAGCAGGATTCGATCTCGCAGCGGGACACGGGCTGGATACAGATCTACTGCGCGGACCACCAGCAGATTATCGACACGGTCATCAAGGCCTACTGGCTGGCGGAGCGGGTGAGCATTCCCGTGATGGTCTGCTACGACGGATACATTTTATCCCACACGTTCATGCCGTTTGATCTGCCGGAACCCGAACAGGTGGACGCTTTTTTGCCGCCGTTCAAACCGGATTACTTTCTCCATCCCCAGGACCCCGCCAATCTCAACACGGTGACGCTGCCGGACGTGCGGATGGATGTCAGGGGCGAACTGGCCCACGGATACATGGAAATCCGATGTCTGCTGCAGGAAGATCTGCGCAACGCGCTCCAAACCGCGGCTGAAGCGGAAAAGCGCTTTGCCGGATTCTTCGGCCGCGAAGCGGATCCCTTCCTCGAACCGTACCGCTGCGACGACGCGGAGCATGTCGCCGTCGGCCTGGGATCGATCACCTACCAGATGCGCGTATGCGCGGACCGGTTGAGAGAGGAAGGAGTCAAAATCGGCGTGATGGGCGTGCGCTATTACCGTCCCTTTCCGGATGAAGCGCTCGCGGCGGCGCTGAAGGGGAAAAAAGGGGTGATCGTCGTCGAAAAGGCCCTGAGCTACGGATACGAGGGCGCCCTGATGTCGGATTTGAAGTCGGCGCTGTACGAATACCTGGCCGGAACCGGATCGCTTCCGGTCGTCCAGAATTTTATCGCGGGCATCGGCGGCCGCGAAATCAGAACCGACGATTTGACGCAAACCCTTCGCGCCGCGGCTAAAGGCCGGGTTTCCAAAGAGCCCGTCTGGATCGGGCTCAGGCTATAGGAGAATGCCATGCAGGCGAAATCTACCATTTTAAGTTTACCGACGGAAGAATGGGTTCATCCGGGAACCCGGGCTTGCACCGGATGCGGCCTTTCCATCGCCTACCGGGTCGGACTGAAAGCGCTGGGCCGTGACACGATTCTGGTGGTGCCGCCCAGTTGCCTTACCGTATTGCAGGGGCTTTTCCCGGTGGCCTCGACGAAACTGCCCTGCCTGAACGTGACGTTCGCTTCCACGGCCGCCGCCGCGACGGGCATTCTGGCCACGCTCAAAGCCCAGGGCAACGATCACACCACGGTCGCCGGCTGGGCGGGCGACGGGGGAACGAGCGACATCGGCCTGCAGGCCCTGTCCGGCGCGGCGGAGCGCGGAGACAACTTCATCTACTTCTGCTACGACAACGAAGGCTACATGAACACGGGCGTCCAGCGCTCCGGCACCACGCCCATCGGCGCCATCACCGCAAACACGCCGTATCTGGGAAAGCTTCAGCAGAAAAAGGACGTTCCGGCCATCATGGCCGCGCACCGTTTAAGCTACGTCGCCGCCTGCTCCGCGGCCTATCCGCTGGATCTCTACGACAAAATCAAGAACTGTCTTGCGCTGCCCGGCACGAAATATTTTCACATTCACATTCCCTGCCCGCCCGGCTGGGGCTACGATCCCCGCTACGGAATCAAAGTCGGGCGGCTGGCCGTAGAAACGGGCTATTATGATCTTTATGAAATCGTCAACGGCGAATTCAAACTGACGGCCGCCTCGGAAAAGCTGATTGAAAAGCGAAAACTGATCCCGGTCCGCGAATACTTCCGCGCACAATCGCGCTTCCGGACGCTCACCGACGCACAGATCAGCGACATTCAGAAAACCATCGACGAGAAATGGGCGGGGTACTACAAAAAAGACGAGTGATCATCGCCGGACGCTTGTGGCGAGATCTTCTGTCCGGCGGCCATTGAACCGACTTGCATTATTCTCTTATCGGGCCGGCAATCGGCCTTCGGCGTTCAGTTTGTCCATGATTTTCCGTATTTCGGGCAGCGCCGCCGCGGCCGCCCTTTCCCCCTCGAAGATCGCCTGGTTGAATTTCTCCATGTCGGTCGATCCGATTTCCTCCACGTTCGGGCGGATGACGACGTCGGCGTTTTTCAACTGGGTGGCGACGTTCTTAGCGTACATGATATTGAACGTTTTTTGCATGGTGTTCATCACCCCGCTGGGAGCGGCTTTGTTCAAACCGCCGGAGATATCCACGGCGATCACGACATCCGCGCCATACCGCCTGGCCACATCCACGGCCACCGGACTGACCACGCCCCCGTCCACGAACGTGTCCTTCCCGATCCTGACCGGTTGAAACACCCCCGGCACGCTGCAACTGGCGTGCACGGCGACGCCGGTATTGCCCCTGCCGAAAACCATTTCCTCGCCGGTGCCGGCGTTGGTCGCCACGGCGTAAAAAGGAATTTTGAGCTTCTCGATGGGGGTATGGTTTACACCGGCATTGATAAAACTTTCGAGTTTCTCCCCCTTGATGAGCCCCCCCTTCCAGATCTTCCAGTCGTAATCGATCACCTTGTCCTTTTCCATCTTCATGGCAATCGCCTGCAGTTCGAAGGCGTTCTTGCCCGACGCGTAGAGGCTTCCCACGATGCTGCCCGCGCTGGTCCCCACCACCATGTGGACGGGAATTTGCTGGGCTTCCAAAACTTTCAAAACGCCGATATGCGCGAAGCCCTTGGAGGCTCCGGCCCCCAGAACAACGGCAATTCTGGCCGGCTGCACGGGTTTTGCAAAGAACATCGAGCAGGCGGCCAGAAGCGCCGCCATTACAAACAATATCACCGGAAGGCGGGCCCCCGCAAGCCGACGATGGACCAGAGGATTGGATTTCATATGATGATCCCTTTTGTATTCCTCGACAGGAAATTTTTCATTGAACCTGCGGGGCCTTATACTGCAGACGATGCGAAATGGCAATGGGATGTTATGAGGGGTTTATCCGGACGCTGCAAGCATCCGGATTTATACAAATAGACCGAATACCGAAGCGATCTCGGCGGATACCAGTCCAGTTCGGGCTGATCCATGCCGATGATGCGAAGGGTCAGTTTTTGTGAATCGGCATACCGGTAGAAGAAGTCTTTTTCGAAAAACAGGTATTCGGGGATCACGCGGGGCCGCCAGATCTTCTGGAGCCATTGCGTCGCCTCTTTCCGTTTGGCGGCGTCGGACGTGTCTCCCAGAAAAATGCATCCGCCGGGCCTCGTCACTCTTACCAGTTCATCCAGGGCCTGTCGGGCCTCGTCCGGATGATTCAAGTAGCAAAGGACGGCGAAGGCGGCTGAATGGTCAAAGCTTTCATTCTCCAGCGCGGAAAGATTCCGAATATCTCCGGAAAGAAAAACGGCCCCGGGCATTTTGGCGCGGGCCGCCTCCAGCATGGATACCGAGTAATCAACGCCGAACAGATTCAGGCCGGGACAGGCCAGATCCACCGCTTTCAAAAAGGCTCCCGAACCGCAGCCGCATTCGAGCAGACTTTGTCCCGCCTTCAAGTTCATGGGGACAATGACCCGGCTGATGAGTTCATGGTACTCCGCCTCGGAAATGAAATGATAACCGTCAATCACCGAGGGGCATTCCTCTTTGAGTTCGCGGGCTTTCTGACTCCATACCGCTTGCCAGAAAAGAGATGGAATGTCGGTTGAAAACTCACCGGCGGGTGCATTGTATTTCTCGTTTCCCAGGATGTGGGAAAATTTCATGCGTTTTGTCCTTTCCAATGATCCGGACGATGGAACCCTTTTTGTTTCGCCTCGGTCAAAAAGGTACCATGCCCTCGATGCGTTGTAAAGCCGCGGCTGAAAAGCAACAAACGACAAAGTGACGATTGACTTATCCGGTGGCCTGTGAGAAAAAACATTCGTCAAGCAACAGCGCACAAAAGTGAGGCAAACTCATGACTGATCCCGTCCGGACCGAAATACGGTTGCCCTCCCGGCGCGCTTTTTTGCCCGCGGCCCTGAATTTTGTGCGTGACGTCGCTCTCGCCTGCGGATTGCAGCCGGAAGAGAAAGAATTTCTGACGCTGGCGGCGGAAGAGGCCTGCAACAATTCGATCGAGCATGCCTATGATCCGCGGGAGGACGGGAGCTTCCGTTTGATTCTGGAAATATCCTCCGGCAAAATGATATTATCCCTTCACGATCAGGGCCTTCCCTTCGACCGCACGCTTGCCCCGACATATGAACCGCCTTTGAAAGCGGATCCCGACAAAATCAGCACACGCGGTCTGGGTCTGTACCTGATCGAAAAACAGTTTGAATCCGTGGAATGGATCAACCATGGCATGGCCGGCAAAGAGCTGCGCCTGGTCAAAAAACGCTCCCTGCGGGACACCACCGAACCGCTGCCGGGCCGGGACCTTGCCCCCTTTCCTGACGACACGCCGCAGGCCCCCGAACAAACCTACACGGTCCGAAAAATGAGACCCGAAGACGCCATTCACGCCGCCCGGTGCATTTACCGCACTTACGGCTACTCGTATGAAAATGAAACCACTTACTTTCCGGAAGAGTTGATCAAACGAAACCAAAGCGGCGAACTGCTGTCGTGGGTGGGCGTCGATCGGGAAGGCGACATCGTCGGCTATATTGAATTGACGCATCCGGCCGGAAGCCCGACGGCCGATCTCAGTCAGGCCGTGGTCATTCCGGCCCACCGGGGACGAGGCGTGCTGAACCTGCTGGGCTTGGCGCTCTATGCCGAGGCGGTAAAAATGGGGCTGGTCGGAATCTATACCCGTCTGACAACCGTTCATCCGTTCAGCCAGAAAGCCATCGGCGACTACGCAAAGCCGTGCGGCATCACCCTGGGATATGTTCCGCGCGTCCGGCAGTACAAGGGGCTGGAATCGCACGAATTCGACGAGCGAAAATCGCTGATCCTGCATTACTGCTTTCTCAAGGAGCCTCCCAAAACTATGGTTCATGCCCCGCCCCGTCATCGGGAAATGATGGAAAAGATCTACCGGTTGCTGGGCTTGAACGTTGCGTTTATGGAGGCGTCGGGAGCGGCCGATCTTTCCGCAGGCAAGGTAAAGGTTTTGTATAACAAGAGCAACGGAACCGGAACGATCACCGTGGAAAAGGCAGGTTCCGATTCCAAAACCGAGATTCGTCGGGCGCTCTATGATCTGCGCGACATCGCCGGCGCCGAAGCGATCTATCTTTTGCTCCCGCTGGCCCAGGCCGCCACGCCGGGACTTTGCGAAGAGGCGGAAGCGCTGGGATTTTTCTTCAGCGGAGTCGAACCCTGCTTTGCACCGGACGGAGATTATCTGCGCCTGCAATGCCTTCATACGACGATCAACTTCGATCACATCCAGCTTTACCGGCCCTTCAGCCGGGAATTGCTGTCGTATATCCTCCATGAAAAGATCCGTGTCGGCGCTTGAGCGCATTCAGGTTCAGCGACCGACGGGCATGCTTTTTTTCGACCCGGCGAATTTCTTCAGAAATGTCGTTTTTCAAAAGCAGGCCTTTTATGCTACATTGTAAAAAAATTTAAGCGATTTTGTCTTTTGCTCTGGGGCATGAATTGCTTTTCCCGGGAACAAAAACCATGCGACGCATATTTTCAAGGATTGTGTTCCTCTCTCTTTTGTCGGCCTCCCTTTTTGCCGGTCCGGCCCTGGCCCGGACCGAGGCTGCCGACGGCCGATGGCTTCAACAGGGAAAAGAGTCTTTTCAGGAAGGCCGGTATGCCGACGCGGTCAGCGCCGGCACAAAGGCCATCGCACAAAACCCGAAGGATGCGGAAGCCTATAAAATCCGAGGGAATGCACTTGCAGCCCTCGGCCGCTACCATCAGGCCGTCCGGGACTACACCAAAGCCATCGAACTGAATCCGGAGGACGCGGAAGCCTACGATCAAAGGGGAAACGTCCAGGCCAGTCTTGGAAACTACGATCAGTCCAAAAAGGACCTCGAAAAGGCGGAAGCGCTGAAGCCGAAGATGGCCGAAGCCCATCTCAGAAAAGGGATCGAGTATGAGAAACAGGGCGAATGGGAGGCAGCCATCGCCGAACTGCAAAAAGCGATCGCGATCAATCCGGGGCTGGCTCTCGCCTACTACAACCGTGAAATCGCCTACCGGCAGACGGGACGATACCAAAACGCCCTGAAAGACGCGGACAAGGCCGTTGAACTGGCTCCGACGTTCGCCATGGCCCGACTGAACCGGGGCGTCGTTCACGGGCTTCTGGGCAACTGGCTTTCGGCGCTGGAAGACTTCAACCAGGCCATCGATCTCAACCCGCAGTTTGAAGCGGCTTACGTGAACCGGGGATTTGCCCGCTTCAACCTCGGCGATTATCAGGGAGCGGTTCTGGAGGCAAATGATGCCGTCCGGCTCAATCCGAAACTGGCCGTCGCTTATTTTAACCGGGGCGCAGCCTATGCCAAACTGGGCAATGAACCGCAGGCCCTGGCGGATATGAAAACCGCCGCGGAGCTGGGGCATAAAGGCGCGCAGGATTTTGTAGAGAAAAAGAGGGCCGCCGCAATGAAAAGGCAAACGGCGACGGCCGAAGGGCCGCCGCAAAAGCCCCCCGAAAAGACGGACCTTCCTGCGAGCCGGGACGGAGCCTCCTTCCAGACCGAGCCAAAAGCGGAGCTCCCCATCGCGCCGATTCTTGAACCGCAAATTAGGACGGATGCGCCAGCCGAAGCTCCGCCGCGGTATAAAAACATCCGGGGGGTTGTTCTGTATGACGGCAGGATCATTGAAGGGCAAATCGTCCGCATGAACACGGACACCGTGAATATCCGCACCCGGGACGGGAAAATTCAGTCCTTTTCTTTTATGGAAGAAGTGAAAAATTTCCTGAAGGATCAGGAACCAAAGCCTTAGGTCATCAAGGGCTTTTTGCCCTGCCGCCGTTTACGCGCTTTTGCCGACGCCGTTTCATTTCCATGCTTTTACCATGACATAGGGACAGGCGGTCACAAGTCTGCGTTCGACCGGATGAAACCCGGCCCGGCGCGCCGCCTCCGCCAGCTGATTTTCCGACAGGCTCTGGCCGAAGATCACGTGGCGCAGTCCCCAGAAAAGAAGGCCCTGCGGCACCAAAGGGATGTGAAAACGGTCGACAAATTGACGGATTTCGTCGGCCGGCGCCTCCCGGTCCGTTTCCGCGATCATCAGACAGCCGCCCGTTTTGATGACCCGCCGCAGCTCCGTCAGCCCCCGGTGAGGATCGGACCAGTGCTTGATCGATCCCACGCTGACCGCCGCGTCAAAGAACTCTTCCGGAAACGGCAAAGACTGAACATCGTTGTGTTGAAAAGAACAATTGAAGATTTCTTTCTGAAGGCGGTAGCGCTGGGCCCTGCGAACCTGCATCCGGGAGTAATCGATGCCCGTGAAACGCGCCTTGGGATTCCTCGATGCCAAAAGCAGCGACAGGTAGCCCCGGCCCGCACCCGCTTCGAGAACCTGCCCCCCCTCGTCTACCACCAGCTCATCCGCAATGGATTCGTGGAGTCCGGCAATCAGCGGGTAGATCCGCTGATTGTAGAGTGACCCCATGATGTCCCAGACAAGGCGCGCGTCGCGCAGCCGGGTCAGAAGCCGGATCAAGCCCCGTCCAGAATCCTTCAAGGGTCCTTTTTCTCCCGGGTGGTTGCCGGTGCTGCCAGGGGATGACTTCATCAATTGGTCGTTTCCTTAAAAAGCCCGGTCTGAAATTTCAGGACCGGGCTCAATTTTTTAAGGGAGGGGAAAATGCCGAACGGCTTTAGCGGCATTCCGTGCAGACGCAAAGCTCTTCCATGGACGTGCCGGTTTTTTTGCCGATGAACTTCAACTGGTCCACGGGAGCGAAGAATTTGCCGCACTTGGAGCAGGCCTGCATTTTAAAGGTGCGTCCCCATATTTTGCGCTTGTCGCCCGTGGAAATCATTTCGATATGGCCGGTCGGACAGACATAGGCGCATGCGCCGCAGCCGATGCAGACATCCGATTTTTCCTGATACGGCGTGCCGACTTCCTTGTAGGAGCCCCGGGAAAACAACCCAATGGCGCTCACGCCGACCACTTCCTCGCAGACGCGCACGCAGGAGCGGCACAAAATACACTTGCCCTTGTCCGTGTCGACGGTATACCGGGGCTGAGGACCCACCCCCATGTCCCGGGCCATCTTTTGCAGAACGTCGGATTCCGGGCAGCGCGCCAGCAGCAGTTCCATGACCAGGCGGCGCACGTTGAGGACCCGCTCGCTTTTGGTGTCCACGATCAGGCCTTCCTCCACGCCGTAGAGGCAGGAGGTGACGATTCGGGTCCGGTTGCCTTTTTTAATCTCGACCACACAAAGCCGGCAGGCGCCTGAGCGGGATATGGCTTCATGCGCGCAAAGCGTGGGAATTGAAACGCCCGCGCCCCGAATGGACTCCAGAAGCATCGTGCCTTTGGGCGCCGACACCTTTTTTCCGTCAATCATCATGTTTACCATGGCTAACTCCACCTTTACTTCACGTGAATTGCATCAAATTTGCAGCTCTGGATACAGGCGCCGCAACGGGTGCATTTGTCTTTGTCGATGACGTGCGCTTTCTTCTTTTCGCCGGTGATGGCCTGCGTGGCGCAAACTTTGACGCACACGCCGCAGCCGGTGCACTTTTCCGCGTCGATGCTGTAGGTGATCAGCGCCTTGCAGACGCCCGCCGGACAGCGGTGATCCCGGATATGCGCGTCGTACTCTTCGCGGAAATACCGGATTGTGCTCAAAACGGGATTGGGGGCGGAGCCGCCCAGAGCGCAAAGCGAGCCATCGGCAATCGCTTTCCCCATGGCCTCCAGGATCTCCACGTCTCCTTCCCTGCCTTTACCCGCGCAAATGTCCTCCAGAATGTCGCTCATGCGGCGAACGCCCTCGCGGCAGGGCACGCACTTGCCGCAGGATTCTTCCTTGAGAAACTCCAGGAAGTACCGGGCGACATCCACCATACAGGACGTTTCGTCCATGACGATCATGCCGCCGGACCCCATCATGGATCCGACTTCGTAGAGCTTGTCAAAATCCACGGGAATATCCAGCAGGCTCTCCGGGATGCAGCCGCCGGAAGGACCGCCGGTCTGGACGGCTTTGAACTTCCGACCGTTGGGAATGCCGCCGCCCATGTCGTAGATGATTTCATAGAGCGTCGTGCCCATCGGAACCTCGATGAGCCCCGTATTGTTGATTTTGCCGACCAGCGAAAAGATTTTCGTTCCCTTCGAGCCTTCGGTACCGATGGAATTGTACCAGTCGGCCCCCTTGTTGATGATCAGCGGAACATTCGCCCAGGTTTCCACGTTGTTGAGGACGGTGGGCTTGTCGTACAGGCCCTTTTCCACCGCGTGGACGTACTTGGCGCGAGGCTCGCCGGCGCGGCCTTCCACCGAAGCAAACAGGGCCGAGGACTCGCCGCAGACGAACGCGCCCGCTCCCTTGGTGATTTGAATATCAAACGAGAAATCCGTGCCCAGAATATTTTTTCCCAAAAGGCCCATTTCCCTGGCGTCCGCAATCGCCTTGGTCAGATGCGTCACCGCAAGCGGATATTCGTTTCGGACATAGATATAGCCCTGGTTCGAGCCGACGGCGTACGCGCCGATGATCATGCCCTCGATGACGCTGTGCGGATTGCCTTCCATGAGGCTGCGGTCCATGTAAGCGCCGGGATCGCCTTCATCGCCGTTGGCGATAACGTATTTGGGATCGCCCTTGGCCTTGCGCACGCCCTCCCACTTGACGGCTGCGTGAAAGCCGCCTCCGCCGCGGCCCCGAAGGCCCGCTTTTTTCACTTCGCTGATGACGCCTTCAGGGGTCATCTCGGCCAGCACTTTGCCCAGCGCCTGATAGCCGTTGATGGCAAAATAGTCCTCAATGCGGGAGGGGTCGATCATCCCGTTCTGACCGAAAACCACGCGCAGCTGCTTCTTGTAGAAGGGCAGGTCCTCCTCGCGGAAAAGGGTTTTTTTCGTTTCCGGGTGGCGATAGAGCAACCGGCTGATGACTTCACCTTTGGCGACGGTCTTGGAGATGATTTCCGGAACGTCTTCGACCCTCACATGCTGGTAAAAATACTTGTCGGGGTGAACGACCAGCATGGGGCCTTTTTCACAGAACCCCAGACATCCGGTGGCCAGCACGTCCACTTCGCTTAAGTTTTGCTTTTTTAATTCGGCTTCCAGCGCTTCTTTCACCTTGAGGCTTCCGGAAGCACGGCAGCCGGTGCCGGCGCAAATCGCGATAAACTTTTTCTTCGGACCGTAATACAGGGTCAAATTATCTATGATCTGGCGGGCTTGAGTATCCGGATTTTCGTTCATGACTTCGCCCCCTCTTCATTGATCTTTTTGATGATTTTGTCCACTTTGCTGATGGTGACCTGGCCGTGGTAGTCGGCATTGATGACCACAACCGGTCCCAGGGCGCAGGCGCCGACGCAGTTGACGGTTTCCAGCGAGAATTTTCCGTCCTTCGTGGTTTCTCCCGGCTTGATGCCCAGCGTGGTTTCGAACCGGTCCTGAAGGACGGCCGCGCCGCGGACATGGCAGGCGGTCCCCTTGCAGATCTTAACGATGTGCTTTCCGCGCGGCTTCAAACTGAAGGCCGTGTAAAACGTCGCCGCCTCATAGACGCGGCTCATCGGCACGTTCATCGCTTTGGCCGCCGCCTTCAGGGCTTCCTTGGGAAGGTAATTGAAAGCCTCCTGAATATCCTGCAACACGGCGATCATGGCGCTTTTGCCGCCCCCGTGTTTTTTGACAATCTGTCTGGTTTTTGCTGCAACACTGATCGGTTTCGTCATTTTTTCTCTCACCTCGGTATTCTTTCGATTTCTCTTTTATTCATTGCCGGTTTTGAGAAATTGGGCTTTTTCCACAAGCTTCCGATATTCGACCTTCACGCGTTCCTGAATCATCTCGACGTCGTTCGGGGTCAGGTGACGGAAGCGCCCCTGGGGTTTGAAGTAATCCTTGATCGGCTTGAGTTTTTTGGGCATGTCCGGAGAAATGCGGTAATGGCCGTTTTCCACTTCGAAGAGCGGGAAAACACCCGTTTCCACGGCCAGCCGCCCCATGGAAACCGCCGTATGGGAAGGAGTGCGCCAGCCGGTCGGACACACGGAGAAGCAGTGGATATAGGAAGGCCCCTGGATGCTTTTGGCCTTTTCGATTTTGCGGATGAAATCCAGCGGAAAGCTGGGACAGACAGTGGCCACATACGGAATATTGTGGGCAACCATGATTTCCGGCATGTTCTTTTTCCAGGTTTTCTGACCGATGCTGACCTTGCCCGCCGGCGCCGTGGTGGTGGAGGCGCCCATCGGCGTGCCGCTGGAGCGTTGAATGCCCGTATTCATGTAGGCTTCGTTGTCGAAGCAGACGTAAATCATGTCATGGCCGCGTTCCATCGCGCCGGA
>DAOTJI010000048.1:0-19903 GCA_035448625.1 Smithellaceae bacterium | reverse complement strand
TTGACAGGGAGGTTTACGTGAAGATTACGGTTCAAAAGGGAAGTCTTGCCGATGTGAAAACGCAGGCGATTATTTTGGTTTTTTGTGAAGAGGAAAAGACGCTGTCCGGTCCCGCGGCGGATATTGACCAAAAAAGCGGCGGACTGATAAGCGATATTATAAAAAGAGGTGATTTTGAAGCGAAACCGTCGCAGGTTATTGCGGCTTATGCAATGGGATTCAAGCCTGCCGAAAAAATCGCACTGGTGGGTCTGGGCAAGAGAAGCGAATTGAATCTGGAAAAAATCCGCAGGGCTTTCGCGAAGGTCATACAGGAGCTTCGCGGATGGAGGGTTCAGAAAGCGGCTGTTTCGCTGGATCTGAGTCTTTTGACCGGGAAAAAGGAGAAAATCGTGTCGGCGGCGGTGGAAGGAGCCGTTTTGGGCTTATACCGCTACATTCCTTATAAAACGGTCGGACGAGAGGAATTGCAGGATTTGCAGGAGCTGACCCTTGTGTCCGGTCAGAAAGACTATGCCCTTGTCCGGGATGAAGTTCAAAAGGCAAAAATCATTGCGGATGCGGTGTGTTTTGCCCGCGATCTGGTTTCGGCGCCGGCCAACGAAATGACGCCTTCGATTCTGGCCGCCCGGGCGAAGGACGTTGCCAAAAGAAAAAACGTCTCCTGCATCGTGCTGGAGAAGGGCAAGATGAAGGCGCTGGGCATGAATGCGCTTCTGGGGGTGGCAGCGGGAAGTAATCAGCCCCCCAAGCTCATCGTGCTGGAATACCGTGGGGGCAAAAAAGGCGCGCCGATCGCCCTGGTGGGCAAAGGCCTGACGTTCGACAGCGGCGGCATATCCATCAAACCGGCGGAAAAAATGGACGAGATGAAGACGGACATGGCCGGCGGCGCGGCGGTGCTGGCCGTCATTCGTGCGGCGGCGGATCTGAAGCTGCCCGTCAATCTTGTAGGCGTGGTGCCGGCCACCGAAAACCTGCCCGGCGGCAATGCCCTGAAACCGGGCGATGTTTTAAGGTCCCATTCCGGCCGGACGATAGAAGTGCTGAACACGGACGCGGAGGGCCGCCTGATTCTGGCCGATGCTCTTTCGTATGTCGGTCGGTATAAACCGGCGGCGATCATCGACATTGCCACATTGACCGGTGCGTGCATTGTGGCCCTCGGTGAAGAAGTGGCCGGAATGCTTGGAACCGACGATCCGATGAAGAAAGACTTGCGGGAAGCGGCGGACGTGACCGGCGAACTCATCTGGGAACTGCCGCTTTGGGAACATTATCACGAACTGATCAAAAGCGATATTGCCGATTACAAAAACAGCGCGGGAAGGCTGGGAGGTGCGATCACGGGCGCGGCCTTCCTGAGCAAATTTGTCGGGGATTATCCATGGGTGCATCTGGACATCGCGGGGCCGGCCTGGACGACGAAAGACAGAGGCTATATTCCCAGGGGCGCGTCGGGTGTTCCTGTGCGCCTTCTGGTGGAATTTTTAAGACAATCTTCTAAAAGAATGCAGCGCGGACATTGATGTCCACGGGGACCGGCGGGTTTAAAAACCCGCCCTACGTCGTTTATGTGAAAATAATAAAGGTTTCTGTAGGGCGGGCCTCGCGTGACCCGCAGGGTTATCAGGCCCGCCGTTACCGGGTCTAATAACCTAACCACCTAAAGGCGGAGCGAAGTCACAAGAAACCACCTTACATGGTGCGGTGAAAAATTAGAATGCCATCGCTTCTGGAAATTCAAAATTTAAAAACGGTCTTTTCAACCGAACGGGGCATCCTGCGGGCCGTCGATGATGTTTCCCTGTCGCTTTCGGCCGGGGAAACTCTGGGCGTCGTAGGGGAATCCGGCTGCGGGAAGACCATGCTGGCCCTTTCCATTCTGCGGCTGATTCCGGCCAATGGCCGAATCGCCGAAGGAAGGATTTTGTTCGACGGAACAGACCTTCTTCGGCTGACGGAAGATGAAATGCGCGAAAAGCGCGGCCGGGACATTGCCATGATTTTTCAGGAGCCGATGACGTCGCTCAATCCTGTTTTGCGCGTCGGCGAGCAGATTGCGGAGGCCATTCGACTGCATCAGCATGTTTCGGAGAAGGAGGCGATTGACCGGAGCGCAGCGCTGCTTGGTGAGGTCGGCATTCCCGATCCGGAAAGAAGGGTGAAAGATTATCCGCACCAGATGAGCGGCGGCATGCGCCAGCGCGTGATGATTGCCATGGCCATGTCCTGCCGTCCCCGGTTGTTGCTGGCGGATGAGCCCACCACGGCGCTGGATGTGACGATCCAGGCGCAGATCCTGAAGCTGATTTCCGATCTCAGAGAAAAAAACAACATGGCGGTTGTTTTGATCACGCATGACTTAGGCGTTGTCGCGGAAGCGGCGCAGAAGGTGGCGGTGATGTATGCCGGCAAAATTGTGGAAACCACGGAAGCGGAGAAGTTGTTTGCCCGCCCGCTTCATCCCTATACGAGGGGGCTGATCGAATCACGGCCTTTAGGATGCACCGACGAAAATGAAAGTGGGAGAGGGTATTTGAAAACCATACCGGGGACGGTTCCCAGCTTGTATGATCTTCCCTCCGGTTGCCGCTTTGCCGACCGCTGCGCGATTGCCGAAGACCGCTGCCGGGCGTCGGAGCCCGCGCTTGCGGAATTGGAAGCGGATCATTTTGTTTCCTGCTTCGTTGCCGGGAGTGTTGCGAAAAGTTCATGACGAACCTTATTCGTCATTCCCTTATGTCCCTCGTGACACGATGCGGGTATGAACATAATGGTGCCGTCATTCGCGGGTCTAAAGACCCGCCCTCCGTCTTTTTTCATAATGACGTACTGTCGAGGTATTCATGGCTTCCGTCTTGATGGACATTCGACAACTGAAGAAGACCTACCGGTTAAACGGCGGATTTCTGAGGCAAAAGCACAGGGTCATCCGGGCGGTGAACGGCATCGATCTTCAAATCTTCGAAGGAGAAACGCTGGGGCTCGTCGGCGAGTCGGGATGCGGCAAATCCACGCTGGCGCGTCTTTTAATCAAACTGGAGGAACCGGACGAAGGGACCGTTTCTTTCAGAGGCCGGGATGTGACCTCTCTGTCGCCGGAAGATTTGAAAACGTACCGCCGCCGAGTGCAGATGATTTTTCAGGATCCATATTCTTCCCTGAACCCGCGAAAATCCGCCCAAAGCATCATTTCCGAGCCGCTGACGATTTTTCGGACGCACAGCCCGGCTGAGCGGAAAGAAAAGGTTCTGCAATTGATGAAAAAAGTCGGCCTGAGCGAAGAGCAGGCCCGCCGCTATCCCCACGAGTTCAGCGGCGGGCAGAGGCAGCGCATCGGCATCGCCCGGGCGCTGGCGCTGCAGCCGGAACTGGTGATCGCCGATGAGCCGGTTTCCGCGCTCGACGCGTCCATCCAGGCGCAGATTTTGAATTTGCTCCAGGATCTGAAAAAGGATTTCGGACTGACGTACCTGTTTATCTCCCATGATCTTAACGTCATTCATCACGTGTCCGACCGGATTGCCGTGATGTACCTGGGTCGCATCGTTGAACTGGCGGGCAAGCACGAACTCTACCGGGAGCCTCTTCACCCCTATACCCGAATGCTGCTGGCGGCCATGCCGGGCTGCGGTACGCATCGAAAAAAAAAGGAAACGCAGATTCATGGAGAGGCGGGAGATACCGGAGAGGCAGGTTGCAGTTTTAAAAATCGCTGCATGTATAAAATTGCGGTTTGTGATGAGAGGGCTCCGGATCTTCTGCCCTATGCGGGGAGAGGGCTGTGCGCCTGTCATCGTGCAGGCCGGATTTGACGTAGGGTCATGGGGAATAGAAAATGGGCGATGGGCGTGAGGGACAGCGTGGTGTGAAATGACGGAGCGTTCTCTATGGTGAAGGAAGAAAAAGTGTTCTGGCCCAACGGCAGTCTCACCGGCGAAGGGTTGTGGCATTCGGGAAACGGAAATACTGGAGCCGTGATCTGCCACCCGCATCCCCTGATGGGCGGGTCCATGCACAACAATGTTGTGGAAGCGATCCGCGACGAATGGAGCGCCGCCGGTTTTTCCACGCTGCGCTTCAATTTTCGCGGCGTCGGAAAAAGCACGGGGCATTACGACGAGGGCAGGGGAGAGAAGCAGGACCTATGGTCCGCCTGTGCATTTGCAAAAAGCCGTGGCGTCGAAAAAATATTTCTCGTCGGTTATTCGTTCGGTGCCTGGATCTGCTGCCGCCTGCTCAAGGAACAACGCTCGGTTGCGTCGTCCGTTTGCCTGGTGTCTCCTCCTCTGAAATACTTTGACTTCGACTGGGCGGGTCTGGAAAATGCCGTGGAATTCATTATCTGCGGGGATCAGGATATGTTTTGCGATGTGCCGGTTCTCAGAAAAAAAGCGGAACGGATCGGCGCAAAGTTGACGATTCTCAGGGGTGTCGACCATTTTTACTTCGGACAGGAGGCTCGTCTGGCCGAGCATTTGCGGCGGTATATTGATGAAAAAAAAGCTTGATTTTAAAAATAATGGTGTTATGTTCGTCTCCAACGTGCCGGTTTTATGACCGGTTTTTACAGGTGGCGGAAGGTTCAAGTCGGTAAAATAGTAGTGCTGAAAGCGATTAAAAAAAGAAAATAACCGCAAAGAGTTCTTGCTGAAAAAAGAATTCCAGCGGTTTTTTAGTTTCTGACGGGATCAACCGGAAGAAGCAAATATTTGAAAGGGGAGGGTTTAGAAGTGGCAGAAGGCAAAGTGAAGTGGTTTAATGAGAAGAAGGGTTTTGGCTTCATTGAAAATGATGAAGGTGGAGATGTTTTCGTACATTACAGCGCCATTCAGGGAACGGGCTTCAAGACTCTTTATGAGGGACAGAGGATTCGTTTCGACATCGAGCAGGGGAACAAGGGCCCCAGCGCAGCGAACGTTCAGCCGCTTTAGTCGCTGAAAACGATGAACCAAAAAATGCCCCGCATCACGGGGCATTTTTTTTTGATCAGCCCATCATGAAAAAAAATCTGATCGTCATCCTGGGTCCGACGGCATCGGGAAAAACCGCGCTGGCCGTCCGGCTGGCCGCCGAGTTTGGAGGAGAAATCATTTCCGCGGATTCGCGTCAGGTTTACCGGGGGATGGACATCGGCACGGGCAAGGATCTGGACGCGTTCCGAATGGACGGACGCATCATTCCTTCCCATCTGATCGACATTCTGGACCCGGATCAGGAGTTCAGCGTTTTTGAGTTCCAGAAGCGGTTTTATGAAATTTTTTCCGTGCTCAGAAAAAAGCAAGTCCTGCCCCTGCTGGTCGGAGGCACCGGCCTGTATGTGGAATCCGTGCTGACCCGTTATTTCATGCCGGATGCCGAACCGGACGCGCGCCTGCGGGAAGAGCTGGCGGGGTTGCCGATGGAGGAGCTTCAGGGCATGCTGCTGGCCATGAAACCCCGGCTGCACAATCAAACGGATCTTCAAGACCGGGAGCGGCTGATTCGGAAAATTGAAATTGAAAGAGCCAGGAATAACCCGTCAAACCATCAAATCCGATTCCCTGAGATCCATGCCGGAGTCTTCGGTATTTTTTGGGAGAGGGCTGAACTGAAAAAAAGGATCTCGGCCAGGCTGTTCCAGCGGCTGGCGGAAGGGATGATCGAAGAAGTATCCCGTCTGCACGAAGAGGGGATTTCCTGGGAAAGGCTGGACCGCTTTGGCCTGGAATACCGGTTCATTGCCCGCTATTTGCAGAAAAAAACGACAAGGGACGAGATGACGGCAGGGCTTCAGGCCGCCATCGGACAGTTTGCCAAACGTCAGATGACGTGGTTCCGGCGGATGGAAAAGAGGGGCGTGCCGATCGAATGGATTCCCGGCGGCGATTATCCGGCGCTGCGCGGCCGTGTTTTGGAAATGTTCTCCCGTGAAAAAAGCTTCCTTGATCGATGATTATCTGAACCGGTACGCGGCCGGGCCGCCTTGGCGGCTGCAGACGGCGGATTTTGGCCCTGTGGAACAGGTGGTCGTGATTCCGGCGTATGCCGAAAGAGACTCGTTATTGTTTACATTGGCGTCGGTCGCCCTCAATCCGGAAGCGCTGCTGAGCAAAACAATGGTTCTGTGCGTCGTCAATAACAAGGCCGACGCTCCCGACGAAGACAAGGAAAACAACGCTCAGACGCTGACTTGGTTGGACGCGCTGATCCGGCGGCGGCATTTTGATGCTCCCGAAGCGGACGAAAAACTCCGTGGAGCATGGCGGGCTGTCGCCGCAAGCCCCATCCGTCTGGGTTTTATAGATGCCTCTTCCCCCGGACTGGAGATTCCCGACCGCGAAGGCGGCGTCGGAATGGCCCGGAAAATCGGCATGGATACGGCGCTTCGTCTGCTGTCAACGTCCGAACACAAACCCCGCCTGATTTTGAGCCTCGATGCGGATACGCTGGTTCGCTCCGATTATCTCTCGGCCGTCCGGAGCGCGTTTTCTTCCGGCCGGGCGCAGGCCGGTATGGTGGATTATGAACATCCAATGCCCGCGGACAGGGAGCAGCAGGCGGCCGTTTGCCGCTACGAGATTTTCCTGCGATACTGGGTGCTGGGTCTGCAATTTGCCGAATCGCCCTATGCGTTTCATTCCATCGGTTCCACGATGGTGACGACGGACGAGGGATACCTTGCCGTGCGCGGCATGAATCGCCGCGAGGCGGGCGAGGATTTTTATTTTTTAAACAAACTGGCCAAGCTCGGGCCCCTGCGCAAAATTCACGAAACGCGCGTCTACCCGTCCGGGCGGTCTTCCGGGCGAGTCCCCTTCGGGACGGGTGCGGCGGTGGCCGGAATGGTATCCCGAGCATCCGGCGATTATCCGCTGTATGATCCGCGCGCATTTGTCGTTCTGAGAGCGTTGATCGCCCTGATGAACAAATCCTTCCAAGGCACGGCGGAAGAGATTCTCGGCAGAGCCAAAGAGATCCATTCAGGCTTGGGGGAATTTCTGGCCGCGCGTAGGTTTTTGACGGTCCAGCCGAAAATCCGAAGCAACGTGAAGGACCGCAAAACCTATGAAAGGCAGATGCATGAATGGTTTGACGGATTTGAAACCCTGAAGCTGATCCATTTCCTGACCCGGCATTTTTATCCCAAAATATCGCTGCCGTCCGCGGTGAAACAACTTCTGGAGATGCAAAACCTGGAATTTCCGTGTCGCTTGTCGGGTGAAGGCGCGCCCGGCCTCGAAGATGGCCTGAAAATGCTGTTTGCCCTGCGGCGCCTGACCTGAATCCATGGAATCAAAAGTCTACTTGACTTTACAAAAGAACTTCGCATATAGCCCAATCCATACTTGAAAAAGCGTACTGGAGGAAATTCATGAAACTCAAGAGCGTTCCGGCGATTTTGATGCTTGTACTGGTTGTCTTGACGTTTGCCTGCAAAAAAGAGGAGGCGGCTGCGGGCAAAAGCGAAGCCGCCGCTTCGCAAAACACCGCTTCCGAATCGATCCTGCTTCCGGAAAAACCAGCCGCGGAGCCTGCGGTGGCCGAGACTTCTTCCGCCCAGCCGCTTCCCGCTGATACGGCCGCGAGCGTTGACGGAATCGTCCTGAAAAAGAGCGATCTGAATAAAAGAGTTCAGGCGCAGATGAAACTCTATCAGGACAAGATTCCGGCCGACCGGAAAAGTGAAGTGATGAAGGGCCTGAATAAACAACTGACGGAAGATTTCGTCATGCGCACGCTTCTGGCCAATGAAGTCAAACGCAAAAACATTTCGGCCACGGATAAGGAAATCCAGGCGGCCATGGATCAGATCAAGGCCAATCTTCCACCCGATAAAAACCTTAAGGATTTTCTGAAGGAAAACAACGTGTCCCGAGAGGATATCGCGCTGGGCGTCCGCATTCAGAAGCTGGTCGCCATGGAAACCGGCGGAAAAGTCAAACCGACGGAAAAGGAAGTCGGCAAATTTTACAGCGACAATAAAAGTAAGTTTACCACGGAAGAAAGCGTTCACGTCCGGCATATTCTGGTGGCCATTGACGCCAAGGACGACGAAAAGGTCAAGGCGGAAAAGAAGGCAAAGATCGAGAACCTGCGCAGGCAGATCCTGAACGGAGCCGATTTTGCCGAGGTAGCCGGGAAAAATTCCGACTGTCCCAGCAAGGAAAACGGCGGGGATCTGGGAGAAATCAAGAGGGGACAGACGGTCAAACCCTTTGAGGACGCGGCGTTTTCTCAGGAAATCAACGCGGTCGGACCGGTAGTGAGCACGGAATTCGGCCATCACATCGTTCAGGTGCTGGGGCGGACCCCGGCCAAAACCGTCGGCCTCGGCGAAGTGCAAGAGCAGATTTCCCTGTATCTCGAACAGCAGAAGCAGGCGGAAGCTTTCTCCAAGATGATGGCGCGGCTGAAGAAAAACGCGGTCATTCAATACAGCAAACCGTAAATGAGAATCAGGCAGGCGGGGCGAATCGATGACGGTCTGTGGCTTCTGGGCGGGGAGGAGTCCTGCGTCTATCTGCTGGAAGGCGCTGCAACGTCGGTCCTGCTCAGCGCCGGCATGAGTTACATCCTTCCGGATTTTTTCCGACAGATCGCTTCGTGGGGAATGAAGCCGGATCAAATCGAACATGTCGTCATTCTGCACGCTCATTTCGATCATGTCGGCGTGGTGCCTTATCTGAAAAGAAACTGGCCGGCGATGAAGGTCTATGCGTCCGCGCGCGGCTGGGAAGTCCTGGCGAATCCAAAAGCCATATCCGTAATCAACGAATTCTCGGAAAAGGTCCGCCGGAGAGTGAAGGGAAGCGAAGACCCGCTGGCGGGAATGGACTGGACCTGGCGCGATGACGTAAAAGGAGAAACGCTCACACAGGGAGACCGCCTGGACCTCGGAGGCCGTCAGGTGCGATTCTTTGAAACGCCCGGGCATTCTTCCTGTTCGATTTCCGCCTGGGTTCCCGAAATGAATATTTTGTTTCCGTCGGATGCCGTGGCCATTCCCTATCGGGACGAATACGTCATCGCCGTCGGTTCGAGCTTTGAAAAATACCTTGCCAGCCTGGAGAAGCTTGCCGGTCTGGACGCCAGGATGATTTGCGCGGACCATTACGGCTGCATTGCCGGAGAAGAAGCGAGGGGATACATCGGGCAAACCAAAGACGCGACGGCTCAGATGATGGACCGGATGCGCCGGGCGCTCCAAACAGAAGGAAGCATCGAGCAGGCGGCCCGTGAATTGATCCGGCTTCACTATGAACGAAGGCCGGATTATTTTGTCCACCCGGACATTCTGCAGAGAACCTACACCCAAATGCTCAAGCAGCTTGCCGGGTAAAAAA
This sequence comes from Smithellaceae bacterium, assembly GCA_035448625.1. Taxonomy (GTDB): domain Bacteria; phylum Desulfobacterota; class Syntrophia; order Syntrophales; family Smithellaceae; genus UBA8904. The sequence continues at coordinate 10,574 of DAOTJI010000048.1, read as the reverse complement.
GCTACTTGAAGCTGTGCTCCGCGTCCGGAAAAGCACCCGTTCTCACTTCCGAGGCGTAGCGCTTGACGGCGCTTTTGATCTCCTGGTTCAGTTGGGCGTATCTTTTGACAAATTTGGGCGTCATCCGGTCGTTCATGCCCAGCATGTCGTTGACGACCAGAACCTGCCCGTCGCAGTGAACCCCCGCGCCGATGCCGATGGTCGGAATGGACAGGGTGCGGGTGATTTCCGCCGCCAGTTTTTCCGGCACGCATTCCAGCACCAGGGAGAAGGCACCCGCTTCTTCAAGGCCCAGGGCATCCTTCATAATTTTTTCCGCCGCGTCTTCCTTCTTGCCCTGGACCTTGTAGCCGCCGAGCTGGTGAATGGATTGCGGCGTCAGACCCAGATGCGCCATAACCGGTATGCCGGAGAGGGTCATTTTACGGACAATTTCCGCGTGCTCCATGCCCCCTTCGATCTTGACGGCCTGGGCGTTGCCCTCCTTCAATAGCCGCCCGGCGTTGGCCAGCGCCGCCTCCTGCGACACCTGGTAGGAAAGAAAGGGCATGTCCGCCACGATCAGCGCTTTCTGCGAGCCACGGGCCACCGCCCGGGTGTGGTGGATCATATCCTCCATCGTCACGGGAAGCGTGGTGTCATAACCCAAAACGACATTGCCCAGAGAATCGCCGATGAGCAGAATATCGATGTCGCTCTCGTCCAGGATGGACGCCATGCCGAAGTCGTAGGCCGTCAGCATGGCAATTTTCTCGCCTTGCGCTTTCATTTTCTTGATGTCCAGGATGGTTTTCCGGTTGATCTTCGTCTGCGTGCTCATGATTTTGCTCCTTTCAGCATTCCCAGGATTTCTTTCGCCTGGGCGGCGCTCAAGGTGCCTTTTTCTCTGGCCAGTTTCACCGCGATGGAACCCATATGCGCATACATCGAAGCGAAGTCGGGAAGATGGCGGGCCATGGCGTCGATATGTTTTTGGATGGTTCCCGAATCGCCGCGCGCGATCGGTCCGGTGAGGGCATTCGGGCAACCCTGGTTTTCAATGTTTTTCAAACTGCCGTACACCAGCGGCAGGTAAGCTCTACGGGCGTCTTTTTCCGAAAAACCGATGGACAGGTAGATGGATTCGACGACGCTCATCAGCGAGACCAGGTAATTCGAAGCGATGCAGGCGGCCGCGTGATACAGGGGCTTCTGCTCGGCGGAGATGGGGATGGGGACGCCCTGAAGATCGCGGACAATGTCCGCCGCCAGTTTTTTCACGCCCGTGTCGGCCGTGACGCCGAAGTAGCTGCCCGGAATGCTGGCGATGGCCCCGTCAATGGAGGAGAAACTCTGCAGCGGATGAATGCTGGCGGTCAGAGCGCCGGCACGGGCCGCGGGGGCCAGCAGATCCAGTCCCCCCGCGCCGCTCATGTGAAAAACTTTTTTCCCTTTCACGTTTGAGCCTGCGGCGATTTCGCCGCAGGCGGACAAAATGCGGTCGTCCGGCGTCGTGATCAGCACGCAGTCGGCGCGGGCGGCTGCTTCAGACGGATGACGAAAACCGGGCGACCGGATATAGGAGGATGCCCGTTTCAGATGTGCCTGGGAAAGATCGGCGACGGCCGTGATGGAGTTACCTGATTTCTGCAGCAGAAATCCGATGGCCGTGCCGACCATGCCGGCCCCGACCACGGCGAATGTAAGCGACGGTGTTTTTCTTTTCATGTTCCGTCCCATAAAAAAAGGTCTTCCCCTGCGTAAGGAAGACCCGTATTGACAGTTTTATTGACTCCCGTCTCAGTCGGCAACAAGTGATCCAAGCGGTTGCATGTTCCTAACACAAGGCACCGGTGTCGTCAAACAAAATTTCTTTGCCGAAATATCTTGTTTTTGCTTGTTTTTCCGGCTAAACAACCGACGGGGGAACAAAATGAAAGCGGTCGATCTGATGATATTTGATTTCGACGGGACGCTGGCGGACACAGGCGAGGACATTGCCGCTTCCGTCAATCATGCCCTGACGTCTATAGGCCTGGCTTCGCGGCCGGTCAATGAAATCCTCGGTTTTGTCGGAGACGGCGTGCGGCGATTGGTGGAAAGAGCGCTTGGCGAAGACCATCGGGCAAGGCTGGATGAGGCGATGGAGTTTTTCCTGCGCCATTACGAAAAGCACCTGCTGGATCATACGAAGCTCTACCCGGCAGCCGAAGAAGTGCTGAACCATTTTGGTTCGAAGAAGAAGGTGATCCTGACCAACAAGCGTTATTACCTGACGATGGCTATCGCCAAGGGGCTGAAGATCGACCGGCATTTTCTGGAAATTGTCGGAGCGGATTCGACGCCTTTTCAAAAACCGGACGGGCGCGTCATTGCGTATCTTCTGGAAAAGTACGGGGTTGCGCCCAGAAAGGCCGTGATGATCGGAGACGGCTATAATGATGTGGCGGCCGCCAGGAATGCCGGGGTCTTGTCCTGCGTACATCTGAACGGACTGGGCAACCGGGAAAAGATGCTCGGGATGGGAGCCGACGTGTATGTTGAACAGCTGACGGAGATCCAATCCATTTTTCAGCGACGATGATCCGGAAAATAGAACAGACCCTTCGAAAATACTCCATGCTGGAGAAGGGCGACCGGGTGGTGGTTGCCCTGTCCGGCGGCGCGGATTCCTGTGCGTTGCTGCTGGCGCTTGCGGCTCTTGCACCGCATTGGCGTCTGGAATTGATTGCCGCCCATTTCAACCACGGTCTGCGCGGCGCCCCGTCCGACGGGGACGAGGCGTTTTGCCGTTCGCTGGCCGCGAAGTCAGGGCTGGTGTTTGTGACGCAAAAGCTGGCCGAAACCGCGATTCCCTCGGGCTTGTCGACTGAAGATTATCTGAGGCGGGAAAGGTTTCGCTTTCTGGACCGGACGGCCGGGCGGCACAAAGCCGATAAAATCGCACTCGGCCATCACTTAAACGATCAGGCGGAGACTGTTTTGCTCAACTTGATCCGCGGCAGCGGTCTGGACGGATTGAAGGGCTTTTTGCCCGTTCGGGACAGCCGATACATTCGCCCGCTCATCGAGGTGTCCCGAAAGGAAATTCTCGAATTTCTGGAAGAGCAGGGCGCGGACTACCGAGAAGACGAATCCAACGAGAGCGGGATTTACCTGCGCAACCGAGTCCGCCGGGAGCTGATTGCGTTTCTTCGGGAAAAGTACAATCCCCGAATCGAGCAAACGCTGGCCCGGACGGCGGAAATTATCCGGCGGGACGATTCGTTTATCGATGATTGCGTTCAAGAGATTCTCCGCTCGCCGACGATTCGGAAAACGGACCGGGAGATTTCCTTTTCCGCCTCGTACGTTCTTTCCCTTCACGACGCGCTCATCTACCGGGTTCTCAAGTCTTTACTGGAGCGTCTGGCGCCGGAGACGGGCGGTTTTTCTTCCGGCCATCTTCAGGCGCTGGCCGGCCTGCTGAAGGAGCAAAAGACGGGGAAAAGACTCAGCCTGCCGTACGGCCTTGCCGCCCGCAGAGAATATGATCGCGTGTTCATCACCGCCGAACCTGAAGGAAGCCTTCAGCGTTATGAATATCCGCTGGAGATTCCCGGAGAAGTTGAGGTACGGGAAAGGGGGATGGTCTTTTCCATCCACCGGGAAAAGGAAGCCCGCGTAAATTTTAAAAACTGCTCCGCGTTTTGCTTTGACGAAGACAAGGTCCGCAAGCCCCTGGTGGTCCGGAACCGCCGGGAAGGCGACCGGTTTGACCCGCTGGGCACCCAGGGGTCACAGAAGATCAAAAAGCTGTTCATCGACCGCAAGATCCCCAGGCCGGAACGGGACCGTATCGCACTTTTGGCGGATCGGGAATCCGTGATCTGGGTCGAAAACCTGCAGATGAGCGAGCGGGTGAAGGTGACGCCCGAAACGAAAAACATGCTGGTTTTGGAAATCCGGTCCAAAAACGGCGGCACGCAAGAAAATATTTGAGTTAAGACGGATATTATTATAAAGACTTTTAAACATTTTTAATTTCAAGGAGAAAGGTATTGAATCCGGCTCAAAAAAATATAGCGCTTGTCCTGACCGTGCTTCTGGTATTCCTCCTGGTGTGGCAGTTGTTCAATCAGCAAAAAACCACCGCCAAGGAAATCACCTATACGGACATGCTGACGCATCTGGCGAACAGTGAAATAACGGAAGTCACCATTCAGGGGGATGCCGTATCCGGCAAACTGGCCAACGGCAATACCTTTAAAACCTATGCCCCGAAAGACGACGGCTTGATCGGGATGTTCCGTGAGAAAAACGTCAAGATCACCGCCAAGCCGATGGAAGAAAATCCCTGGTACATGATTTTCGTGTCCTGGTTTCCGATGCTGCTGCTGATCGGCGTCTGGATTTTCTTCATGCGGCAGATGCAGGCGGGAGGCGGAAAGGCGATGTCTTTCGGAAAAAGCCGGGCGCGCCTGATTACCGACAAGTCCAAGAAGGTGACCTTTGCCGATGTGGCCGGCGTGAATGAAGCCAAGGCGGAGCTGGAGGAGGTCATCGATTTTTTAAAGGACCCGAAGAAATATACCAGGCTGGGCGGCCGCATTCCCAAGGGGCTCCTGCTGGTGGGGCCTCCCGGAACCGGCAAGACCCTTCTGGCCCGGGCGATTGCGGGGGAAGCCGACGTGCCTTTTTTGAGCATCAGCGGCTCCGATTTCGTGGAAATGTTCGTCGGCGTGGGGGCGTCGCGTGTCCGGGATCTGTTCAGTCAGGCCAAGAAGAACGCTCCCTGCATCATTTTTATCGATGAAATCGACGCGGTCGGCAGGCACCGCGGGGCGGGACTGGGAGGCGGCCATGATGAACGGGAGCAGACTCTGAATCAACTGCTGGTGGAAATGGACGGCTTTGAATCCAATGAAGGCGTGATTCTGGTTTCGGCGACCAACCGTCCCGACGTCCTGGATCCGGCGCTCTTGAGGCCGGGGCGGTTTGACCGCCAGGTGGTAGTGCCCCTGCCGGACGTGAAGGGGAGGGAGAAAATCTTTGAAGTGCACGCGCGCAAGCTTCCGGTTGCGGACGACGTGAATTACGCGGTGCTGGCCAGAGGGACGCCCGGCGCATCCGGGGCCGACATCGAGAACCTGGTCAATGAGGGTGCGTTGAACGCCGCGAGGCTGAATAAGGAAAAGGTCAACATGGCGGACTTTGAATTCGCCAAGGACAAAATCCTGATGGGCACCGAACGAAAGAGCATGGTCATCAGCGACCTGGAAAAACGCAACACGGCCTACCACGAAGCCGGCCACACGCTGGTGGCCCGTCTGATCCCCGGCACCGATCCGATCCACAAGGTGACGATCATTCCCCGCGGCCGGGCTCTGGGCTTGACGCAGCAGCTCCCGGTGGACGAAAAGCACACGTATCCAAGCCAGTATCTGGAAAACAATATCGCCGTCCTTCTGGGCGGACGAGCGGCTGAAGAGCTGATCCTGAAGGATTTCACGACCGGAGCGGGCAACGACATCGAACGGGCGACCAACCTGGCCCGGAAGATGGTCTGTGAGTGGGGCATGAGTAAAACCATGGGGCCGCTGAGCTACGGCAAGAAGGAAGAGCAGATCTTTCTGGGAAGGGAGTTTGCGACCCACAAGGATTACAGCGAAGAAACGGCCAGAAAAATCGACGAGGAAGTCGTCTCGATCGTCAAGCGAAACTATGATAAAGCCGCATCCCTGCTCAACGAGCACATCGAAATCCTGCACAGAATGTCCAAAGAGCTTCTGGAGAAGGAAGTTCTCAACGCCTCGGAAATCGACCAGATTATCGGCAGCGCCCTGCCGACCGAGCATGCTGCGGAGAATCCCTGAACGGTAGATGGCGAACCTTGAAGATCGTTAAAATCCAGCATGACGGCGAAGCGGTCGCCCTGTTTCAGCGGATCGGCGTGGATCCATACGGGGTCCGCGCTATGACGCCCAAAACACGGCACGTAAACATTCTTCTGTCCTCACAGCCCTGCAAAATCGCCAACATTCTCAAGCAGGAAATGCTGTCACTGGGCGCCGACGCGGCGGTTGCGCGCGGCAGCGTTTCCTGCACGGTGGACGCCACGGACGTTTTGCTCATGGGAACCCTCAAGCAGATCGGCGCTTTGTCCGGAAAAATTGAAAAGCAGCCTTTCGGGCTGGGCGGGATAGCCCGGGATCTTCGCTCTCTTCTGGATCGCCTGGAAAACCGACGGTTGGTCCTGAAAACGCCGCGGCGGGAAATCGTCCTCGGAGAAAGAACGCTGATTATGGGCGTATTGAACGTAACCCCCGATTCCTTTTCGGACGGCAACCGTTATCTGGACCGCATCCGGGCCGTCGAACGGGGACGGCAAATGGCGGAGGAAGGAGCGGACATCATCGACATCGGCGGTGAATCCACCCGGCCCGGGGCGCAGACGGTTCTCCTGAAGGAAGAAATCGCCAGGGTGCTTCCCGTAGTGGAAGAATTGGCCGCGAAGCTGACCGTCCCTGTTTCTGTGGACACCATGAAGGCCCGGGTCGCCGAGAAAGCACTCGAAGCGGGAGCGGAAATCATCAACGATGTCAGCGCACTGGCGGGCGACCGGAAGATGGCCTCCGTCATCCGGAAAGCCGACGCGGCTCTCGTCCTGATGCACATGCGGGGGACTCCGGCCGATATGCAAAGCGGCAATTTGCACTATGACGACCTGACGGGAGAAATCCTTTCGTTTCTCGAAAGGGCCGTCGGGAAAGCGCTGGCGGCCGGCATCGGCCTTGAGAGGCTGGTGGTCGATCCGGGAATCGGATTCGGCAAGACCTATGAGGACAATTGCAGGATTCTCAACCGGCTCGACGAGTTCAAATCGCTGGGGCTTCCCCTGCTGGTCGGAACCTCCCGCAAAGCGTTTATCGGCAGCGTGACGGGGGACGCCGCGGATAGGAGATTGGAAGGCACGGCGGCGACGGTGGCCGCGGCGGTGATGAACGGCTGTCACATCGTTCGCGTCCATGATGTCGCGGCCATGAAGAAAGTAGCGGCCATGACGGATGCGATCGTCCGCGCCGGGATGGACTCATGATATACGGAATCGGCATCGATCTGGTGGAAAACGAGCGCATTGAAAAAATCATCCGGAAGTGGGGGCCGAAATTTTTGTCCCGGGTGTTTACGGAATCGGAAATCGATTACTGCGGACGGCACGCACAGGCTGCGGTTCATTACGGAGCGCGGTTTGCCGTCAAGGAGTCTTTTCTCAAGGCGATCGGCACGGGCCTCGGCGCCGGCGTGAAGCTGGCGGACATCGAGGTGGCCAACGAGCAAAGCGGAAAGCCCCGGCTCCGCCTGTGCGGAGGCGCGCGGTCGTTTGTGGAGCGGGCCGGGATAACCAATATCCATCTCAGCATCACCCACACGAAACATTACGCTATCGCGACGGTCGTGCTGGAAAAAGAATTGCCGGATGACGGGTTTGCGGATAAAATATGAACAGAGTCATCCTTGAAATGGAATCGGAAAATGCCGGGCAAACCTTCGACCTCGGTTTTTCGATCGGGAAACGAGCGGCAAACGGTGACGTTTTCGCTCTGTCCGGGGAGTTGGGGACCGGCAAAACCTGTTTTACAGGCGGGCTCGCAAGGGGGCTGGGCGTCGGGGAAGACTACGCGGTCACCAGTCCGACCTTCACCCTGATCAACGAGTATCCGGGAAGATGCAGGCTTTTTCACTGCGACGTTTACCGGTTGAACCAGGCGGCGGAACTGGAGGATCTGGGATTTGACGAATACCTGTCGGGAAAGGGCGTGACGGCCGTCGAATGGGCGGAGAAGATTCCGGATGCCCTGCCGCCGGACGCCATCTGGGTTTCTTTCACCTACGAGGATGAAAACAGAAGAAAAATAAGGATCAGCGGACCCGCACAAAGGGTCCGGGATTTATTGCAAGACATTTCGAGGGAGGTTTAAATTTATGGGGCTGGTGGTTCAGAAATTCGGCGGAACATCCGTGGCGAATGTTGAAAAAATCAAAAATGTGGCGGGCAAGGCGATTCGCGAAAAGCAGGCGGGACACGACGTGATTGTTGTTCTCTCGGCGATGGCTGGGGAAACGAACCGGCTCATCGACCTTGCCCAGAGCGCGGCCGAAAATCCGGATGAGAGGGAGTATGACTCGTTGATTTCCACCGGGGAGCAGGTGACGATTTCGCTGCTTTCCATCGTCTTGAATTCCATGGGTTATCCCGCTCGTTCCTTTCTCGGTTTTCAGGTCCCGATCCTGACGGACCAGGCATATCAGAAGGCGAGAATATCCTCCATAGACACGGAGGTGATCCAAAAGGAGCTCAAGAAAGGCGTCATTGTGGTCGTGGCGGGGTTTCAGGGCGTGGATGAAGAAAACAACATCACCACGCTGGGCCGTGGAGGCTCCGACACCAGCGCGGTCGCGCTGGCGGCGGCCCTGAAGGCGGACCGGTGCGACATCTACACGGATGTGGATGGCGTTTACACGACGGATCCCAACATCTGCGCCAAAGCCAGAAGACTGGACAGGATTTCCTATGATGAAATGCTGGAAATGGCGATGACCGGCGCAAAGGTTCTTCAGCCCCGTTCGGTGGAAATGGCCAAAAAATACAACGTGCCCGTTTATGTGAAATCAACTTTTTCCGATAAAGGCGGAACATTGGTTACGAAGGAGGATAAAGAGATGGAGAAGGAAGTGCTGTCGGGAATCACCTATGATCGCGATCAGGCGAAGATTACGGTTGTTCACATCCCGGACCGGCCGGGCATCGCCGCGAGTCTGTTTTCGCCTCTGTCGGAGCGCCACATCAGCGTGGATATGATCATTCAAAACGCCAGTTCTCAGGGCTTTACGGATCTGACCTTCACGGTGGCGAAAAAAGACATGAAGGCCGCCCAGAAAATCGTGGAAGCGACGGCCAAAGAAATCGGCGCCAAAAAGGTGGAAGTCGATGACGACGTCGCCAAGGTTTCCATCATCGGCGTGGGCATGGTCAGCCATTCCGGCGTCGCGGCCAAGATGTTCAAAACCATGGCGGATGAAGGCATCAACATTATGATGATCAGCACGTCGGAAATCAAGATCTCCTGCGTGATTCAGAGAAAATACACGGAGCTGGCCGTTATGGTGCTGCACGATGCTTTTCATCTGGAAAAGAAGAAATAAGACGTGAAAGGGTATGAACATCAGATCAGGGGATTGATTGCGCTGGGTGTTTTACTGGCGCTGATTCCCCTGATTCTTTTTTTCGCCCCCGCGCTGATTCGCCCGAAATCCCCCCCGTTTTCCGAATCCGTCCCTCATCGCTTCGCTGTTGAATTTGCCGACCCCGAGGGGATTTCAGGCATTTTTTTTGTTGAGCCGGACACCAGGCTTCATTCCCTATGCGTCCGCCTGGACATTCCCGTGCCGGAAGGAGGGGATGTTGTCCTGCAAAACGGCATGCGGGTGAACTGGACATCGGACTCCACCGTCAGGATTGAAAGCATGGACGCCGTAAAAAGACTGGCCCTGGGCTTGCCGGTGGACGTCAACCGGGTGAGCTTCGAAGAATTGCAGATGATTCCAGGGGTGGGGGAGAGGCGGGCTTCAGATATCATGGCCCTGCGGGAGAAAAAAGGCCGTTTCAAAAGGCTGGAAGAGCTTATGCAGGTCAAGGGAATTAAAGAGAAAACACTTGCGAAATTAAGACTCTATCTCTATGTCGAGGAGCAACCGGTCTTATAATTTGCTGTAGGATTGATACAGGTCAAGAACCCTTCGGACGTAATTTTGTGTTTCCCGGTAGGGCGGCACGTCGTAATTGTACTTGGCCACCGCTCCTTCCCCGGCGTTGTAGGCCGCCAGCGCAAGCGGCAGGTTTCCCTTATAGAGATTGAGAAGATAGCGCAGGTATCGCGCGCCTCCTTCGATGTTGTTTTCCGGGTGGAAAACATTCTCCACATTCAGAGCGGAAGCGGTTTGCGGCATGAGCTGCATGAGGCCTTTGGCGCCGGCGGGCGATACGGCCTTGTGGTTGAAATTGGATTCCGCTTTGATGACGGCCTTGATCAGGGAGGCGTCCAGTTGAAATTTGCTGGCGGCTTGGGTGATGATCTTGTCATATTCTTTTACGTTGATGTTGGGGGAGAAGATGACTCTCTTTTCCCGGACCAGCATCACGTACTTGACTTTGGGATTGGACGGCACATTGGTCAAATGAATGACGCCGTCAGGGTCCTCGTATTTGTAAATATCCGCATGGGAGGGGGCGGCCTGCAGAAAAACCAGGAAGAAAAACAGGGCGATCAGTCCTGCCGCCAATGGGTAAATTTTTATATTTGTCTTGCGAATCATGGCGTTATCATACCGGAAGGATGCTTTTTGTTCAAGCGGAAAATGGGCGTCGATTCACCGATGGACTTCATCGGCCTTAGGACCGCCTGTTGAATTTGTGTTTGTTCTTGACAGGTTCGGCCGAAGGTGGTAATTGCCTCAGCCATTAACAGCACATCATGTCGGGGCGTGGCGCAGTCTGGTAGCGTATCTGAATGGGGTTCAGAGGGCCGGTGGTTCAAATCCACTCGCCCCGACCA